>NZ_JBEZYA010000006.1:0-141891 GCF_040638295.1 Actinoplanes sp. NPDC026619
AACTCCGGCGGGAACGCTTTCGGCATGGGATACATCCTCCCAGCGAGGACTCACGTCCTCACAGGTCAGGAGTCAACCGAACCGGGGGCAGTCCCTTGCGACTACTCCGTCGGCTTCGCTGCGATCATCTGCAGCGAACGTGAGGAAGCTGAAGGCTGTGAGTTCAGAGCTGGACATGGAATCGACACTGAGCCCGCCGGCGAGTGCGTCCAACACGAGTTCGTCGAGCGTGCTCTGCAGGTCGGTAGATGCGTCTTCGTCTCGCAGGAACCGGGCCCGTTGGACGGCGCGCTGAGCGTCGGCGGCGGAGCTGAGATAGACCGCCTTGTTGGGCACGACGACGGCCATCGACCGGGGGGCGACATGGGCGCGGCCGGCCCGGCCGATCGCATTCAGCAGCTGGGCGCGGGTCTTGTCCTGCCGTTGCTGTTCGCTGGCGTTCTCGTCGTAGCCGATGTCGGTTCCGCCGATCACGACCGCGGTCGCGGGCAGGTTGAGCCCTTGGGCCATCGTCCCGGTTGCGTATAAAGCGATCGCGGCCTCGCTGTCGAAGGCGATTTCGCTGGCGCGTTGCTCTTCGCGCAGCAGCGCGCTGGTGTGCACCGCGACCCGGCGCTGCAGCAACACACGGAGCGCGGAGGGCACACCCAGCTCGAGATCTGCCAGCCGGATGAGGGCGGCGACGGGGCTGTCGAGCTCGATTGGCTCGAAGGCGGTCAGCCCGGCTGCGCGGAAGCCGTCGTGCCGGCTGCGGGGCAGGAAGGCGAGGACTTTGTCGCCGCGCTCGCCGAGGCGTTGCACGATGGCTGCTGCCGTGGGTGTGCAGTAGCCGTCGGGGACGATGTTCCGGTCGCGGTTGACCGCAAGGGTAGCCTCGATGTCGGTTCGGACGAGCTTATAGTCGCTGTCGCTGCTGCTGGTCCAGGCCCCTTGTAACCCTGCGAGCAAGGCGACCGGAGCGTCAAACTTCTCCTTCTTCCGGTTCGGCCCCATTTTCTCGAGGCGTCTCAAGGCGGCCGTCCCGGCTTCGATGCCCCGCTCGCGGTCAATGCCGGCGATCGACCGAAGGGTGCGCGTCGGCCGCCACGGCGCGTCGACCACGGCGGCTGGGGCTCCCGTAGCCGCGCTGAGCCACTCGCCGATCTCACCCGGGTTCGCGATCAATGCGGACATGAGCAGCAACCGCGCTCCTGTCGCACGGTGCATGATCTCGGCGAGGACGAGTTCTGCGATCACTCCACGTCCGCCGCGCTCGCCGAGCAGATGAGCCTCGTCGAAGATGCACAGCGAAAGGTCGGCGAAGGCCTCCGGATTTTGGCGCAGTGCGAGCGAGCATTTCTCCGGCGTCATCACCAGCACTTGACGTTCGTTGATGTCGTCAAGGGACTCGCCGGAAAGCTGTGTGTATTCGGCGCCGCCGAGAAACTCGCGAGCCATGGAACGGCCGAACACGTCGGCGACTTGCCGGCGGATCTGACCGACTAGTGCGTTCGTTGGGGCCAGGTAGAGCACCCATCCGCGGGACAGGGCTTGACTGATGGCGAGTTCAGCGACCGAGGACTTGCCCGAGCCAGTCGGCACCGTCACCACCGCGTGGGCTGTTGGCCCGGGCAGCGCCCTGTGTGCGTAAGCCTGCGCAGCGGGCCACAGCAGCGGTCTGCCAGTGGCGCGGGTCCGTTGGTAGGCCCCGAATTGGTCGCCGGGATCGTCCGGCGGTGGTGGGACGCCGCGGAGCGAACGTCCACCGGTCTCGTCGCAGGCTGAGGCGAGTAGCAGCAGCAGGTGGTGCAGGTCAGCGTGACCAGCCGGGCGGGGTGTCCCGTTCTGCCGGTTTTCGAGCTGCTCGGCGAGCGCTCGGAGCGCGGCGCCAGCTTCGGCGTCGGGTGCAGGGCCGAAGGTGAGCCAATCGAGATGCCCGCCGACGTGGAGCCCGATTCTGCGCCAGAGTTCGCGGCGCACCGCGAGGTGCAGCGTCGGAGCTTGGTCGGCCGATGCTGGCACGCCCTCGTCGTTGAACACCGACACCCGGCACAACGCCAGAATCCGGTTGGCCGCCCATGCGACGACCGGCCCGTCCTCAGTTGCATCGTCGAAAGCGTTGATGCCCAGGTCGGCGACGGTCAGTGCGGCGTTCGCGTCGTAGCCGGCCACCAGATAGAGCAATGCCGCCTCGACTCGTTCGAAGGTACGAACCGACCCGAGCATCCAGGATTGGCCGGCTTCTGCCGGCTCTGGAACTCCGGAAGGCCCGGCGGGCAGCAGCTCGTGCGCGATTGTCAGCGCCTCGGCGGCGACGAAGGCGCACGCTCGCACCGTCGACCGGTCGGCGGCCAAGGGCAAGATGGCGTGCAACTCCAAGGCAGTCGCCATGCGGCGCAGCATCTCCACGGAAGCGCCGGTTGATTGCTGGTCGCCGAAACGTGGCGTCGTTGTCTCCAGCCACGCCGCGGTCAGCAACCTCCGAATACTGTCGACATCCAGGTCAGCGACCTCGGGCAGCGCCGCTAGGAGGCCGTCTATACCGCGATTGAACACTAGAGGATCACCTCGTCGACGGCGGCGCGCATGGCGTCTGCCACCGCGTCGAAGAAGCCGTGGAAGTCCGGAAGCTGCACGACGATGACGCGGCGCCGCTGTGCCGGCTGCTTTAATTGCGCGAGCTTTGGTCGTTTGGCGGTGACGTCAAAGTTTTCTTGGAACACCACGATCGGCAGGTAGGAGGCGTTGTCAGTCCATAACGAGTCCTTGACCTGATCCTTGAGGCCGGGATCGAGCACGAATCGAAACGCGGCGAGCCGTGCGCGCAGGTCAGGCCCGTGGATGCCCTCCTCGACCTCGATGAACAGCCCTGCCGCATCGGTGAGGTTTTCGCTGGCTGCGGCTCGGGTCGCCTTGCTCTCGCCGATGCCGACCCCGAGCACATTGTTCTGTACGTAGGTGCTGACCGAGTCCAGACCCTGCCGGTTCGGCGTTTGATGAATCTCGGTCAGGGTGCACACCTGGCCATCAACACACGATGTGACCTTGTGGGCGCTGAGCGTCAACAGTGCATGCCCGACGCCCTCACCGATCCAGGCGTTGCGGCGCGTATCGCGCATGAGTATCTGTTTCGGCCCGGTGAATACGTTGTCGGGACCGATCAGGCGGTTGACGGTGCCACGAATTTCCTCGCGGCGATCGACGCCTCGTGCAAGAAGGTCCTCGAACAACTGAGCATCAAGGCCGACGGCGCCAGCCAGTGCGCCGACCAGATAGCGCCCCAGCGCGACGGGAACCTCGATCGAGTCCAGGCCGGAGACTTGGACGACGGTGTGACTCTCGACGAGCGAACCAGGATGGAAGACGAGACTCTTTTCAAGTTGGCTCAACGATGCGGTGAGCAGGTCGATGACGCTGCTGGTGCCCGCGGCCAACCTGTTCTCCTTTCACCGGCTGCAAGCAGCAAGTCCCCGAATCGGCCTCGGCGGCCGTAACCATGGATGGCGTAGACCACATCATGCACTGGCGCGGGCGCCCCGCGTCGATGGGCTCGCAAATTCGCCCGCGCGATCCTGAGGTCGCGGTGGTCGCCGCGATCCGGCAGTTCACCCCGACGTAGGGGGCAGGGGCAAGCCCAACATGCGAGCCATGGTCAAGCCGGACGGCACCGGCGCGGCGCCGTGCTGGAACACGATGCTTGCCCGCTGTTCGGCCTTGATCAGGGATTGAGGACTCGATCCCACACGGTGACGCTGACAGGTACCCCATCGTCCTTGCGGGCACCGATCCGCGCAGCTGTGACCTGGTGCTCGGAAGTAAGGAAGCAGTACCACAGATGCGAGGTCGTCTCGGGTACCGCGCTAGTAGTAGCGCCCTGGCCCCGCTCGATCAGAGACGTGCAGTCCTCCAGCGATCCGCTACGAGATTTGAAGAACAGCCCTTGCCCATCGGGGATTGGCGCGGCCTTGAGGTTGCCATTGGCCCAGCCGTCGACGTAAAGATCCATGCTGTCGCCATCGGTGATCGACACACCGCGTTGGATTTTTGTCGTGCCGGTGTCCAGGTTGATGCCTTCGCTGGTGTCGAGGTTGACGCTGTCGTTGTAGACCACGTGCGCCGGGCTCGTACCGTGCGCTGACGGTGTCGAGGTCGACGGGTCCGAGATCGGTTCGGTGGTCCTCTCCGACGTCGACTGTCGAGTTGAGGTGGCCGGGCTGTTTGGTGCTGAGGATGGCAGTGGCTGGCCGTCGGGCCGAGCCTGCGGTGTCGTGACTGAGGGCTGCGGTTCGTCGCGCCCGCCCCACACGCCGTCGCCGAAGGCGAAGGTGAGGATCGCAACGACAACCCCTATCACGGTCAGCGCGCCGACGAACCTCCTGTCCGCCATGAACTCCCACACCTGCCTCCATAGCGGCGTGGCGCGGTCCGATTCGCTCAAGATCAGCCTTTCGAGACAATGGATCCTCTGCTCTAGAGTGTCCGGTCCGCGCAACCACTGGGAACTGACGAACGGTCCGATTTGCCTACCATCCGGCCGCACCGGGGCTACCTGTCACACCCTCGCCTCTCCCGGCGGGATGAAGGCCGCCACCGCCACGCCTGCTCAACCCGCTGTCGGGGCCGGAGCTCGGGACGTCACACGCCCAATACCAGCAGCAGGTGCTCCGGCACGGGCGTACCACCGAACTGATGACCAGCTGAGCCGGTCACGAGCTTCTCGGGCGCTGAGACCCAAGCTGCCCAACTGCTGGCCGTCGGACCTGGCCTCGTGCGGGCGCGGCAACCCGTAGCCGCTACGGCGCTTACCGGAAGACGTCGGCGAAGGTATAGGCCAGTGCAAGTGCCTGCTGGTTGCCGGCGGCGGCGAAGGTTTGCAGGAGATGCCGAAACGCCGCTATTCCGTGGCTGTCATCCAGGACGAGGGAGCGTTGTTCGGTCAACAGCCGTTGCAGGTAGTCGATCACGAGGGTGCCGGCAAGGCCGTCGTGGGCGTAGGTGTTTCTTGGTGGTATGGCGGCGGCGATCGCTTGCAGTGCCCGGCTTTCGTCAAGTCCGGCGAGGAACACCATGGTCTCTACGGCGTGGTGAATGGTCTGCGGGTCGTGCAGTTTGGTGCAGGTCGATAGGACCGGGAAGGCGAGTTCTCCGAAACTTGCCAGGGCGGCCAGTGGTGCGGGTTCGCGGCCTTGTGTGTGGTCGAACGCGCCGCTGGCGAAGTAGATCTGCTGGCTGATCTCGTGGGCGACCTGCGCCGCGCCGCGAAGCTCGGCGAGTTGCTCGGGCGGCAGGTCCGCGCCGGTGAGGTGTTCGGCGCGGTTGCTGGTCCATCGTTTCAGGCACGCCTGCGCGGCGAGGCCGAGCAGCTGGAATGCCCTCTGTTGCTCGGTTGTCCCGTGTGCGGCGAGGTAGTTGCGGCTGTGCCGGGCGAACGCCGTGGCCGTGGCCGGGTACTGGGGTGCTTGTTCGCACCAGCGGTGGATGGTGCGTGCCGCGAACGGGGTCTGCGGTACGCATGCCAGGTAGGTCAGCAGTGCCATCAAGCTCGTGCCGAGGTCGTCGTTGACTGCGGCGGCCAGTATGCTGGTGTCGGTCTCGAGCAGCTGCTCGAGGACGGTGTCGACGGCCGTGGCGTCGTCACGTACGGTCGAGCTCAGCTGGTCGATGAGCCCGGCGCACACCACCCGGTTGGTTTCGGTGAACGCCCGCTGCCCGATCTTGGCGGCGAGTTCAGCTGCGGAGACGCCGGGGTGCAGGGCGGTGACCATGCGGGCCGCGTGCATGCGCACGAGCGGGTTGGTGTCGTCCAGGGCGGCGGTGACGGCGGCGGTGATGTCCTCGCCGGCGTCGCTGTCGCGCCACTCGGGCCGGCGCAGGAGCACTCCAAGACCGGTGATGGCGCTGTCGCGTACGCCGGGACTCCAGACGATGCTCATGACTGTAACTTTCCGGCGTGTGGGCTGGTCGCGGCGTCGGCGAGGATGGCCAGGACGCGTCGGCCGATCGCGGTCTCCGGCCGGACCTGCGGATCGTAGGCCAGGGCTTGCGCTGCCCGCACGAGCAGCAGGTGGAGTTCGTCCGGCAGCGGTATCAGGGTAGTCAGCTGGGCGTCGGCGTCGGTGAACAGCCGGGGCAGCTGAGCTGCGGCGGCCGGCCTATCCTCCTGATTGGTGCCGGCCGTCGCGTTCAGGGCCTCTTCCAGGGCCGCGATCGTTGCTACTGCGGCCTCGGACGCGAGGCGAGTGCCGCGTTCAGACAGCCGATCGATGATCGACCAGGACCCAAAGGTCGCAGTCGGGCGGGGTCGGGGTGTGGCCGAAGGCGGCCCGTCGGGGCCGAGCTCGGCGAGGCGGGCGGCCAGGCCGGGCGAGGTGATCAGGTCTGGTCGCAGGCATCCGAGCAGGGCGTCTTTGACCTGGTGGGACAGCTCGTTGGCGTCAGCTAGGGCGTGGGCGTTGAGGACCGCCGCCTCGAGCCGGCCGGCCAGTGCGGGGTCGTGTTCGGCGAGCGCGCTCAGCAGTGTGGCGGCGGCCGCGTGGGTGTCCGGGTGGGCCAGCAGCGCACCGGAGTCCATGGCGGGCAGTAACGCGCGGGCCAGGTGGTCGGCGTTGTCGGTGGAGGGCATCAGCGCCGTCCACGCGGACGTGTTGTGCAGCCGTTCGACCAGCATTGCGACCGCCGGTTGCGCGGCGGCCGGGTCGGCGTCGGCCAGCGCGGCGGACAACGCGGCTGCGGCGGTCGTGCCGACATCACGGCCGGCCAGGGTGATGTCTCTGCCCCAGCTGAGCCATCCGCGGATTCCGGGCATCGTCAGCGGCCAGGCGTCGTGGTCGGCCGCCGGGGTGTCGCCGGCCAGCAGCTGGCAGAAGATTTCGGCGCCCAGCAGCAGGTCGGCGGTGCAAAGCGCAGAAAACGATTGGCCGAGCCGGTAGCTGCTGAACGCGGCCTGGTCACGGCGCGACTGGTTGAGCGTCAGCAGTGGTCCGCCGCCGAAGGTCACCTGCTCGTCGCGGGTCTCCTCGAACAACAGGACGGTGGAAGCGATGCGCCGGGCCAGGCCACGATCGATCGGGACCACGGCGACGACGCAGTCGGCCAGCCAGGTCAGCACAGTGCCGCCCCACATGCGCAGCGCGTGCAGGTCGTCGATGACAGCGGCGACGGCGGTGCGCACCTCGGCGCTCTGGGCGATCGTGTGGGGCAGTTGGCGGGCCACAAAGCCGGCCAATTGTTCGTGGGGCTGTGGGTCGATGCGGCAGGCGTCGAGCAGCGCTGCGATGGCTTGCCCACGCTGGTCCGCGCCGGGCTGTCCGGCGATCATCGGGGTGCGGTCCTGCAGTGCGCTGATCAGGTTGGCGGCCAGGCCGGCATCATGATCGGACCCGCCCGCGTTCGTGGCGAGGCGGGCGGCCAGTACGGACAAGGGCTCGACCGCCGACACCGCGTCGGCCAGCACTGCCGTCGTGCGCAGCGCACTGACGAGGTGCCCGATGAACTCCTGCCGCGCCGGCGGGCCCCCGCGGTCGTCAGCCGAGTCCGGTGGTGGGGCGAGCGCGGCGAGGTCGTCGGGTACCTCGATCAGCCTTAGCAGCCGCGCGGCGAACGCCAGCGAAGCCAGCACGTGCGCCGATCCGGCGACCTGCAAACACAGTGGCCAGAATCCGCCGGCGTCACGGCGTGCCCAGAGCAACTCCACCAGCATTTCGAAGCTGGGCCGCACGATCAGCGGCAGGGACGGATCTGCGTCGAGCAGCCGGAGAAGACGGGCAGGTTCGACGGGGTCGTCCAGCACGTAGAGCGCGGCCGCGTAGTCGAACAGGATGTTGTGGGCGAATGCCAGGACCCGGCGGCTAGCGGTGTGTGCGCCGTCGGCCGACAGCACGTTCGCGCTGAGCATGGCCTGCACGGCGCTGCTGTCGGCGCCGGTGACGGCGGGCTCGGCCTCGACGATACGCAGCCTGCGGTCGTTGACCATCTGCCGGCTGATACGGGCGAGTAGCGCCTCGCGGGCGGTGCTATCGGTGTCGCGGACCCGCCACGCCCACAAGGCCGACATCAGGTCCACGCGGCTTCGCGCCGCCCGCAGCTGCGCGGGCTGGCCGGCGGACAGGTGCTCGGCCAGACGGGCTGCGATCGCCAAGTTGAACGGGTTACGCAGCAACGTGTGCAGCTCGGCGGGTGCCTCGGCGAGCAGCGACGCCAGCGGCAGCGCCGTGACGGCGGCGGCCAGTTCGTCGTCGGTCAGGTCGCCCACCAGCAGATGCCGCACGCTGCTGAGCCGTAGGTCGGTCGCCGCCGGCGTTGCCGAGACCGGCGTACCGGGAAACGCTGCCCTCAGCTGCTGGTTGTTGCGGGCATCGAACGTGCGCACGGTCGCGGCTACCTGCCAGCGCGAGCCGCGTAGGCCGGTCACCACGGCTCCCAGCACGTCCCGGTCCTCTGCCCCCCGCAGCGCGTCCACGCCGTCGATCAGCAGCAGGGCGGCCGGTCCGGTCCAACCGCGCAGCACCACCGGCAATGGCGCGGCCAGGATGATCCGGTTGACCCCGGCGATGTCGGCAGCCCGCAACACGACCACGTCTTGCGCCGTGGAGCGAACGGTAGCGAACTCCTGCGCCGCAGCCGACTTGCCGGCGCCGGCATCCCCGACGATCAGCACGTTGTCGTCCCCGGCGGCTGCGAGCTGTTCTCCGACACCTCGGGGGATGTAGATGCCGCCTGCCACCGGCAGGACCGCTTCCGCCTGCATGGCCTGCAGGTTCATCGCGGAGACCTCACGCAGCGCGGCGATGTCTTCGGCGTACCTGGCCAGCGGCGCCAGGGCGATCTTGCGCTGCGACAGTGCGACGCCGAGCGCTGCCCGATCCCGCCAGCCACGCGCGATTGCAGTTGCTTGGCCTACGGCGACCAGCGCCGGCCACGCATCGCGGGCCTTGGCGTTGCTCTGCACGACCGTCGCCAGCGCGGCGACCGCGCTCGACTGATCCGGACGACCCTCGTCCGCGTCGATCGCCAGAACCCGCAGCGCTCGCAGGAACCGGCGCAACTGCTCATCATCCGGGTCAGGCTGCCCGGCCGCCGTCCAGAAGCGGCGCACGTGGACCAGGACGATATCGAGGGCTTCGCGCTGTTTCTGGGTCAGTTCGTGCCCCAGCGGGGTTCCGGGCGGCTGGGAGCCTGTCCGCGCCAAGGCCTTGGCAAGGTTCACCCGAACCGTGGCCGGGGCCGCCGCATCGGTGCACAGCACCACCATGTCCCGCTCAGGGTCCAGCGGCCGTGCAGCGGCACCGACCACCGGCAGCCGGCCCAGCAGATACTGCCCGACCGCCTGCTCCAGCGCCTCCGCCAACGGCCCGGTAAGCGACTTGCCGAGCGACAGCCGACCCTTGGCCTGGAACAGCACGAAATTGTCGGCATCGGTGCGGGCCGCGACATCATCGACATGCTCGCCTGTCTGCGCCCCGACCTGAACGACGACACCAGCGACGGCGTCGGGCATCAACAGCGGCCGTTCCGCGGCCACCGCAGCCGCCACCCACGCGAACACCAGGTTCTGCAGTTCCACGCCGAACGCCCCACCGGCGCCGCCTGCGGACGCGGCCGACGTCACCCGCTGGCGGCGCTTCCCCGCTGCCGTCGCGCGGCCGACAGACGCCTGGGCCGGCTGCCCGAAATGCGGCACGTGACGTTGCTCCTTTCCTTAATCCGAGTCCATTGCTACGCATCCGGGACCAACCGGCACGCGGACCGGGCACCCCGAGAGCGCATCGTCGCTGCTGAGATTATCCGGCGTGGCTTGACCCACCTCCACGGACCCTCACTACCGGTGTTCGCTGTCTGACAACCCGTTTAGGGAGGGTCGGCCGACCGCCCACATCCCGGCCGCGTTCGCGCCGGCGCATCTCCGGCTGCCCGCGTCACGTGATAAGAGTGTGGTGGGCTAGCCCGGTGGTGATAGCCCAACACCGAACTCGGTGAGGTCCCTGACGCTTGCGCACCGCAGCGGACACCGTGGCATCACCGCCCGCCCGGTTCCACGACGGGTCATGCGGCCCCGCACGTCGTGGTCCGTTGCATCGGCTTGCTGGTGTTAGCGGCGCGCCCTGGCTCACTCATGCCGTGCTCGGCCTGGATCGCTGGCTGCTGCCCAAGCTGCTCGGCCCGGCGGAGAGCTCGTTGCGGATCAGAGAGCTTGAGGGAACGCGGCTACATGCGGTCAATGAAGCCGCCGAGACGCTGCGGCGCGTCGAGCGTGACCTTCACGACGGTGCGCAGGCTCCCCTGGTCGCACTTGGCATCCGGCTCGGACGGGTCGAAAGCCGGCTCGACAAGGCCGATGTCACCCACGCACGAGAGCTTCTTCGCGAAGCTCGCGACGACGTTAAAACGATCATTGTCGGCCTTCGTGAACTGGTACGCGGGATTCACCCACCCGCGCTCGATGCCGGCCTCGAACCGGCGCTGGCCACGCTCGCCGCCCGAGCACCGATCCCGACAACGGTGCGCGTCCAACTACCGAACCGGCCGCCCGCCGCGGTCGAGACGATGGTGTACTTCGCCGTCACCGAGCTGTTGGCCAACGCCGGGAAGCATAGCCAGGCGACGGCCTGTGCCATCGGGATCGCCACCGACGGGGACACGCTGCGCCTGACCGTCAGCGACAACGGGACCGGCGGGGCGAACTGCGGCGGCGCCGGCACCGGGCTGCGCGGCCTCGCCGAACGCATGCGCACCCTCGGCGGCTCGTTCGCGATCAACAGTCCACCCGGTGGCCCCACCATCATCACCGTGGACGTTCCGCCCACAGCAAGCACGGCGAAGGCAGACGCATGAGGGTGGTCATCGCAGAGGACACGGCAGTGCTCCGAGTGGGCCCCATTCCGCTGCTGGAGGAGCAGGGCTACGAGGTCGTCGCTGCCGTGGCCGACGGCGAGGCGTTGAAGGCCGCGGTCGGCCGCCTCCGGCCAGACATCGTCGTCGCCGACATTCGGATGCCCCCAACCCACACCGACGAGGGGCTACGCACCGTAGTGGAACTGCGTACACAAGATCCAGATCTGAAGGTGCTGATATTTTCGCAGTACGTCGAAACTCAGCACGCGAGCCGGCTGTTGGCCCGTAGTTCTGCCGGGGTCGGCTACCTGCTCAAGGAACGCGTGTTGGACGTGAAAGACTTCACCGACGCGCTGGACCGCGTCGCCGCGGGCGGCACCGTACTCGACCCCGAAGTCGTCAGCCAACTACTGGGAGCCGGACGCAGCCGAGCCGCGGCGAGCGCACTCAGCCCTCGCGAACGCGAAGTCCTGGCGTTAATGGCCCAAGGCCGGTCGAACCCCGCGATCGCCGCGGAACTGACCATCACCGAACGCGCAGTGGAAAAGCACGTAGCCAACATCTTTACCAAACTCGCGCTGCCGGTCTCCACCGCCGACAGCCGCCGCGTGCTGGCGGTGCTGCGCTACCTCGGCGAATGACACGGCCGCCCGCCCCACCTCAATCTTGCGAGCCGAGGCCGGCACCTGCGCCATCATCGACACGGCGACACGGCGTGCGCACCGCCGCACTTTGCTGCACGCCTACCTCTTCATTGGTGTCCTTGACAACGAACGCGCGTACCTACCTCGGCCCGAGTGAGCGGGGATGCCAGTGGGTAAGACGCTGAAGCCATGGCGGTTGTCGTGCTCGTCAACCAAATGGAGCCGCTGACAGGGCCAGTGTCATCGCCGCCTCGCTTCTAATGCAAATAGTTGAAACTCGGTCAAATGGTGCACTACCCCAAGATGGTATCGGCGCGCGCGTCGGGCGGGCGCATTCACATTCGGTGGTTGCTGTTGGGGTCTGTGGGACCTTCCGAGGGTGAGCTATTTTGGCTGCTTGCCCACGCTGCTAGCGCGGTGCGGTTCCGCAGATCGAGTTTCGCAAGGATTCGCTTGACGTGGCTATCGACAGTGCCCGTGGTGATGTGGAGACGGTTTCCGATCTCCTTGTTGGTCAGCCCTTCCGCGACGGCTTCGACGATTTGGTCCTCGCGTTTCGACAACCCGTTGCGCATTGTGGTCCGGCGGCTACGAGGTAGGGGGTCGCCGAGCGCGACACCGATCGCCATGTCGTGGCTTCGCTTGCCGGTGGCGAACAGCACGTCGACAGCGTGCTCCGAGAGGTGGCCACCGATCAGGTTCCGGGCGCATATGTGCAGGCTCGCGAACGGTGCGAGCCCGGCGAGTTGGATGCCGAGTTTGTCCTGGCGGGCTTGGGCGGCGCCGAGTAGCCAGGCCGCCCGGCGGGCTTCCTCGCGGGGTTTCGGTGCATCACTGAGGCTGTCCGCCAAGATCCAGACGCATAGCGCTATCGACCAGGTTTGACCCCACGCGTCATCCATGTCTTGCTGAAGCTGCAAGCATCGGTTGAGGTAGGTCGTCGCCTTTTGTCTGTCGCCGCTCTTCAGGGCCGCGAGGGAGGATGTCCACAGCGCCCACGAGATCGCCCAGGGCGCTTTGGCCTCGTCGGCTTCGCGAAGGTAAAGACAGCTGGCATCGACAGCGTGTTCGGGCTCGCCGGCGAACGCGTAGCTCATCGCCCACACCATCATCGCCATGTGGCGATCGCCGTCCAACTCGTCACCGCTCATGAGATCGCGCGCCGCTGCGAGTAGGCCAATCCCTTCGCGCAGGCCATCGCCCAGGGACTTGTGGCCGCCGATGGCGAACAGCACGGCTGGCAGGGTGGGCATCCGGTGTTCGCGGAGTACCCCTTCGGCCCTGGCGATCAGAGCGCCGGCGTCGTCGCTGTTGCCGACTGTTACCGCCATCCAGCCGGCCATGGCGATGGTGGTAGCGATGTCCGCGGCCTCGGTCGGATCGGCAGCGCTGCCGGAGGCGGCGAGCACCCGGCGCAGGAGCTGGCTGACGAGTCCCAGGGATCCCCAGAAGAAGGGTGCTCTGCTGCGAACGAGGTTGCGGCAGATCGCTCGCGCGGCGGCTGTCTCGCCGTTCACGAGGCAGTGGTCGACGACCGCGAGGATGTCGGGTAGCTGCCGGTGGACCGACTCCATGACGTCGAGTTCAGCGGGGCCGAACCAGGACTCTGCTGCCTGGGCTACGACGCCTTGGAAGTAGTCGCTATGCGGTCGACGCAGGTGATCGGCGGCGCCTTGGCGGTCGAGTTCGCGGAGCCCGTAGTCCCTCACGGTGTTGAGCATGGTGTAGGTGGTGACGCCGGAGCTGCTGTCGGCGGTCAGCACGGACTTGCGCACGAGGCCGGCGACAAGGTGGGTGACCTGCGCCGATGCAACACCTGCGGGGTCGGCAATCGCCGTCAGCGCAGCGAGCCCGACGGGTCCCGTGAATACGGACGCGATCGCCCAGATTCGCTGCTCATCAGTGGTGCATTGCTGGTAGCTCCAGGCGACGATTTCCTCGATGTCGCTCAGAACCCGGAATCGATCCTTGAGTAGGCCGAGTAGTTCGCGCACCGACAGTGCAGGAGCCAGCGCCGCGGCGAGGTTGATGGCCAGCGGGAGACAATCTAGCTTCGCGCAGAGGATTTCGACGTCGGGATCATCTGCGAGAACGGTAGGGTCTGCGCCCGCCGCGACCGCCTGGGTGACGAAGAGGCCCACCGCGTCGGCAACGGCGAGCGGCGGGACCAGAACCGTGTGCTCACCTTCCACCTCGAGTGCCTGACGAGAGGTCGCGAGGATCCTCACCTGCGGTGCCGCCATCAGAAGGGTGCGGACAAAGGTCCGGGTCTGGGGAACGAGCGACTCACAGTTGTCGAGGACGAGCAAGACTCGACGGCCGCGAAGATGATCGAGGATCGTGTCGAGGTCCGCAGTTCCGTTGTGGCGGATTCCCAACGACAAGGCCAGATGGGCGTAGAGGCCCTCAGGAGTCCGGTCGGCCGGATTCGCCAGCGCCTTAATGTCGATCATCCAGGCCCCATCGGCAGCCATGTGCTGCAGAATCCGGAGCGCGAGTCGCGTCTTGCCGACGCCGCCCGATCCCGTCAAGGTGAGCAGACGCACATGGCCGAGCAACCGGCTTGCTCGCTCCAGCAGAGCCTCTCGACCCACGAACGCGGTGATGTCGATCGGCAGAGTTCCGTGGATTCGCCCCACGATCATCAGCGGAGATTACCCCGATCTAGGTATCAACGTGAATCACATTCCCCAATTCCGGCGATGCGAACAGGCAGCCGCAGCGGGGAGACTGAGCCGCAGGCGCAATGTTCGCGCAGGTCGGTGGAGTGGCCGAACACGAAGCCGTCGTCCCGCCAGCCCGATGCGTTCGTCCTCATCGGACTAGACGCGGGGGTTGTCCGGTGCAGGCTTGAGGAGAGGCCCGAAGGTGACGTTGAACGTACTCGAACGCATGGTTCGCGACTATTACCACCCAAACGCTGCGGCGCCGGCCGAAACGCAGGAGCGCAAGGTCCGCGACTACTACGACCAAGGCGCCGCCGAGGCCTTCGCATTGCACATGGGGCCCATGTGGTTCCACGGGGCCTGGAAGGTCGAAAAGGCCGGCGGCACCGCGCTTGAAGCAAGACACGCGATGCTGCGACGGATCGCCGATCGGACCGGAATCGGCCCCGGCAGCCGCGTGCTCGAGTTCGGGTCAGGAGTGGGGGGCGCAGCCGTGGCACTCGCCCTGATGACGGGCGCCACGATCGTGGGCGTCTCGAACTCGGAGTGGCTCAGCGAACGCGCCCGTCGGCTGGCGCACGAGCAAGGCGTGGCTGACCGGGTGACCTTCCTGACCGTCGGAGACCACGACTACAAGCAGCTCGCAGCTTTTCAGGACGGGGCATTCGAGGGTGCGTTTCTTCCTGAGTGACCCGCTCGATGAGCATCGATGTCGACCCGTTGCGGCATTCGATGGCCGGTTGGTATGGGTTGGCTGACCGGTGTTCGGTGGGGGTGGGCGGGTGGATGGTGATCAGATCGTGCGGTTGCTGGCTGAGCGGGAGGCGGCGGCTCGGGTCGAGTGGCTGCGGCTGGAACAGGAGGCCGCGCAGATCGCCGGTCTGATCGAGGCGTGCCGGCGGGAGATCGAACGGCTGACGGTCACGCGGGAGGTGCTGTCCGGGCTGGTCACTGTCCCGGCGGAGCCGGTGTCGGCGGACCCGGAGCCGGCCCCGGACGGGGTCTTCGCGGATCAGTTGCTGGCGATCCTCGCCGAGGCGGGCCGGCCGGTGCGGTGCCGGGAGGTCGTCGCCGTCATGGGCGAGGACCCGGCGGTGGCCCGGCATGGCGAACGGGTCCGGCACCGGCTGAAGAAGCTGGTGACGGCCGGGCGAGTGATCGAAGTGGAGCCCGGACTGTTCACTCTCACGAATGATTGCGCCCCCTCGCCGGAGTGACCCGGCCGGAGTGGCTGCGACGCGTTGGCGGGTCTTCCTGGATGGCCTGGGTTTGTCGAAGAACCGGCTGACCCGAGGAAGACCCGATGGCACCATATCCCTGTCCCGAGCCCGGCAACGCCGCTTTTGCCGCGTCCCGGGCCCTGTTCGACGCATTGATCACCCGGCTGAGTGACCCGCGGATGGCGACGCGGCCGGAACATGCTGTGGAGGAGTTCATCGTCGGCTCCGGCCGTGACGTGCTGCGCCAGGCGTTGCAGGATCATCTCGACGCCCGCGCCGCCGCGGAACGGCGCCTCGCGGAGGTGACCGGCGCCGACCAGGTGCCACGACGGCGGGCCGAGCCGGGGCATACCCGGCTGCTGTCGACCACGCTCGGCCAGGTCGAGGTCACCCGGATCGCCTACCGCCGTCCGGGAGTGTCCAATCTGTATCCGGCCGACGCCAGGCTCGCCCTGCCGGACGGCCGGTACTCGTTCCCGCTGCAGCAAGCGGTGGTGCACGAGACCGTGACCGGCGCCCTGCGGCAGGCCCGCGACGGCCTGGGCCGCCTCCTCGGGGCCCGGGTCGGCACCCGGCAGTTGATGCAGATCACCACCGACGCCGCCCGCGACGTGCGCGACTTCTACCCCCAGCATCCCGTTCCCGCGCCGGCCGTCCGTCCCGGCGGCCAGGCCGGGCCGCGTGACCTGCTCGTTCTCAGCATCGACGCCACCGGCATCAACATGATCGATTCCGGGCTGCGCGAGAGCCCACCGGTCCGTGACGACGGGCCGCAACCCCCGTCGGCCCAGCTCTCCTGCCGCGAACACACCGGCCGCACCCGCATGGCCGTGGTCACCGCCGTCTATGACGCGGCACCCGCGGTCCGCGGCCCGGCCGACATCATGCCCGCCGACGCGACCGAACGCGCCACCCGCCGGCCCGGGCCGAAAGCCGTCAACCGGGAGGTCGATGCGTCGATCGTCGATTCCACCGCCCCGATGACCCGCCGGTTGTTCGACCGGGCCCAGCAACGCGACCCGCAGCACCTACGCCGCTGGATCGTGCTGGTCGACGGCAACAACCACCAGATCGACCGCATCAACGCCGAAGCCCACACCCACGGCGTCCGGATCAACCTGATCCTCGACTTCGTCCACGTCCTGGAATACCTCTGGAAAGCCGCCGAGGACCTGCACCCCACCCAGCCCGGCCGCGCCGCGTTCGTCGCCCGCACCGCCCGCGACCTGCTCGAACACCACCCAGCCCGCGTCATCGCCGACCTGACCAGCTACTACGAGGCCACTGCCCAGGCCGGCACCACAGCATCCGGACTGAAACGCTGCATCGACTACCTCACCGCGAAACAGCCCTACCTCATCTACCAGATCGCGCTGACCATGGGCTGGCCCATCGCCACCGGCGTCATCGAGGGAACCTGCCGCTACCTGGTGAAGGACCGCCTCGCGATCACCGGCGCCCGCTGGAGCCTGCCCGGCGCTGAAGCCGTCCTCCTACTACGAGCAGTGATCACCAACGGCGACATCGACGCCTACTGGAGGTTCCACCTCCAGCAAGAACACCAACGGACCCACACCAGCCGCTACCAGCACCAATACGACCTGGCGGCCTGACCAACATCGAGAAAGTCACTCAGAGAGAAACGCACCCGGCATTCGATGGCGCCTACGTCAACGAAGCAGCTTGCCACCTGCCCGACAGGCCGTCCCTCTTCCGTTCCCTGCGGCGCGTCGTCAAGGGACCTCTCGCGGTCCTCGATTGGGCCGAAAGGCCCTACGGTGATCTCCAAACCGCCGCGCAGATCGCAGAGTTCATCGACCCCGTTTGCGAGCTTTTCCGCCTGGCCAGACCTCTGGGCACAGTCCAGTCGTACGCATTCGACATGGACGGGGCCGGCTACGAAATCATCGAGGCGCAGGACGAGTTCGCCGGAGACCTGTGCCTTGGCAGCACCGAGACCGCCGACCACTGGTCTTCCTACCAGGGCCCCAGTAGCGAACTGATCTTGGACGGCAAGGAAGCGCTCGACAGAGCCCGGCATGCCGGGGTCTTCACCGTGGGCTG
The DNA here is from genome assembly GCF_040638295.1 of Actinoplanes sp. NPDC026619. Classification (NCBI taxonomy): domain Bacteria; kingdom Bacillati; phylum Actinomycetota; class Actinomycetes; order Micromonosporales; family Micromonosporaceae; genus Actinoplanes; species Actinoplanes sp. NPDC026619. The sequence goes on from NZ_JBEZYA010000006.1 coordinate 17,404, forward strand.
GTGGGTTGCACGTCCCCGTTGAGTCAGCCAGACCGCTCGCCCCTGCAGCTGGCGTCGCCGCCGCACCTGCGCCCGAGCATCGAAGCGGCGGGGACTGCGGGTTCGCGTGCGAGAACCCCAGGCATCCCAGCATCTCGGCCTGGCGACCGACGCGATAAACCAACCTGAACGCTATCGACAATGGGGTGTGGCACGTGTTCTGCCTTGCTAAGGTTCAGCGCTTCTCGAAGATCATCACTTCGACGCCTGTCGCCATCCCAAAAGGGAGAAGCGATGCCCACACGTAGCCTGGCCCAGGAAACCAACCAACTCGCCCTCATGGTCCGAAGCTGGCGTGCGCGTCTGAGTCCCAGAGACATCCCGGGACTCAGCGCCTCCTACCCCCAGACACGCGGACGCAGCCACGCCAGCAAGGAGCTCCTGGCGCTCCTAACCGGCTACAGCCTTGGCTGGTACAGCGCACTCGAGCGCGGTGAACCGCAGAACTACGGCGAGGACTTCCTCAACCGAGTCGCTCAGGCGCTGCGACTAAACCCTGCCGAGAAGAACCACCTTTTCGTCCTCGCTACCGGTCACGAGGCTCCAGCTGACCACGATTCGCGGATACGGCCGACGCCGACCATCGAACGTATCCTTGACGCGCTACCGTGGCCCGCCTACATCAACGACGACGCCTGGGAACTAGTCGCCTTCAACACCCACATGAGCACCTGGTTCCCCTGGGTAGCGGGCACCGAGAACAACGTCATGCGGTGGGTGTTCACCTACCCGGACGCGAAACGCCAGCTCCACAACTGGGGCACCGAATGGGCGCCGCAGATGTTCGCCCAAATGCAGTACGCCCTCGCCAGACAGCCGGACAACAAGCGGCTCGCCGCCCTCATCGACGAGATACTCGACCACAGCGAAGAAGCCCGACGCTTCAAGGACCAGCCGTTGACCTTCCCCCACCCTGACGGCCAGCGCCGCACCCTGCGCTTGCCGTTGCATCGCAAACTTCAAGCCATCGAGCTCGTCGCGTTCGAACCAATGCGGGCTGCCGGCAGCCGGTGCATGATGCTGATCCCGCTCGGCCCCGAGGGCTGACGGTCCGCCTGTACAGCCTGCCCTCAACAGGTGATCAATACGGTCAATGCTGATGGTCGTCGACCGTACCCGCGACTCGCTTTGGGGCGGGTCTCCCCCAATCCCTGCGAGAGACGCGCCTCGGACAGTTTCTCAGAGCGCGCCGACGGCATCGATGCCGCGTCGACGATCGCCGCAGTGGGCTGCGGGATCAACGACGTGTCTGCGGCTGTCGGGGTTCCCGGCGGGGGAACGCTGTTCCTGTTTCCGACCTGTTGGTCGGCTTTGACGTGACCGGGATGTGGCTGCCGTGGCACACCGTGCTGGTGATGGTCACGTGTTCGGCGGCCTTGGCCCTGGTGGAGACCGGCTGGGCGCAGGCGCGGCGTCGATCAGGTGCTGGGTCTGGTCGAGGGTCATCCTGAGCGGACGGTGCCGGGCTTCGACGTCTCGGCGTCGCCTTCGGCATCCGTGAACTCGTGGGTTACTTCGTCTTGAGGATGAAACCGAATCCGGTCCGCCGACCGCGAAGGCCGGCCTGCTCTGTCCACGGCATCCTGCACGCTGGCGCCTTGCGCCCCTTCGCCGCGGTGGTGAACCCGCGTGCCGGTTCAGATGATCGTTTGGTGCTGATCATGCGCATTGCGTCTGAGGACGACGCCAACCCTGTGCGGCGTAGCCGGTACCTTGCACGTTGCCTAGGCGTTGGGCCAGAGCGTCATGGGTCCTGCCGGAATTGCGATGGCTTCGACGTGGGAGCGGCTGATCGCCACTGAAGGCGGTCCGCCATGGTGAGCAGACAATCCGCTAGCCCGGTTGCAGGCAGAGTCGTCGCTATCGCTGAGGACAACAGCGAGACCTGACCGCACCGTCTGCAGTACCAGCAGCGCCGCCACAGCCACAGTGCGCGCTGCACCTGTCGGCCGCGCCGGCTGCCGTTATTGGCCCTGCGCCGCCTGAACCACAACACGATAAGGGCGCACCCCGCGATGAGCGAAAGCACGGATCCCCATGGCTCTGGTATTCGAGCTGCGCTACGCGACATGCCAGCCTCGAGTGCCGTCAGCCCGACTAGCGATACCAACCCGACTGCCACCATCGCCAGGAGGCGGTGGCCGAAGGAGCGAGGCGGCCCCAACGCCGACGCGAGCGCACTCGGCTGGGCGCTCCGGACCCGGACGGGAATGGGAGGCCCCGGTGCGCCATAGATGCGGCCGCGAAACTCGTTGACCCGCCTGTCTTCGCGGTAGATCACTGGAACCGATACCAACTGATCGGCCGACCGGCACTGGAGGCATACAGCAAGTTGCGTTGCGTACTGCCGCTGCCGCTGCCGGGGTTCCGGCGCGGGCGTTGCCGTCCGTGTCGAGCGATCAGCCGACGCCGGCACGCCGGGCTGGTCGGTCAGAGCGCGATGGCGCTTGTCTGCGTGCGTGTCCAGGTTCTCCATCTCCTCTCGACTTGTATGGCCGCAATTGATCGAGCAAAGCGTGAGCTCGGGTTGCGCAAGCTCCTGAGCGGCGAAATCCGATTAGTGAGGCTCGTCCGGAGCATCGCATATAGCGTCCGTGATTCTGTCAAAGACTGCAGCGACGCCGCGTTATCGGGCCCGACTTAGGCCGCTTCGGCAACGAGTTTGTTGAGCCGCTTGACGAGGTCCGCCGATCGACCGGGACGTACCCGCACGTAGAGGCGTAGCGTGGTGAGTTCATCTTCATGGCCGAGATGCTCCTGAACGTCTTTGACGCTTGCGCCAGCGTCAATCAAAAGAGAGGCGCACGTCCCTCTTAGGTCATGCGGGAGGGCAGTGATGCCCGACCGAACCACTGCCTTGTCCCATGAGTCACGCCGCCAGTTGCGGTATCGAAGATGCCGAGCCAAGCGGTTGGGGAAGACGAGCAGCGACACCTTTCTGAGGCTGCGAATCTCCTCGACGACCGCGTCCGGAATATCTACCGTCCGGGTGGCGTAGGTCTTCGTTGGCCCGACAATCAGTTTTCCCATGGTGTCTTCGACGCTGAGGCAGACATTGACCGTCTTCGCCGTGAAGTCGATATCCGACCAACGAAGGGCAAGCGCCTCTCCGATCCTCAGTCCCGTGTAGGCAAGGAAGCGGACGAGGGCCCGGTCGCGGGGCAGTCTCATGCCCGCGGCCAGCTTCTCCACCTCCGCTGGCGTCAAGACCGGACGATCAGGGCGCGGCGGTTCCTTCAGCCTGATGGAGCGGTCTGTTGCCGGGTTACGCGGGATCGCACGGTCGCGAACGACACGGTCGAGAACGCGCTTGAGAACCCCGAGCGCTTCGAGGATTTTCGACGCGCTGACGCCCACTGCGACCATGCCGGAGATCCAGTCGTCGACCCGGTTGCCGTTGATGCGGCGGACCGGCATTGCGCCGAAGGTCGGCTCGATTCTAAGCCGCCATTCACGAATGTAGCCGGCCTTCGTTCCGAACTTGAGATGCTGGATGGAGTTTTCGTAGCCACCCCACCAATTACTCAGCGGACGCATTGCCGCCTTCTCGTCGGTGGCGGTGCCGTCGTCAAGTTCCGTTCTCTTGCGAGACAACCACCGATCGGCGCTTTTCCGATCGGCGAAGGTGATCGGGCCGGGTAGCAGCCTGCCTGTGTCCGGATCGGGATACCGCGCCTGGAATCGACCGCTGGGCAACTTGCGGATCGCGCCCCATCCTCGTCGTGAAGCAGTCATCTTGTTCATCGCTCCTCGTCGTTGCTTAATGCGTTTTGGCACGTATCTGGCACGCCAGGCGTCAGACGGTACGTCGCAGCAAGTCAGAGCAACAAGAACAAACTGTTCCTAAACCGTGTGTCGCAGGTTCGATTCCTGCCGGGGGCACCTCTTCATCAGCGTGAACGCCTATTTCCACGGAAGCCAGGGCGCCTGGCGTGCTTCACCTCGCATCGCGCATCCCGTCGGCCGGAGCTGCCACACGTCGCGCTCCGGCGGCGGCCGCTGGCGCTGCGTCACTATGATGCATCGACAGCAGTCGTCGTCTGGGTGGGAGGCGGATGGCACCGCCGAGGCCGCGTGGGTCGCATGGGGGCGGCGAGGGTGAGGACGGGGCGCCGGCTGTGCACCGGGTGCATGGAGGCGGCGCGAGCATGGCTGCGCACGAGAGTGCGGTGTCGGCGCGGCTCCAGGCGGGTGAGGTCAACGACGGCGCGGCGGGCAACGTCGGTCAGAGCGGCGACCCCGGGCCCTCGCTCGAGTCGGCACGGCCGGGAGCGACAAGCCGGCATGACTTCGTCGACAACCTCGTCAGCGATCCCAAGTCGGTCGCTGGCCGGTCGGCGCAGGACATCGCCGATCAGTTCACCGCGGCCGGCTATCCGGCTCATGTTGAGCAGAGCACCAAGAGAGGCACCTCGCAGCGGGCGCAGCAGGTGCGCATCCAGGGGCATCCCGAGGTGACGAACGTTCAAGTTCACCCGGGCGGTGGACGGCACACCCCGGAGGGCTCGCCGTACTGGAAGATCTCCACGAATACGGAGGGGAAGACTTGGGTCATCCCGAGAGACTTCCGAGGTGCAGACGAGCTGGGCGGGAACGTGGTGCGCTATGACGAATGACCTGATCAAGGTGGACCGGGTTCGCGCCGCGGACGAGGCTGTTGCTCTCGAGAAGCTGGGGGCGGATCTGCTCGGGGTCGACCTGACGCCTGATCCGCGGTTCGATGACGGCCGCGAGATTCCGGTCGAGCAGGCCGTCGGCATCTATGCGGTGTTGGAGCGGGCGACGCTCGTGCCGATGATGGACCTCGCCGACGACCCCGACCGGATCCTGCGCATCGCGAATTCACTTCACGCCCGTTTCGTGCAGCCGGTTGGGCGGGCTGTTCCGCCGGCCATCGTGCGGGCCGCGCTCAGCGAAGCCGGCATCGGAATTGTGTACGGCGGCGTCGAGATCGCACACGACGACGACCCGGGCTGGGTATTCAGCGACTACACCGCCGAGCAGGACCTCGGAGCTTCCTTCTTCCAGGCCGACGTACTGCCGGAGTACCGCGACTCGTGGGCGTTCCTGCGTGACCGTGCCCCGGAGTACGAGGACGAGTTCCAGATCGCCGACCTGGACCAGCTCGCCTCCGAATACCCGCTGGTGGTGGGCTTCGACTTCACCCCGGGCAACGTCCGCGAGATCCTGGGCGCACTCCCCCGTGTGCGCGGTCTGGTTCTGACGCTGGGCGATCACGCCCGCCGCGGTGGGGTGCGATTCCACTCCTATCTCGACACGATCGACACGCTTCAGGTCCTCAGGGGGTGACCGGTCGATGGCAGAGGGGTTCTCGGTCGAGATCGAGGAGATCCGCGCGCACGCGGCCAAGCTCGACGCGTTGCGGCAGCGGTTCGGGGCGATCAAGTCGGCGAGTGCGAGCATCGGCAGCAACGACGCCGCGTACGGCTTGCTGTGCAGTTGGATGGCCGGCATCCTGGAGCGCCGGCACCAGAAGCAGGATCAACTTTTCACCCACGTCGAAAGCAACCTCGACCGCGCCGCCCAAGCACTGATCAAAACAAGCCAGGAGTACGCCGACGTCGACGACTCGGCGGCGGGCCGCATCCGCCGTGCCGGGCAACTCTAGGAGTCGGCGGTGGCGGACAGGTCGCTGGTCGCGGGCGTCGTCACGACGCGTACGGGAACGACGGGGTTTGGTCTTGCGGACAGCTTTCAAGGTCTTGACCAGGCGGTTAAGGGTGGAAGCTGGGTGGAGGGCGCGCTGGCCGGCGGTGCCTTCGCGACCGAGGTGGCGGCGACCGTACTGGACCCGTTCAGCTCTTTGCTGTCCAGCGGGCTGAGCTGGGCGATGGAGTATTTCGAGCCGCTGCGCGAGATGCTGGATCACCTCGCCGGCATCCCCGATCAGGTTGTCGCGAACGCCCAGACCTGGTCGAACATGGCCGGCGAGCTGCAGTCGCTGGCCGACGATCTGCATTCGAGCCTCGCCTCGGACCTGCCTGGTTGGCAGGGGACGGCGGCGGATTCGTATCAGAGCCTGATGGCCAACAACGTCGACGGACTGGGCGGCCTGGGCGTGCTGGCGTCGACGATGGCGGCGGCCACGCAGGCGGCTGGCAATCTCGTGCAGTTCACCCGGGACATCGTCCGCGATCTGATCGCCGACCTGGTGGCTCGGGTGATCGTCTGGGCGGCCGAGTCGCTGCTGGTCGTGACGATCCCGGTGGTGGCCGCGCAGATCGCGTCGGCGGTGGTCAAATGGGCGGGCCGGATCATGGGCTACACCAGCGCGCTGGTCACGAGCCTGACCAATCTGCGGGTGCTGCTCGAGGGGTGAGCGGTCAGCCGAGGCGGTCTCGGCGGCGGGCCAGCTCCGTGCGGTTTCGGACGTCCAGCTTTCGGAAGACGTTGCCCAGGTGGAACTCGACCGTCTTTACCGTGACGAACAGGCGCTCTGCGGCCTCCTTGTTGCTCAGGCCGTCGGCCACCGCCACCGCCACCCGGATCTCGGCGCCGGTCAGGGCCGCCTCCCCCGGCTTTGACGCCAGCGGCGGCGGGGGCGTGTATGACGGGCGGCCGCCGGTCACCTGGCGTAGGTCGGCCTCGACCAAGGTCAGCATTCCGCCGGCGCCGATGGCGGCGTAGCCGGCGCACGCGGCCTCCAGCAGGCGCACCGCCGGCGCTCGGCGGCCCTGGCGGCCGTGGTGCGCGCCCAGCAGCCACGACATCCGGGCGCGGGGCAGGCGTTCGGCCGGGCGGGTCAGCTCGGGCAGCACCGCCTCGAACTCCTGCATGCGCTGCACGTCGTCGGGGGCGGCGATCCAGGAGCGCCAGGCCGCCATCGCCGGGCCGCCCGGGAGGAACACCGGGGCCGGCGGTACGCCGTCGAGCAACGCCGCAGCCGCCGTAGGGGCACCAAAGAGTGCGTGGTGCGTGGCCAGTTCCCAGCGGTATTCGAAGGTCAGGCCGGAGTCGACGCCCATGCCGGCGCCGACCATCAGCTCCAGCATCGCCACCCATGCCTCGGTGTCGCCCTGGGCGAAGTGCAACGCCGCCGAGCCTTCGACGATGTGCCCGGCCACCCACTCCGAGCCGTTGCGGGCGGCCAGCGATCGCGCCTCGGCCAGGTGCGCGGCCGACGCGGCCAGGTCGCCGCGGAGGGCCTCGCATTTGATCAGCCACGAGGTGACCTCGGCCTGCACGTCGGGGCGGCCCGCCTGCAGGGCCAGGTCTCGGGCCTCCAGCATTTCGGCTTGGCCGCGCACCAGGTTGCCGGCCCACGCGTCGCCCAAGCCGATCATGGCGAGCAACCGCGCGCGAGCTGCGGGATCGAAAGCCAACTTATCAACGTATGCCGCGTATTTCTGGCGAGCCTCGTGCGGGCGGATCAGCGTCAGCGTCACGAAGATCGCGCACTCCAGGTAGAGCGGATCGTGATGCAGGCCCAGCGAATCGAACAAGAGCAGCGCAGATTCGAGATGGAAAGCCGCGGCCGGGGAGCCGGCTCGGGAGAGGGCCACCCCGGTCGCGACCGAGACGAGAAAGGGCTCCTCGGCGGCGAAGCGGGACATCTCCGAAGCCATCGGCTGCAACGAAGCGGCGCCCGCGTTGCGGGTCAGGACGAGGAAGGCCTGGAACAACTGGCGTGGGTCGGCGGACTTCAAGGCCGAGTCGCGCAACGCCTCAGCCTCAAGATCGCTGGACACGGAATGCATGATCGCTGGACACGGAATGCATGCTATGGACTAGGGATCTCCCTGGTGTATCGACCGGTTGGTGATCAACATGCTTTGAGCTGTCAAACATGTCGACCGAAAGCCGGAGTGATGACTGTCGACAGTGCACTTTCTTTGCCGTACGCCATCACGGGGCTGGCCACCCTCATCGGACGGGTAATCACCATCGATGAGTGGGCCACCGCCGCCAAGATCCCGGCCCGTGCGGGTGGGCTGATGAGCGGTGAGCTCGTCGAACGCGTGCTCGGCATCGCGGGCAAGAGCTGGGATCCGCACACGTTCGCCGACCTCGGGCGGATCGCCGAGGTGGGCCGGGAGGCGTTGCTCTCCGCCGACCTCGAGCCGCGGGACATCGACACGATGATCGTGGTGACCTGTTCGCCGTACGAAATCATGCTTGATCAGGATGCCTTCCGGATGGCCCGGGAATTGCAGTTGCCGGACGACGTCGTGCCGATCCAGATCGGCGCGGGCTGTGCGGGCCTCGCCCGCGCGGCCGCGCTCGCCGCTCGTCTCAACTCGCGCAATGCGCTGATCGTCACCTACAACGCGCCGTCCCGGATCACCGGTGACCTCGAGGGCGGCGTCAACCCGATCTACCTGCACAACGACACGCATCCGCTCGGCAAGAGCCTGTGGGCGTCGGCGGGGATCTTCTCGGACGGCGCGGCGGCGCTGGTGCTGAGCCGGCAGGAGGAGACACCAGGGCTGGTGCTCTACTCACGGGACTCGCAGTCGTTCGGCGAGGAGCCGGGATTCACCGATCCGCTGATCCACCACTTCGGCGGTGGCTCGCGGCACCCGTACGGCACGCCTAAGGCGGCCGAGCTGGCCTGCTACGGCATGAACGGACCGGCCGTGAAGCGCTATTACACCGAGGGCATGATGCTCAACCACGCCGCGCTCAATGCGGCTCTTCCGGGTTATGTCGATCGGGTGCGCCGGATCTACACACATCAGGCCAGCCCGGCGCTGGTGCAGACGTTCGCGAAGCTCGCCGGGCTGCCGGCCGGCAAGGCTCCGACCAACGCGAAGCGGTTCGGCAACCTGGTCAGCGCAAGCACGGCCAAAATGCTGCACGACGATGTGTACGCCGGGGACGTCACCAACGGCGATCTGATCTGCGTCTCGGTGGTCGGTTCCGGGCCGGAACGCGGCGCCTACGTGCTCCCGCTGCAGGTCGTCAAGGTGGTCGAGCCGGCCGGCGGCCAAGACTGACCCAGGCCGATCGCATCGAGCGGCTCAGCGCTCGATGCGATCGGTCACGGCGTCAATATTCCTTCTTGATGACGAAGTAGGAGCCGCGGATCGTGCCGGCCAGCTTCGACTTCTGGCGGGCGAATTTGAACGCGCTGAGCTCCTCCGGGATCTCCATCCCGTCGGAAAGCTTGAACCCGACCGCCCGTTTCCCGCCGTCATCAATCGTGTACATCACGTTGATCGACAGGCCGCTCTCGTAGAAAACGTAGGCCATCCGAATGTTCTCGACCTGGAACGCGGTTGCCTCGAGCGGTGGAGACGCGATGACGATGCCGCGTTCTTCCTCGAGGATGCGGCTCACCCAGTCGATGGTCGCCTGGGCCTCGTTCGCCGGCTCTACCGTGAAGGTGTGGTCGTACTTGTTTTTGAAGTACCGGGCCTCGTTCGCCCGCAACCCGGCAAGCGCGACCGTGACCGGCGACGACTCCAGGCCGACGGTCGAGACGGCGCCGAAGTCCACCGCATAGGGCATGACAGTTCCTCCACTGTTCCGAAGACCCCGAGCGTAACCGCGGGTGGTCAGCCGACGCCCTGGATTGCGTCCGTGGTGACGTGGATGCCGGCGCCCAGTTCGACGATCTGGTCCTGGGTCAGGCCCAGGCCCTGCCAGACCTGGACGATCAGGTAGACGCCAGAAGGCTGCTTCAGCCACAGCTCCCAACCGGTGTCCCCGCCCGGCGCGGTCGGCGCGGGGCCGTCCGGCGTCTCGCCCTGGAGGCTCTTGAGCAGTACGCCTTCCTGGTCGCCGACCTTGACCTTTTTACCGTCGCGCGAGGGGCCGTGCTGGTCCTTCGACTCGAGCATGATGGCGATCTTGCCGACGAACGAGCTGCCGTCGGCGAGCGGCTCGGTCGACGGGTTGACGTTCGGGCCCAGGTGCTTGGCCTTCTCGGGAGCGAGCACCAGGGAGCTGAGGTCGCTGGACTGGATGAACCAGCCGTCCGGCACTTTGTCGACGGTAAAGCCCTCGGGCTGCTCGCCCTTGTACGCGACCAGTTTGACCGAGGCCGCGCCCGCGACGATCTGGTCGCCGGGCGCGGTGGCGGTGTTGGTGCCGGCCGGGGTGCTGCCGCTGGTGGCGACCGCGATCGCGGCGGCCAGCGCGGCGGCGCCGAAGGCGGAGCCGGTGAGGGTCTGCACGGCGCGGCGGCGGCGCAGCGCGCGGCGTCCACGGGTCAGGTCGGCCTCGACCTGGGTCTCGGTCGTGGTGGAGATCGGACCGGCGATCTCGCGGAAGTGGTCACGCAGGTCGTTCATGGGGTGGCTCCCTGTCGCAGAAAGGCTGGCTGGGCGATGTGCAGTGCGGCACGGAGACGGTCCAGGCCCCGCGAGGTCTGACTCTTGACGTTGCCTTCCGAGCAGCTGAGCGCGTCCGCCGTCGCTGCCACGTCGAGGTCGTAGAAGTAGCGGAACACGACCGCCGCGCGCATTCGTGGCGGCAGTTCGCGCAGCGCGAGCTTGACGGCTTCACCAACGGAGCCGACGGAGCCGTCCGCTGGTGTGGCGACGACGTCCGGGAGCTCGGCCATAGTCTGCTCCCGCCGCCGCCAGATCCGCCGCCGTTCGTCGATCAGCGCGTTGACCAGCACCCGGCGCAAATAACCCTCGGGGTTGTCGGCACGCTGGAAGGACGGCCAGGCGACGTAGAGCTTGGTGAGTGTCGCCTGGACGAGGTCCTCGGCCAGGTGCGTGTCCCCCGCGGTCAGCAGGTTCGCCGTGTGCAGAAGGTGAGGCCGCCGGCTGACCACGAATTCGTGGAACTGCTCATCTCGCTCGGTTCTGTCTCGTCTCACACCCGGATGACGATTGGCGTTCCGGCGGGGTTGCATCGCCCCATAATTAACTGCGCCTGCCAACAGCCCACGCGATCAGGCCGGTCAGGGCGAGCGCGGCGGCGAGCACGCACGCTCCGGTCCAGCCGAACCGGTGGTGCAGCAGGCCGGTGGCGGCCGACGACAGGGCGCCGCAGGTGAAGACGGTGGTCATGAAGACGGTGTTGATCCGGGCACGAGCGTCGGACCGCAACGCGTAGATCTCGTGCTGGCTCATCACCTGGTGGGCCTGCACCGCGAAGTCGAGCAGGAAGCCGGCCAGCGCCAGCACCACGATCGACCCGTGCCCGACCGCGGCCAGCACGGCCATCAGGGCGGCCAGCAGGAGCGCCCCGCCACTGCCGATTACGCCGTACCCCCGGTCGGCCAGCTTGCCGGCCAGCGGCGCGGCCGTCGCGCCGCCCGCCCCGACCAGCGCGAAGATCGCGATCTGGGCCTGTCCGAAGCCGTGCTCGCCGATCAGCTCGTAGGCGATCGCCGTCCAGAAAGCGCTGAATGCACCGAAAAGCAGCCCCTGGCAGAGGGCGCGCCGGCGCAGCGCCGGCTCGGTGCGGACCAGTTCCCCGACGGTGCGCATCAACGCGCGGTAGCCGGTGGTGTGTGACGGTACGAAGTTGGGGAGCATCCGGCGCAGCGCGAGAGCCAGCAGGATCATGAAAGCGGCCGAGACGAAATAGATCGCCCGCCACCCGAACAGCTCCGCGACGAAACTCGACACCGTCCGGGCCAGCAGGATCCCGAGCAGCAGCCCGCCCATCACCTTGCCGACCAGGGCGCCGCGCTGTTCCTCCGGCGCGAGATGCGCGGCGAGCGGCACCAGGATCTGCGCGACCACCGAGGTCACCCCGATCAAGACCGAGACGACCAGGAAGATTGAGTACGCCGGGGAGACCGCCGCCAACAGCAGCGCGGCCGCCGTCCCGATGAGCAGCCGGGTGGTCAGTTTCCGGTTCTCGACCAGGTCACCGAGCGGGAGCAGGAAGAGCAGGCCCAGCGCGTACCCGATCTGGGTGAGCGTGACCACGACGGTCGCCGCGCCCTGGCTGACCCCGAAGGCATCGGCGATGAGGTCGAGCAGGGGCTGCGAGTAGTACAGGTTGGCCACGGTGAGACCGCAGGCCAGGGCGAGCAGGACGGTCAGCGATCGGCGCACTCGCGCCAGTCAACCTGGTCGAGGGCCAGGTCGCGACGCTCAGTGATTCAGCTCTCCCGGCTGGTGGGTGGCGATGAAGCGGGCAATGTAGGAGTCGAGTCGGACCGACGGTTGCCAGCCGAGCTCGGCGGCCCGGGTGATGTCGGCCTGGCCGCGCACCCGCTCGCCGCGCAGCGCCGGCTTCAGCTCGTAGTCGACCCCGAACAGCTTGGCGACCTCGATGACCGGCCATTCGTGGCCGGCGCCGAGGAGATAGCCGTCGCCGCTGCCCTTCTGGGCGACCAGGACGATGCCGCGGACGATGTCGTCGACGTGGGTGAAGTCGCGGGTCTGGGTGCCGGGCGACACCACCGGCAAAGCCTCGCCGCGGAGGTAGTGGTCCTCGAAGATGCCGATCACGGTGGCGTAGCGGCCGCTGGTGATCTGACCGGGCCCGTAAACGTTGTAGAAGTAGGTGATCGCGTAGTCCAGGCCGTACCACGACGAGTAGTTGCGGATGTACTCGATGTTCTTGGCCTTGGTCCACGCGTACGGGTTCAGGTTCTCGTCCTGCCCGTCGTTGCCGAACTTCGACGAGGAGCCGGCGTAGATCAGCTTCGACCCGTTGGCGGAGGCGAACTTCACCACCTCCTTGGTGCCGAGCATGTTGAAGTCCCAGGTCAGATCGTGGTCGTCGAACGACTGCACGATCCGCGAGTATTCGCCGAGGTGGAAGACGATCTCGGGGCTGGGGAGGCCGCGCTCGGCCCAGATCTTGGCGAGGTCGACGGTCGAGCCGTCGATATACGTCACCCGGGGGTCGTTGACGTGATTTTCCGGGACGCCGGTGAAGTAGTTGTCCAGCGAGACGACCGCCGCCTGGGGAAAGTCGATGAGCAGCGCCCTGATCAGGTTGGCTCCGACAAATCCGGCGCCACCGGTCACCAGCAGTGTTTGGCTCACGAACATCCTCCGAGGTCCCGACTTAGGCGGCCCAGGCTACCAATACGAAGCGGCCCCGCCCGAATTCAACGAGCGGGGCCGCTTTCGATGATTTACCAGGTGGCGGGGGCCGGAGGCGCGACGACCGGGGGACGGTCGTCACAGGTGATCGTGTTGGGAAGCAGCCACGGTGCGAGCCAGCCGCCGTCGTTGCCGCCCAGGTCGGTCACCGAGAACTCGGAGCCGGCCGGGGTGAAGTTGAACGAGCCGCAGTTGTTGATGCCGACCGCCCCGACGTTGCGGGCGTCGACGTTCTCGAACGTGGCCGACCCGGCAACGCGGGCGCTGAGCACACTCGTACCGGTGCCGTCGATCTTGATGTTCTTGAAGTGGGTGTTGGTGATCGAGTAGAGGTCCTTGACCGGCCAGTCGGAGACCAGCATGACCGCGTTGTACGTGCTGTCCAGGAAGTTGTCGCCGACCACCTGGATGTCCGCGTCGATGCTCCGGTCCAGCGCGTAGATCCAGATCGCGCCGAGCCCGATCTTCCAGTTCAGCTCGTAGGTGCCGGCCCGCACGGTGGTGTTGTCGGTGAACTTCAGCGAGCCGGTGAACGGCACCGCGCCGAAGCGGGAGCCGGCGTGCAGCGCGCTGCCCTCCCGGATCGGGTCGGCGATCAGGTTGCCGGAGACCGTGTTGTCGGTGCCGCCGTAGATCGCAATGCCGTTGGCCAGCACCGGCGTCTGCACGGTGTTGTGGTCGAACGTGTTGTTCGCGTCCGCGGTGCCCTCCGACCACATGGCCAGGGCGTCGTCACCGGTGTTGCGCAGGAAGTTGTTCTTGACGAGCGACTTCGTGACACCGGTGTGGAAGTTGAGGCCGTCGGCGATCTGGTCGGCGATCACATTGTTGGTGACCTTGACGTTCGACATCGGACCGTCGAACCACAGGCCAACCTTGGTGTGGTGGATGTAGAGGCCGTCGATCGTCGAGTCGCTCATCGCGCCGCCGACCCCGTTGACCTGGTCGGTGTCGATCCGCTCGCGGACGTCACCCTCGATCGCAAATCCTGACAAATGCACGTTCCGCGAATTCTCCCCATAGAAACCGACGCCCAGATGGGTCGATTTGTCCGGCGCGGGCGTGGACAGCGCGATCTCGTGACCCTTGATGATCGTGTACCAACTGCCAGCACCGAGAATCGTCACGTCGTCGACGATGAGGTGCCGGTTGACCTGGAAGGTGCCCGGCGGGACATAGACCGGCAGGTGCGTCTTGCGCGCGAACGCGATCGCCTTGTCGAAGGCCGGCGCCGAGTCTTTCCGTCCGGTGGGGTCGGCCCCGAAGAGCAGCACGTTAGCCGACAAAACGGACACGCGAGGAGGCCCGACCAACTCGGAGTCGAGCAGGTCGATCACGGTCCAGGCGGCGCCGACCGACGCGGTCAGCCGGACCTTCTCCCCTGCCTGGTAGGTCGTGCCGAGCAGGAGCCGCTGCTCGTCATAGAAGTGGCTGGGCCGGAACGGCTTCGTGATCGTCGGCGCCGGCGTCGTCGCGGCGGGCACGCAGGCGCACTCGGTGATCCACCAGTCCGGGTGCAGAAGGTCCGCGGTGGGGTCGTTGCTGAACGAATATTGGTTGTAAAGATATGAGTATTGCGAGGTCAGCGACATGGTGCGGGTGGTGTTGCGGACCTTGACCGACAGCGGCGCGGTGATCCCGCCGCCGGTGGGGGCGTCCGGGATGCTGTAGCGGACGTTGATCGCGTTGGCCGCCTTGGGCAGGGTGAACTCGACCCACTGGCCGGGGGCGAGCTTGACCGCGGTGCGGCCGGAGGCCTCGGCGGGCAGGGTGTAGGCGGTGCGGTCGGGGCCGATGACCGTGCCGTTGGTCGCCGCGTTCTCGGCCTCCTGCTCCTGGAATGCGACGCTCGCGCCGCGCCCGGCGACGAGCGCCGGGTCGAGGGCGGCGCGGGTGACCTTCGGTTGCGGTTTTTCCGAGGCGTACGCGGTACCGGCAGCGCCGACCGCAAGGCTCAGCCCGGCCGCCAGCACGGCGGCCGTATATCTCGCCAGGGTCATGGACGGGCTCTTTCTCGAGGGAGCGAGCCTCCAAGCGGGACGGACGCGTGGAGGTGAGGTGACGATAGGACCGCTGTGACGCAGTACACAAGATGTTGTCGATGTTTTTCGCGAGATTGCTCGCCCGTTGCACAGCAGCATCGTTTTCTTGCGAGAGCGCGCGTTCTCGTCAGATCTTCGGGTTGCCGACCGATAGCAAGCGGTGTGAAACCATCGGCAGCCGCAGACGTCACCCAGCTGGTGCACGTGGGACGTCAGCCGATCTTTGACGTCCAGGGTGACGTGATCGCCTACGAGCTGCTGTTCCGTGGCAGCGTCGACGCCGTCGCGGCGGGGCGTCAGGACACGTTCGCCACCAGCACGGTGATGGTGAACGCGTTCACCGAGTTCGGCATCCGTGAGGTCGCCGGCGATCGGCTCTGCTTCATCAACCTCACTCGCGAGTTCCTGATCGGCGAGATCGCCCTGCCCTTCGGCCCGGAACAGGTCGTCCTCGAGGTCCTGGAGACCGTGCGGATGGACGACGAGGTGGTCGCCGGGGTCACCGCGCTCGCCGAGGCCGGCTACCGCATCGCGCTCGACGACTTCGTCTGGGGCTCCGGGCACGAGGTGCTGTTCAGCCTCGCCTCCTACGTGAAGCTCGACCTGCTCGACGGCGATCTGTCCCGCCTCGACGAGGTGGTCGCCGCCTGCCGCCAGTACCCGAACATCAAGATCGTCGCCGAGCGCCTCGAGACCGAGGAACAGCTGGCCATCGCCGAGCGCTACGGCATGGAACTGCGCCAGGGGTACGCGCTCAGCCATCCCCAGGTGCTCACGGTCGCCAGCCTGTCACCGTCCCGGCTGCGCCGCCTCGAGCTGGTCGGCGCGCTCAGCGCCGAGGAGCCGGACGTGCAGAAGATCGTCAGCATCATCGCCAGCGACCCGCCGCTGTCCCTGCGCGTGCTGCGGGCCAGCAACTCGGTCGCGGCCGGGCACCAGAACCGGGTTTCCTCGGTGCGCCAGGCCGTGGTCATGGTGGGCCTGCCGAGCATCCGGCAGTGGGCGCTGCTGATGGTGCTCGACGACGCCGGCACCACCAGCGAGGAGCACATGCTCGGTGTGCTCACCCGGGCCCGGCTCTGCGAGAACATCTCGACCTGGTTCGGCGCCTCCTCGGACGGCGCGTTCATGGCCGGCGTGATCAGCGGGGTCGCCCAGCTGCTGCAGATCGACCCGATCTCGATGATCGAGCAGTTCCCGCTCGCCCCGGCGATCGTGGCCGCCCTGACCGACGGCTCCGGGCGACTGGGCCGGGTGCTGCGGGCGGTCGACTCGTACGAGAAGGGCGAGTTCGGCACGTTCGACCTGGCCGGGCAGTACATGGACGCGGTCCGCTGGTCGACCCTCGCGCTGTCCCACTCGAAGCTGGCGGCGGTCTAAAGCTCGTCGGCCCGGGCCAGCAGCGCTCGGCGTTCCACCTCCGACGCCGCGGCCGCGGCGGCCGCGCGGAACAGCTCGGCGGCCCGCTGCGGGTCGCCGGCCTTCACGGTCAGGTCGGCCTCCACGGCGATCGCGGCCGGATGCCCGGCGAGGCTCTCCGGCAGCAGGGCGAGGCCCGCCTGCGGGCCGTAGGCGTAACCGTGCGCCACCGCCCGGTTCAGCTCGACGATCGGGGTCGGCTGAAGCCGGGCCAACTGGTCGTACCAGCCGGCGATCGACGGCCAGTCGCTGCGAGCGCCGGCATGACCGGCGGCGATCCGGGCCTGCAGGGCGTAGGGGCCCTCGATCGGGGTGCGCGCCAGGATCTCGAGGCCCTCGGCGATCGCGGCCAGATCCCAGCGGGAGCGATCCTGCCGGTCCAGGGTCACCAGATCACCGAGCTGGTCACGGCGGGCGTGCCGCCGCGAGTGCTGCAGCAGGAACAGCGCCAGCAGTGACGGGACCTCCGGCTCGGCCGGCATCAGCGTCACCAGCAGGCGCGCGAGACGGATCGCCTCGTCCGCGAACGCGGGCTCGCCGTCCGCGTCGTACCCCCGGGTGAAGAGCAGGTAGAGGACGGCCAGGACCCCCGGCAGACGCTCTTGCAGGGCCGGCCCGGACGGCACCCGGTACGGAATGCGCGCGTCGGCGATCTTCGACTTGGCCCGGGTGATCCGGCGGGTCATGGCCGTCTCGGTGACCAGGAACAGGCGGGCGATGTCCGCGGTCGGCACGCCCGCGACGGTCCGCAGGGTGAGCGCGACCCGGGCCTCGGGGGCGAGCGCGGGGTGGCAGCAGGTGAAGATCAGCCGCAGCCGGTCGTCCTCGATCTCCTCCGGCAGGCCTGGTGGCCAGCGCATCGCCACCTCCTGGAGTTTCTTCTGCTCGACCGTGGCGCGCCGGAGCACGTCGACGGCCCGGTTCCGGGCGACCGTCATCAGCCAGCCGCCCGGATTGTCGGGAACGCCGTCGCGGGGCCACCGTTCCAGCGCGGCCACCATCGCCTCCTGGGCGCAGTCCTCGGCGAGACTCCAGTCGCCGGTCACTCGGATCAGAGTGGCGACGATCCGCCCGTAGGAGTCCCACATGATGCTTAGAACTCCTGGTAGGGGCGGATCTCGAGCCGGCCGCCGTAGGCCATCGGATGCGCGGCGGCGACGGCGATCGCCTCGTCGAGGTCGGCGCACTCGAGGATGTCGAAGCCCACGATGACCTCCTTCGTCTCGGCGAACGGGCCGTCGGTGAGCAGCACCTCGCCGCCGCGGACCCGGACCGTGGTCGCGGACGACGGTGGGACCAGCTGGTTCCCGGTGACCCGGCGCCCGTTCGCGTCGTTCTCGGCGACCCACACCTCGATGTCCGGAGCGGCCGACTCATCGGTCTCCGGCTCGGTGTCGGTGCAGACGAACATCATGTACTTCATCGTTGTCTCCCTGGGATCGGTTTTCACCAGGGTGACGAACGGCCGGCCGGGATCCGGACAACGGCGGCAAAGAAATTTCAGGCTTTGGTACGGGCCTGAAGCTCGTCCACCATCTCGGTGATCCGGCGGTACTCGGTCTGGATCGCGGCGAGGACGAGATGGCGCTGGATGGACGTCATCTCCGGATTGTCGAGCAGCTGGTCGAGGTTTTCCCCGAGCTCGGACAGCGGCTCGCGCAGGTTGTCCGCGGCCACCTTCGCGAAGTGCTCGGTCGCCTCCTGGGCCGCTTCCTGGGCGAGCTGCTCGCGATCGGGGATGTTCATCCGGTCAAGCGCCTCGTTGAGAGCCGTCCCGAGATCGGCAACCTCGGGTGGGCTGGTCACCACCGGCAGTCGCTGCTCGGGGGCGTCGGGCGTGATCGCCTGCGCACCCTCGGCCAGCTTGACCAGCGGCTTCATCACGAGGCCACCGACGAACCAGGTGCCGGCTGCGGCGACAAGCGCGGCAAGAACCACAATGAGATCAATCATCACAACATTTCCGGAATGGTTCTCCTCCACGTCCTGGAGGTTGATCAACACCTGCAACTGCGCGCCGGTCTTGACCTTTTCGGCCCATGAGCGCCAATGCGATCCGTCCGCGGCGGTAACGGTGGAATAGCCGTCCTTGACCGGGATCGAGAACTTCGTCGTCGCGCCGACCTCGGCCCGCACCGTGGTGCCGTCGAGAAGGCGGACGGCGAAGGAGCCGTCGGTGGGCAGCGTGCCGGACTTCGTCGCGGCCGTGCGGACCTGTGCCACTCGCGTCGCAAGGGCGGCGTCCACCGAGTCACGGTCGCGATGATCGGCGTACAGCACGACTGCCAGACCGGCGAGCGCGACCACGAGGGCGACGACCGCCGTGATGGCGAGAGTGAGTTGTACGCGAATGGTCCTGGGCCGGAAAACCCGAGGTAGCGGCTCTGACACGTCCCTACCTGCCGTCGAATCACATGGGGGGCGGCTAAGAATCGCAGGCTCGGGTTACCCTGTAAAGGCCCGGTCGAGAGGCGCTGCAACGGATCCGCTCAAGGTGTGGGGTCCGCCACGCTCGGCCGCAGGCTTGCTGACGCAAGGGCGCCTCCCTAGAGGGAGGGAGCCCCTCTTCATGTCCGACAAACTGCAGGTTGTGAACGGTCTCGAGTTCGCCGTGGCCGATCTCACGCTGGCCGAGGCCGGCCGCCATCAGCTGCGCCTGGCCGAGCACGAGATGCCCGGTCTGATGTCGCTCCGCGAGGAGTTCCGCGAGTCGCAGCCGCTGCGTGGCGCGCGCATCGCCGGTTCGCTGCACATGACGGTGCAGACCGCCGTGCTGATCGAGACGCTGGTCGAGCTCGGCGCCCAGGTTCGCTGGGTGTCCTGCAACATCTTCTCGACGCAGGACGAGGCGGCGGCCGCGACCGTCGTCGGCAGCGGCACCGTCGAAGCGCCCACCGGCGTCCCGGTCTTCGCCTGGAAGGGCGAGTCCCTGGACGAGTACTGGTGGGCCACCATGCGCCTGTTCGACTTCGGTGACGGCGCCGGGCCCAACATGATCCTCGACGACGGCGGCGACGCCACCCTGCTCGTGCACAAGGGCGTCGAGTTCGAGGCGGCCGGCGCGGTCCCGCAGGCCACCGAGGCCGACAGCCACGAGTACACGATCATCCTCGAGACGCTGCGTGCCTCGCTGGCCGACGACCCGCAGCGGTTCACCCGGATCGCCGCCGAGATCCGCGGCGTCACCGAGGAGACCACCACCGGTGTGGCCCGGCTCTACAAGCTGGCCAAGGAGGGCACCCTGCTCTTCCCGGCCATCAACGTGAACGACTCGGTCACCAAGAGCAAGTTCGACAACAAGTACGGCATCCGGCACTCGCTGGTCGACGGCCTCAACCGCGCGACCGACGTGATGCTCGGCGGCAAGCTGGCCGTGGTCTGCGGTTACGGCGACGTCGGCAAGGGCGCGGCGGAGACGCTGCGTGGCCAGGGCGCCCGCGTCGTGGTCACCGAGATCGACCCGATCTGCGCGCTGCAGGCCGCGATGGACGGCATGCAGGTCGCCCCGCTCGAGGACGTGCTCGCCCAGGCGGACATCTTCATCACCACCACCGGCGGCACCGACATCATCACCGCCGACGACCTGGCCGGCATGAAGCACAACGCGATCGTCGGCAACGTCGGTCACTTCGACGACGAGATCGACATGGCCGGCCTGGCCAAGGTCGCCGGCGTCGAGAAGGTCGAGATCAAGCCGCAGGTCCACGAGTGGCGGTTCCCGGACGGCCACTCGGTGATCGTGCTCTCCGAGGGCCGGCTGATGAACCTGGGCAACGCCACCGGCCACCCCAGCTTCGTCATGTCGAACTCGTTCTCCAACCAGGTCATCGCTCAGATCGAGCTGTGGACCAAGCCGGGCGAGTACGACAAGCAGGTCTACGTGCTGCCGAAGCACCTCGACGAGAAGGTGGCCCGGCTGCACCTCGACGCGCTCGGCGTCAAGCTGACCACCCTCACCAAGAAGCAGGCCGAATACCTGGGCGTGGACGTCAACGGTCCGTACAAGCCCGAGCACTACCGCTACTGATTCGTTTGATTTTGTGACGGGCCGCGCTGCCTGAGGCGGCCCGTCATAGAAAGATGGAGCAGGTGCACCATCTCGAGGCAATCCTGCTCTATGTCCTGATAACCGTGGCCGTCATCGTGGCGACCCGGTGGGTCTCCCGCCGGACCGGGCTTCCCTCGGCCGCGTTGCTCACCATCATCGGCATCGTCTATGCCTTCCTGCCCGGGGAGAACATTCCGCTCAACCCGGAGCTGATCCTGACCTTGGTGATCCCGCCGCTGCTCTACAACGCGGCGCTGGACTCCTCATTGCTCGACATCCGGCACAACCTGCGCATCGTCATCAGCCTCTCGGTGCTGCTGGTGCTCGCCACCGCGATGCTCGTCGGCGTCGGCTTCCACCTCTGGGTGGCCGGGGCGACGCTGGCCGCCGGGGTGGCGCTGGGCGCCGCGATCGCCCCGCCCGACCCGGTGGCCGCGCTCGCCGTCGGGCGCCGGGCCGGCCTGCCCGGCAACCTGATCACCCTGATCCAGGGCGAGGGCCTGCTCAACGACGCGACCGCACTGACCATCCTGGCCGTCGCGGTCGATTCGGTGGACGGCAACGGATTCTCCTTCCCGACCGCGATCGGCCGGTTCGTGATGTCGGCGGCCGGCGGCGTGGTGGCGGGTGTGGTCGTCGCCTACGCGGTGCGACTGCTGCGGAACCTGCGCGAGGACCCGATCAGTGCCAACGCGATCTCGCTGGCC
Source organism: Actinoplanes sp. NPDC026619 (assembly GCF_040638295.1). NCBI lineage: Bacteria > Bacillati > Actinomycetota > Actinomycetes > Micromonosporales > Micromonosporaceae > Actinoplanes > Actinoplanes sp. NPDC026619. The sequence goes on from NZ_JBEZYA010000006.1 coordinate 38,645, forward strand.
ACCCCGTTCGCGGCCTACCTGCTCGCCGAGCGTGTCCACGTCTCCGGCGTGCTGGCCGTGGTGGTGGCCGGCCTGATCATCGGGCACAACGCGCCCCGCCACTCCACCGGCGCCAGCCGGCTGCAGACCAGCGCGGTGTGGCGGCTCGTCGACTTCGTCCTGGAAGGCTTCGTCTTCCTGCTCATCGGTCAGCAGTTGCCGGAAGTCGTGGATCACCTGCACGAATACGAGACCAGCACGATCGTCATGGCGGTGGCCATCTCGGTCGGCGCCGTCCTGCTCCTGCGGCCGCTCTGGCTGGTGGTCACGCAGCTGCTGCCCAGCCGGATGCACGCGCGGCTGGGCGGCTCATCCGACGGGCGGGAGGACCAGGCGCTCGACAGACGCGAGGTCGTGGCGCTCAGCTGGGCCGGCACCCGCGGCGTCATCTCCCTCGCGGCGATCTTCACGCTGCACGAGAACGTGCCGGACCGCGACCTGATGCAGTTCTGCGCGTTCGTGGTCGTGCTGGTCACGCTGCTCGGTCAGGGGCTGACCTTCGCGCCGCTGGTCCGCTGGCTCGGCCTGCGGGCCAACAGGGCCGACCTGGCCCGGGAGCGCAACGAGGCCCGGTCGGCGGCGGTGCAGGCCGCGATCGACCGGCTCGACGAGATCAAGCAGGAGGAGCACGACCACATCGAGGACAAGGCCATCGACAGCATGCGCAAGCAGCTGACGATCCGGCTGGAGCGCTATCGCCGACGGCTCGATCTGATCGAGCAGTCCGAGTCGGACGAGGTGCCGGTGTCGCCCCAGTACGAAGCCGCCCTGGTGGTGCGCCGCGAGGTGATCGACGCCCAGCGCGAGGAGCTGCTGCGGTGGCGGGACGCCGGCAACCTCACCGACGAAGGGCTGCGGGTGCTCGAGCGCGAGCTCGACCACGAGGAGCGGCTGGCCGAGCGCTCCTAATCCGGGAGGTTACGCCGCCGCAGGCCGAACAGGCCGGCGGCGGCCAGCACCACCGCCACCGCCACCAGGGTGACCACCGGCGTCGCCGGGACCTCCACGCCCGGCAGGTGCGGGACGTGGGTGAACGGCGAGATGTCCAGGAACCACTGGTCGAGCTGCAGGGTCGAGCCGACCAGCAGGATCAGCAGGCAGAGCGCGGGCGCCGCCCAGGCAGCCGGCGACCAGCGCGGCATCAGGCCGAACAGGAGCACCGTCACCCCGGAGATCACCCAGATCGCGGGCAACTGGATCACGGCGCTGCCGACGATGCCGCCGAAGCTGCCGTCCGGCGAGACCAGGGCGGTCACCACGCCCTCGGCGAGCAGCGCCACCGCCGGTCCGAGCAGCGAGAACAGCAGGTGGCTGCCGGCCCAGGCAGATCGTGAGACGGCCGTGCTCAGCACCGCCTCGGCGTGGCCGCTCGTCTCCTCATCACGCATCCGCAGGGCGGCCTGCACCGCGTAACAGGAGGCGATCAACCCGACGATCGCGGCGATGCCGGCGAAGTAGCTGTTGACCAGCTGGTCGGAGCCGCCGCCGAGCCGGGTGAAGAGGTCGCCCACGTTCTCGCTCTCCTTGGCGATGTCGACGACGCTGCCGCCGACCCCGCCGAAGATCACGCCGAGCAGGCTGAGCCCGACCGTCCAGCCGATGAGCAGGCCGCGGTGCAGCCGCCAGGCCAGGGCGAAGGGTGTGCCCAGCCAGGCCGGCGCCACCGGCGGGCCGAGCCGGGCCGCGAAGGTCCCGTCGCCGAGGTCGCGGTGCGACCGCAGGTAGACCCCGCCGGTCACGGCGGCGATCGCGAACACGACCCCGACCAGCACCGGCCACCAGTTCGTCCCCCCGTACGGAAAAATATGCGTCACCCAGCCGAGCGGGGACAGCCAGGACAGCCAGCTCGGGCCGCCGTCACCGAGGGCGGCGATGTCGCCGCCGACCCGCAGCGCGTAGGCGACGCCCAGCACCACGACCGCGAGCGATCGGGCCGACCGGGCGCTGCTGGTGAGCTGGGCCGTGACCGCCGCGACCCCGGCGAACATCAGGCCGCTGACCGCCAACTCGGCGCCGAACGCCAGCGACCCGGCGGTGTCACCGCTTTTGCCCGCCATGCCGGCGAACGTGAGCAGGCCCACGAGCAGGCTGGCGACGCTCGTCGTGATCAGGGCGGCGGCCAGTTGCGCCTGGCGGCCGACCACGGTCGCGCCGATCAGCTCGGTACGGCCGGCCTCCTCGTCGGTGCGGGTGTGCCGGATGACGGTGAGCAGCGCGGCCAGCCCGATCATCACCGGCACGAACCCGGCCCGCCAGGCGGTCATCGCCGCGAACGAGTCGCCCTTGAGCAGGCCGTACAGCGCGACGAACCCGGCGTTGCCGGAACTGGCCGATGCGTACGCAATCCGGTCGGCCTCGGTTTTGAAAATGCCCTCCAACGACGCGAAATAGGCGAGCGGAAGCAGGCCGAACACCAGCACCCAGAGCGGCAGGACGGCACGGTCGCGGCGCAGGATCAGGCGGATGAGCTTGCCGGTGCCGGTCATTTCCCGTCGCCCCGTTGGTACTGCTGCAGGAACAGCTCCTCCAGCGTCGGCGGCTGGCTGACCAGGCTGCGCACGCCCACCTTGACCAGGCTCTGCAGGGCCGGCTCGAGCGCGTCGGTGTCCACTTCGAAGCGGACCTTGCCGTGCTCGGTGCGGAAGCCGTGCACGCCCGGCATGGTGGCCAGGCCGTCGGGCGGGCCGGCCAGCTCGGCCTGGATCGACGTGCGGGTCAGATGACGCAGGTCGTCGAGCGTGCCGGTCTCCACCGTCCGGCCCTCCCGGATGATCGTGAGCCGGTCGCAGAGCGCCTCGACCTCGGCGAGGATATGGCTGGAGAGCAGCACGGTGCGGTCGCCACGTCGTTTCTCCTGCAGGATCACCTCGCGGAAGACCTCCTCCATCAACGGGTCGAGACCGCTGGTCGGCTCGTCCAGGATGAGCAGCTCCACATCGGAGGCCAGCGCCGCCACCAGCGCGACCTTCTGCCGGTTGCCCTTGGAATAGGTGCGGCCCTTCTTGCGCGGGTCGAGCTCGAACCGCTCCACAAGCTCCTTCTTGCGCGCCGGATCGAGCCCGCCGCGCAGCCGCCCGAGCAGGTCGATCACCTCGCCGCCGGTCAGGTTGCGCCACAGGGTGACGTCGCCCGGCACGTACGCCAAACGGCGGTGCAGCTCGGTGGCGTGCCCCCACGGATCGTCGCCGAGCAGGCTCACCCGGCCGCCGTCGTGCCGCATCAGCCCCAACAGGATGCGGATCATCGTGGTCTTGCCGGCGCCGTTCGGCCCCAGGAAGCCGTGCACCTCACCGGTGCGGACCTGGAGATCGAGCCCATCCAGGGCGGCGACCTTGCCGAACCGCTTGATCAATCCCTCGGCGTCGATGGCCTCGGTCATGGCTGCTCCTCGGGGGTCTGGAACCGCTCAATTGCCCCGCGCAATTGGTCGGCCTGCTCGGGGGTGACCAGCGCTTGCGAGAAGATGTCGAGAGAGGCGGACAGCATCCGGCCCCAGCCCTCGGGCTCGGCGGTGTTGACCCCGAGCACCCGGGTGAGCTGGTCGCCCATGGTGAACATCGACATCTTCATGACGCAGAGGACCGCGGAGTAGGCCCGCGGGTCGGCCACCTTCAGATCGGTGCTGCGCACCCACTGCTCGCCGTAATCGACCAGGCGGTCGAAGAGGGCCTGGGCGGTGGGCGAGCCGTCGACGAGGGATCGGATCAGGTAACGCTGCATGCGCAGCCACGCCGGCTCGATCCGCTCGAGGGACGGGAACTCCAGGAAGCGGGTCTGGACGCCGGTCAGCTCGTTGATCACGAACTCGTCGCAGGCGTCGCGCAGCCCTTCCTTGGAACCGAAGTGGTGCCGGAGCAAGCCGGAGGAGACGCCGGCTTTGAGCGCGATGTCGCGGACGGTGGCGCCGGCGATGCCCTGCTCGGCGAACAGCTCGATCGCAGCGTCCCGGATGCGGGCCCGCGCGGTCAGATCGCTCTGGCTATTCACGCGTGTAGCGTACTACACGCGTGTGTAGCGTCAACCGGCGACAGCGCCGTTGATCGATACGCTGGTGACCGCCCCGCTCTTCAGCGACCAGCGTTCCAGCAGGTCGGCGTAGGCCCCGGAGCTGATCACCCGGTCCAGCGCACCCTTCACCGCGTCGCGCAACTGACTGTTGTTCTTCGCGAACGGGATGCCGAACAGGCCCGGCTCGTACTGCAGCGCCGACGCCAGCTGGAAGTAGTTGGCGGACCGGTTGTCGGTGGTCAGGAACGCGGCGGCCGGGAAGTCGTTGAGCACCGCGACCGCCCGCCCGGTCCGCAACTGGAGCAGCGCGTCCGCGTTCGTCTTGTACTCGTTGATCTTCATCGGCTCGGCCTTGCAGGCGCTCTGCGACCGGTGCAGCAGATCGGCCTGGCTGGTGCCCTTCTCGATCGCCACGACCTGCCCGCACAGGCTGGCGAGGTCGACGACACCCCGCGGGTTTCCGCGCTGCACGATGATCGACGAGCCGGCCGCGAAGTAGTCGACGAAGTCGGCCTTCTTCTCCCGGTCCACGGTGTCGGTCATCGCCGACAGCACCCCGTCATAGGTGCCGTCGGCCACCTTGTCCAGGGCGGTCTGGAACGAACCCGTGACGATCTCCACCCGGACGCCGAGGACCTTGCCGATCGCGTCGGCGAGGTCCGGCTCGAACCCGATGATGGTGCGGCCGTCCGCCGCGAACGACTCCATCGGCGCGTAGCTGGCGTCGGTGACGAACCGGATGGCACCGCGGTCGCGCACCGCCTGCGGCAGCGAGTCGTGCAGCGCCTGGTCGAGCTGCACGATCGCCTGGTTCTCCGGCTCGTCGAGCACCGTGGCCACGAACGTCCGGTCGATCTTCAACTCCACCAGCGGCACCCCGCGCAACCGGGCCAGACTCGTGTAACCGGTGCCGAAGTCGTCCAACGAGAAACCCACACCGCGGCCGACGAGCCGGTGGATCGCGGCCATCGCCGCGTCCGCGTCCTCGACCATCGCGGTCTCGGTGATCTCCAGGATCAGCCGGCCCGGAACCGTGCCGAACTCGTCCAGCAGCGGCTCCACCATCCCGGCGAAGTCGGCGGCGCTCAGGTTGCGGGCCGACACGTTCACCGACACCGTCCAGTCCCGGCCCACTGACATCCACGCCGCCTGGTCGGCCAGCGCCCGCCGCAGCACCCACGCGGTCAGCGGCTCGATCAGACCCGACTGCTCGGCCGCCGGCAGGAACGCGGCCGGCGGCAACAGGCCGCGCTCCGGGTGCTGCCAGCGCACCAGCGCCTCCACCCCGCAGATCGCGCCGTCGGACAGGCGCACCTTGGGCTGGTAGAACAGCACCAGCTCGTCGCGCTCCAGGGCGTGCCGCAACTCGGCCTGCACGACCAGCCACTGCGTCGGCTGCGCGGTCCGCTGACCGGCGTAGACGACGATGTCGGCAGTGCCCCGCTTGCCCTGGTACATCGCCGCATCCGCGTGGCGCAGCAACACCTCCACGTCGTCGCCGTGCTGCGGATACAACGCGATCCCGAAACTCGCCTCGATCGCCAGCGGCACTCCGTCCAGCACCATCTCGCTGGTCAGAACAGCACGGAGAGCTTCCAGCAGATCCCGTACGCCATCAGCACCCAGCCCCGGCAGAATCAAAGCGAATTCGTCACCGCCCAGCCGGGCCACCGTGTCCTGCGGCCGCAGGCCGCTCCGCAACCGCGCCGTGATCACCCGCAGCAGCTCGTCGCCCGCGTGATGCCCGAGGGTGTCGTTGACCTCCTTGAACCGGTTGAGGTCGACCACCACCACCGCGCCACCGCTCTCGTCCCGCCGGCCCGCCGCCAGCGCCGCCGCGGCCCGCTGCCGGAACGCCTCCCGGTTGGGCAGCCCGGTCAGACCGTCGTGCAGCGCCTCGTGCTCCTGCCGAGCGGCATACTTCCGCAGCGACCGCGTCGTCGACCAGGAGATCAGCCCGAGCGCCAGATAAAGCACCCCGAGCCCAACACCGAGCCGCCAGTACGTCACCCGCATCTGCTCGTGCACCCGCGTCGCGATCTTGTCGTAGGGCAGATAGAGCTCGAGCACCCCGACGCCTTCACCGGACGCCCGCGCGAACACCGGTTGCAACACCCGGATGATCACCCCACCGGCCGCCGAATCATCCGCGACCAGGCTGGCCTTCGCCGACCCGACCGAGGCCGACTGGAACGCCGGATCGGAGACCGGCACCCCACCCGAGGTCGACCCGTCATCGGAGTAGACGACCTGGCCGGCGAAGTTGCGCAGCCGCATCCGCAGCACCGAACCGTGGTAGAGCGCCAGGTCGGTGGCTTTCGCCAGCGACTCCCGCTCATCCTCGGTGAGCCCACGCGTCAGGTCGGCATCATCGAGCGCCGGCGCAACCGCCATCTCGGCGATGACCGCCGCCTGCGCCATGCCTTGGTCCTGCCCCTGCTTGGTGGCGTCGACCCGCCCGCCGTTGAGCAGCAGTGTGGCAAGCGCCCCCAGCGGCAACAGGCTGACCAAAAGATAGGTAGCAAACAGCCGCGAACTCGACCGCGCCGCCCGCCGCCCACCTCCGCGTCCCCACACGGCAGCTCTATCGACTCGGTTGCCATTGGGTTGAGAAAAAGCCCCCCAAAAGCGTCAGCCAACGCCCTGGTAAGCCGTGAGCAGCTCGTCGACATAGGCGGGTGCGAGCGCCCGAATCTGATCCTCCGGCAGCGCACCGGCCAGCGACTGGACGGCCAACTCGACGCCGACGCTGGTAGGCCGCCCGAACTGGGCAACGAGGTGTGAGACGCCACGCGGTACGTTCGCGGCGCAGGCCGGATGTTCGGCGAGCTCACCCAGGCGCGCGCCGACGGCGGCCGGGGTTACCGGAGAACGCATGAGCCGGATGACATCAGCACAGTCCTTCGGCTTGATCCGGTGTCCGCGACCGCGTGCGCCGTCGGCGATCCGATCCGCGATCTTGTGGCTCTTGGCGATCAGCAACGCGCTGGGACCTGCGACACGGATCGTGGTCCGGCGGGGATCCCGGTCCGGCTCCAGGCTGACGATCGGCATCTCGGTGTTGTCATAGACAGTCGCTTCAATTCCAGGGGTCCAGCGGGTGGCGTTCTTGCCATGGTCCGGAAGGCGCGCGTCTCGGCGACCGTGGCCAGTCGCCAGTTGCTCCGGAACCAGCAGGTCCACGGAGACCATGGTCGGCGTGCCTTCGACCGTGGTTCGCGCCTGCCAGATGCCGGGCTCGATGCCGCCGCCGGACTTCACCTTGAGGGTGAAGCCGGCCGCGCCCATTGCTTCGACAATCTTCGGGTCCGGGCCCAGCAGAGCCGGATCGAGCCCCAGGTCGGCATCGGTGGTGTAGGGGGCAACCGTGACCTCGAAGTCGGCGTCGCCGACCTGGAGGTAGATCGCCTGGGCACCGACCAGAACAACGGCGTTCCGGTGTTCGCCCAGGGTCTGCAGTGCGTCGAGAAGAATCCGACGAGCGGCGACGTAGAGAGGATCGGGGGTGGTCATGAGACCAGTTTACGTACGACCAGGTATCTGATCCGTGCGCCAGGCCGAAGGATTGTCGGCCATCCATTCGAGCAAAGCGCTTCCCTCCTCGGGGAGGCGGCCGTTGCCGGCCAGGCAATCGAGCACAAGCTGTGACAGTCCTACATAGAACGTGCCGTCGCCGGCCTTTCGGGCCCGGACCAGCTGAGACGAATCCGAAGCGCTCAGCAGGATCACGTTCGCGCCCTGGTCGGTGGGCATGAGGGTGTGCTGCGCGGCGAAGGCGTCGGCGTCCGGGACGTAGAGGGTGAGCTGGGTCGGCGCGGCCACTTGAACGTAGGGCTGGGCCGCGAAGCTGCCGGTGACCACCGCCCGGTCGTCGCCGGTCAGCTGCCGCAGCAGGGCGTTCGGACCGGTGCGGGCGAGGTAAGTGCGGCAGCTGTTGCTCTTGAGGAGCGAGTAGTTCTCCGCACGGGCGATCAGCAGCCGCGACCAGTCGACCTCGGTGACCGCCCGGCTTCGGGGGGCGCGGCGGATGAGCCGCTCGTCGGCCAGCGCCGCCAGGGCACGCGAGACATATCCGTTGCTCAGCCCACTGGTCGCCGCGAGCTCGACCAGCTTGTAGGGCGGAGCGAAGTCGACCAAGGTGCGGACCAGGGCGTTGATCCCGGCCCCGCGCAGTTGCACCGGCCGCTTGACCGGCGGCTGGGGGTCGTTCGCGGCGCCGTCGACGCGCAGGTAGACCGCCGGCCGGGCAATCCGGACCCGCACGTTGCCGGTCAGGTCGAGGTAGTTGAACCCCCGCTCGACCAGCAGGTCCCGAGAGCGCGGGCTGATCCAGGGGGCGACCACCAGAATCGACTGAGGCAGCACGTCCCGAATCGCGTCGACGTCACTCGGGATGAACCGGTTGAACATCAGCACGAACAGCTGACCCCGGTCTTTACGCGCGCGGATCTCCCAGACGGCGTCGGCACCGCTGTCCGGACGGGAAACCGGCACGACTTCCATCGCGTCGTCGGGAAGCAGCTGCGCCAGCAGCCTGGCCGACGCGGACAGCAAGTTTTCCCCGCCAGTTGGCATCACGGTAAAAGTTTGCCACAAGACGCGGGTTTTTCGGTCTTCGAAAAACCCGGCGATCTAGGAAAACTTTGCCGCTCAGCAGAACTTTTCCTCGAAGCCTACGGCCGCCCGCACGCCGGGAAATCAGGGTTTGATCGGGGTTGGCGGGGGCCGCGGGAGAGGCCTTGAAGGGCTAACGTCGGCGTCCGTGAGCACACCCGTACCGATGCCGCCTTCTGACCATGAGCGTGAGCGGGCCGCCGAGCTGTTGCAGCGGGCCTGTGGTGACGGGCGCCTGACGCTCGAAGAGTTCAGCGTGCGGGTCGGGGCGGTCTGGGCCGCCAACACCGGGCAGGAGCTGGAGCTGGCGACCGCCGGCATGGCCGTCACACCGATCGTCGGGTCGGCGCAGAGCATCGACAGCGTCACGACGATCTTCAGTGAGACGAAGCGGCGCGGCCGGTGGCGGCTGCGGTCGTCGCGGCTGTGGTTGCGCACGTTCTTCGGGGCGACCACGCTCGACCTGCGTGAGGTGCTGACCAGCGAGAGCACCATCGAGATCGGCGGGCTGTGCCTGTTCGGTCAGATCACGGTCATCGTGCCGGAGGGTGTCGAGGTCGACCTGACCGGCGCGGTCGTCTTCTCCAACCATGACCTGCGGCTGGCGCCGGTGCCTCGGGTGCCGGGCACACCCGAGGTGCGGGTCGACATCGCCACCTGGTTCGGTCAGGTGCAGGTGATCAGCAAGCGCTCACTTCCCCAGTAACGGCGCTATCTGCACCCACACGTCGTCGAGCGTCCCCTGGAACTGGTCGTTGTCCCGGAACGAGCCCTTTCCACCGACGCTCAACGGGATCCGGTTGTCGATCGACAGATCCGGCGGCACGATCGTGCGGCCCGAACGCACGCCGTCCACCAGGATGATGAGTGCCGAGCCGGCCCGCCGGCACTCCAGCGAGTGCCATCGGTTGTCGGCCACGCCGACCGTGCTCATCGCCACGTGGATCTCCGGATCCTCGTCGTCGACCAGCACGCAGCTGGGGTGGCCGGCGGCGCCGTCGATCTGCAGCTTGTATTGGCTGCCCCGAGCCGAATAGCCCTTCTGCAGCACGTTCTCGCCCTTGGTGGTCTCGTTGCCGGCCAGCAGGACCGACGCCCCGAAGCGGATGTCGCGCCGGCCGGGGTTGAGATCGTCCGAGGTGACTGTGCGCAGCGCGATCCGCGGGCACGGCTCGTCGTGGCAGGGCTCCGGGAAGGTCAGGGCGCTGCCGCCGGCGTGCGCGACCGTGCTCAACGACCCACCGTGCCGGGCCACCGGGCTCAGGTCGTGCCCGTTCCCGGTGACGTCGGCGAGCGGCGCCATACCGTCGAAGTTGTAGTGGACGACGTCCGGGATTGCCGGGGGCGAAGGCGAGGGGGACGGCGTGGGCAAGGGGATCGTGGTGGCGCCCGCCGACGAGCCGAGGAGGCCGATCGTGGCCAGCGCCACCGCGACCAGGATTACGCGCCGCATCAGCCGAAGGACGCGAAGCGCTTCTGGGAACGACCGCCGATCGTGGTGAAGTCACCGCCGACCGCGACCGTTCCGTGCTCCCGGTCGACTCCGATCGTGCGAACGCCGGCGATGCCGTTGGCCTGCGGCGCCCAGTCGCTCAGCGAGCCGTCGCCGCGCACCGCGGCCAGTTTGACCCGGGACACCGAGCCCTCCCGGCAGGTGCCGTGCGCGCCGACCGAGCTGCTGGTGCAGGCCCGGTCGAAGTGCCCGCCGACATAGGCGGTGCCGTCGAGCACGGCGATCGCCTGGGCGTCACCGTCGAAGACCTGGCTCCAGCGGGTGCTGCCGGTGCTGGTGAACGCGGCGGCCCGGCCACCCGGTCCGCCCATGGCCGCGTAGACGCCGTTCGCGTCGGTGGCGATCGAGTAGACGACGGCGGGGGCCGAGGGACGGAAGCTCTCGTCGACGTCGCCGCTGGTGGCGTCGACCGCGGCGAGGCGCAGCGTGGAGCGTACGTCGCCGGCCTTGTGGAAGGCGCCGCCCAGATAGACCTTGGAGTTCCGGTAGGCGAGCGAGTAGACGGTGTCGTCCGCGCTGGGCGTCCAGTCGTCGTCGAGCTCGCCGTCGTCCAGCGAGAACGCGGCCAGTCGCGACCGGTCCTCGCCGTCGACCCCGCTGATCGTGCCGGCCAGGTAGAGCCGCCCGTTGCCGACGGCGAGAGCCCGCGGGCTGCCGTCGACGCTGTGCCGGAAGGAGGAGACCGCACCGGTGCCGGCGTCGATCTTGGCAACCGCATCGCGGCTGCGACCGGAGATCTGCCCGAATTCGCCGGCGGCGAAGACGGAGCTGTCGGAGACCGCGAGCGCGCGGACGGTGTCGTCGGCCCGCGGCGCCCAGTCACGCAGCGCGCCGGTGCTGGCGTCGAACGCGGCGAGCCGCTCCCGGGCGACAGTGCGGCCGTTCACGCTGGTGCTGGTAAAAGATCCGCCGACGTAGACGGTGTTGCCGCGGTACGCGATCGCGTAGACCGAGCCGTTGAAGGAGGGCGTCGCCCGGACGGTCTGACCGACCGCCGCGACGGCGGGCTGCGCGACGGCGCAGGCCACGAGAGCCGCCACGCCGCCGACGGCGAAGCGCCGGACATGCTGAGAGATTCGCACGCCGAGCTAAACGCTCGTCCCCGTGATCAGGATGCGTGTATCCGCCGGGTCGAGCCGGACCGGCAGGCGCCGGCCCGGCTCGGGTGAGATCAGCTTCCGGTCGGGTAGGGGCGGGCCGCCGCGGTGCCCAGGGACATGAACGCAGGCAGGTTGAGGTTCCAGAACGACGTCATGCACGAGTACTTCGGGAAGAAGCCGCTGCAGCTGGATCCGTTCGGGCCGACCTCGATCGTGTAGCCGGGAACGCCCAGCGTGCCGTAGATCCAGTCGTCGGTCGCGCCGGGCGCGAAGTAGTTCAGGCCACCGTCGCCGTGCACCACGTCGTACCCGTTGGACTTGCCCATGGCCGTGGCGATCGTCTTGAGATCGGTGTTGTTCGGCGCGAGCGAGTTGGTCCAGCCGTACGGATAAATGTTGAGCTCGGCGTAGCTGTGCAGGGTGAGGAACGTCCCGGTGGTGGCGGTGGTGGCCGCCGTGAAGTCGGCGGCGGGCTTGGTGTCGCGGTAGATCTGCGAGAGGAAGCCCTGGATGCCCTGGGTCTCCGGCTCGCTGGCCGCGCTGGCGCCGGGGTAGGTCTCGCTGCACTTGGTGCCCTGGTTGACGTCCCAGTGGTAGCTCGAGTTGCGGTTGAGGTCGACGCCCTTGCCGGTGCCGGAACAGCCGTTGGTGTGGGCGTTCTTGCGCTGGGAGACGGGGCTGGTGGAGTTCGACGAGACGATGTCCACGCCGTCCGGGTTGGCGATCGGGATGACCCACAGCTCGGTGGTGTTCATCAGGTTGGTCACGGCGGTGTTGGTGCCGTAGTTGTTCACCAGGTAGTCGATCCACTTGTAGGCGAGCTCGCCGGTGGAGAGCTCCCGGGCGTGCATCTGCGCCATCAGGGTGAACTTCGGCTTCGAGCCGCTGGTGTTCAGCGCGCAGTCACCGGTCGCGATCTTGGTGATGCACAGGGCCTGGACGTCGTGGCCACCACTGCCCTGGGTCTTCAGCCACGACGAGCCGATGGTGCGCAGCACGACCAGGTCAGGGTGCGCGGTGGCGACCGACTGGTTGTGCGCCTCGTGCCCGGCCGCGGTGTGGTAACCGCCGTAGTAGGTGTCGGAGGCCGCCACGAACGACGGATCCACCGGCTGATAGAGCGGCCCGGCATAGCGCACGGTCAGGCCACCGCGCCGCAACCGCTGGGCGTCGGCTTCCGAGGCCAGGATGGGTACGCCGTTGGTCAGCGGCCCTTCGAGCACGTCATAGCCGCGCCGGTTGAGGTCGGCGGCCAAACCATCGGCGGCCGGCCCACCGGCGGTCGCGGTCGGCGACGTGACGTCGTAGTAGGCCAGTTCGGTCGTGCTCGGGACGGCCGCGGTGGCACTGCCGGGCATCGTGAGCCCGGCACCGAGCAGGACGAGCAGTACGCCTGCTCCGGCGGCGATCAGCCGCTGGAGACGCGAGAACCTGGTCATCGGTACCTCGATCGTGGGGGCCGGCGTCACCGTGCGCCAAGCCGTAAGGAATCCACCATCATCGATCAAAGCCCGCGCGTCATCATCCCAAAAGGGACCTATTGCGAATCGCGCCGCCACGGCAGGAACCCAATGCCGGTCAACAGCACCGCGGCGAGGACGATCAAGGCGGTCTTGGCGCTGGTAGCGGCGGCAAGAAGGCCGGCCGCGGCGATGCAGGCCGGCTGAACGATCTTGTTGGTGATCGACCAGGCCATCACCACGCGGGACATGTGCTCGTCGTCGGTCGCGTTCATCCGGTAGGTCGCGAACGTCGGGCTGAACATCCCGGCGAACAGCACCAGCAGGAAGTCGGCGGCGGTCAGCATGACCAGCCCGACCGTGCTGGCCGGCGCGAACGGCACCAGGAAGAGCCACAGGTTGCGGCCGACCCCCGCGAACAGCAGCACCCGATGTTCGCCGAGCCTCCGCCGCAGCGGCTTGACCACCAGTGAGCCGACGATGCCGGCCACACTGGACACACCGGTGATCAGGCCGAACTGCCACGCCGAGAACCCGAGATCGCGTAATACGAAGACGGTGAGCAGCGGGGTGAGGGCCATCAGGCAGCCCCCGAAGATCATCGAGTTCCAGAACAGCGCGGTCAGTCCGCGGTGCCGGAAGATGTAGCGCCAGCCCGCGGTCAGGTCCCGCAACCAGTGGTGCTCGGCGGTGCGCGGCGCGATCGGCTCCGGGTTGCGCAGCCCGCGCAACGTGAGCGCCGAGATCAGGAAGCTGACCGCGTCGAGGGCCATCGCGACGGTGGCGCCCAGCCAGGAGATCAGCACGCCACCGATGGGCGGCCCGGCCGCGTTCGCGGTCCACAGCGTGGTCTCGAACTTCCCGTTCGCCTCGGCCCGGTGCGGCTCGGGCACCAGCGTGCGCAGTTGCGCGACGCCGGCCGAGTCGAAGGCGAGGCGGGCGGCCATCTGCAAGACGGCCACCACGCACAGGTGCCAGTAGGTCAGCACGCCGAAGAGCGCCGCCACCGGCACCGAGACGACGGCGGCGAAGCGCAGCAGGTCCGACGCCACCATCACCGGCAGCTTGCGGTGGTGCTCGATCCACGGCCCGAGCGGCAGCGCCACGACGGCGCTCACGATGCCGGCCAGCACGGTCAGCAGCGACACCTGGAAGTCGGAGACCCCGAGCACCAGCACCGCCACGATCGGGAGGGCCGAGTAGCCGACCGCGCTGCCGACCTCACTCGCCGCGAACGCCGCCCACCGGCGCCGGAAGTCCGCCCGCCACGCCGTCTCGGTGGTAACCACGGCGCCGAAGCTTAGGTCACATCCCGACGCACCGCGCTCGCCACACCGACCGCCGCGAAGACGACCGCGTATCCCGCCAGCACGAGCCCCGCCAGCCACGGCGTCACCCGGTCGGCGTTGTTCGGCAAACCCACCAGCGCCTCACCCAGCGCGAACGGCAGCCATCGACCGGCGTCGCCGATCAACTGAGCGACCACCCCCTCGACCAGCGCCAGCCAGGCGAGCGCCGCCGCCACCGCCGCGCCGACGTTGGTGATCACCGCGCCGACCCCGACGCCGAGCGCGGCGAACACGACGTTCCAGACGATCCCGCCGGCCAGGGTCGGCCCGAGCGCACCCAGATCGGGCCGGCCGCCGACCCAGATCGCGTCGGCGGTCAGCGCCGTCACCGACGCCGACGCCCCGAACACGAGACCGGCCGGCGCCAGCACCGCCAGCTTCGCGAGCACCACCCGCCGCCGCGCGGGCACGGCCAGGAAGGTGTCGGTGATCGTGCGGTGCCGGTACTCGCCGGCCATCGCCACGACGCCGAGCAGCAGCGAGAACAGCGAGACCAGGCCGACGTGCGCAACCGCCGCCCGCTGGTCGTCGCGCCGGGACAGCACGCCGCTCACCCCGGCGACCACGACGAGCTGCGCGATGGCCAGCAGCAGCCAGTTGCCACGCACCGTCACGAGCTTGCGCGCCTCCGCCGGCACACTCATCGCACACCGTCCGTGAGCCGCAGGAACGCCGTCTCCAGCTCGCCCAGATCGGCCAGCGGCCCGGCGAACCGCAACTCCCCGGCATCGACGATCACCACCCGATCGGCGATCTGCCCGACCTCGGCCAGAACATGGCTGGAGATCACGACGGTCCGGCCCTCGGTCACCATCGAGCGCAGCAGACGGCGCAACCACGCCATCCCGGACGGGTCGAGCCCGTTGCCCGGCTCGTCCAGGATCAGCACCGGCGGATCGCCGAGCAGCGCGGTGGCCAGCCCGAGCCGCTGCCGCATGCCGAGCGAATAACCACGCACCCGCCGATCGGCCGCGTCACCGAGCTCCACCTGATCAAGCACCGCCGGCACGCGCGAGGCGGACAGTCCCGACTGCGCCGCGGAAATCACCAGATGCTGGCGTCCGGTGCGCCCGGGATGAAAGCCGGTCGCGTCCAGCAGCGCGCCCACCACGCGGCGCGGATACGGCAGGTCGGCATAGCGGCGCCCGCCGATCGTCGCGGTCCCGGCGGTCGGCCCCACCAACCCGAGCAGCATGCGCAGCGTGGTGGTCTTGCCGGCCCCGTTGGGGCCGAGGAATCCGGTCACCCCGGGCGTCAGAGCACAGGTCAGATTGCGTACGGCGGAAACCGCCCCGAACTGTTTGGAGAGTCCACTGAAGACGACATCGGTCATCGCCCGACTGTCGCCGCCGAAGCGCCCGGCCGAATCCCCCGCCCGCGGCATCTTCGGAGTACCGCATCGGCGGTATCCCCCGGCGGCGCTTGCGGCCGTACCGTTTCCGCATGCGCCACCTCGCCCGGATGGCCCGGCACCGCCCGCACGTCGCCGACACCGCGACCGCAATCGTCGTGTGGGCGGCGGCGCTGCTGACCACGAACACCGGCCACCACCTGCGCGACCCGATCGCCGCCGCGGTGGCCGCGATCGCCTGCGGCGCACTCGCGCTGCGCCGCCGCCGGCCCTACCCGGCGCTGCTGGTGAGCACGGTCGCGGCCGAGGCCTATCTGGCCCGGGTGAGCAGCGGCGGCGGCACGCTGATCCTGGCGGCGCCGCTGATCGCGCTCTACACGGTGGCCGAGAGCGGCCCGCGCCGCCGCTCGCTGTGGGTGGCGGCCGTGTTGGTGCTGCTGATCGGCGCGTTCCACACGGTGGCGAAGTCGGGGCGCTGGCTCGGCGCCGAGAACATCGCGCTGGCCGCGCTGGGTGGTCTGGCGGTGGCGGCCGGCGAGGCGGCCCGCAACCGGCGCGCCTATCAGGCCGAGGCGCTGCTACGCGCCCAGGAACGGGTGGCCGCGGAGCGGCTGCGGATCGCCCGCGACCTGCACGACAGCGTCGGCCACCACCTCGCCCTGATCAACGTGCAGGCCGGGGTGGCCGGCCACGTGCTGACCGATGGTCCGGCGCCGTTGCGCGAGACGCTGGAGCAGATCAGGCTGAGCAGCCGCTCGGCTCTCGACGAGCTGCGTGACGCGGTCGGCCTGCTGCGCCGGCCCGGCGAGCCGTCCGTGCTGGTCGAACCGTCCGCCGGCCTGGATGACCTGCTCGCCACGTTCCGGCGGTCCGGCCTGACGATCACCTACCGGCCGATCGGCGAAGGCTTGCCGCCGGCGATCGACGCGGTGGTGTTCCGGGTGGTGCAGGAATCGCTGACCAATGTGCGCAAGCACGCGGGCTCGGTCGCGGTGACGCTCGACCTGCAGCGCGCCGGCGCCGACCTGATCGTGCTGGTGGCGAACGACGGGCCGCCGGTCACCGGCTTCGCCGCAGCGCATGGGCTGGTCGGCATGCGGGAGCGGGTGACCGCGCTCGGCGGCGAGCTGACCGCGACGCCACACCACGACGGCGGCTTCCGGGTGAGCGCCCGGCTTCCGATCGGGCATCCCGCATGATCCGCGCGATCGAGGATCCCGCATGATCCGCGTGGGTCTGGCCGACGACCAGCCGTTACTCGTGGCCAGTTTCGCCACGCTCGTCGAGTCCGCCCCGGACATGAGCGTCGCCGGGACGGCCCGCAACGGTCACGAGGCGATCGAGCTGGCCCGACGCGGCGACACGGACGTGCTGCTCATGGACATTCGCATGCCGGACCTCGACGGCCTGGCCGCCACCCGCCAGATCACCGCCACCGGAACGGCCACCCGGGTGCTGATCCTGACCACCTTCGAGATCGACGAGTACGTCTTCGCGGCGCTGCGCGCGGGGGCCAGCGGCTTTCTCGGCAAGAGCGCCGAGCCGCGCGAGCTGCTGCACGCCATCCGGGTGATCCACCGCGGCGACGCCCTGCTCACTCCGGCGGCCACCCGCAGCCTGATCGCCCGTTACCTGTCGCACCCCGAGCGCCCGGCGGGCCCCTCCGCGGCGCGGCTGGCCGGCCTGACCGATCGCGAACGCGAGATCCTGGCGCTGGTCGGCGCGGGCCTCTCCAACGACGACATCGCGGCGCACCTCGTGGTCAGCCCGCACACGGTGAAGACGCACGTCAACCGCACCATGACCAAGCTGGCCGCGCACGACCGGGCCCAGCTCGTGGTGATCGCCTACGAGACCGGCCTGGTCAGGCCGGCAGCAGGATGATGTGCAGGTTCCGCGGGCCGTGCACGCCCTCCACCCGGTTGAGCTCGATGTCGCTGGTGGCGGACGGGCCGCTGATCCAGGTGAGCGGCCGGGTCGGGTCGAGCCGCTCGAGCGCCTCCGGCACCGAGGCGACCACCTGATCCGTGCGGAGCACGCAGATGTGCAGGTCGGGCAGGAGCGAGATGATCCGCCGCCCCTGGTCCGGCGACGCGTCCAGCACGATCGTCCCGGTCTCCGCGACGGCGACGGCCGAGGCGGTCACCACGCCGTCGGTGGCCGCGATCCGGTCGGCGGGCAGTCCGTCGTCGACGAGCGCCTCGACGCCGTCGGGCAGCCAGCCGGCGGGCAGACCGGGCGGCACGACGACGGTTCCCGACGGCAGGATGTCGGAGATGGCCGCGCGGATGGCCGCCGTCACATCGATTTTGTCCACCGTCGGCCCGACCTGCGGTCCACTTCCCTCGATCCCCATCTCGGGTTCGGCCGGTACCAGCCGATGGACCACCGCCTTGTAGTCGATCAGGCGCTCGACCAGCAGATCGAGGTCCACCCTGGCCGGGCCACGGCGGTAGTCGCGGGGAATCTCCGGGGCCGGCGTGCCGTCGGCGAGCGCCGCGCGAATGCGGCCGAGAACGACGTCCTTCGAGCTCATCGGTTCCGCCACCAATCCCGGAAGGTCTCCGGCGGCGGTGCCGGCAGATCGCGACTGGCGGTCCAGCCGTTCAACGGCGGGGGCAAGCCGCGGCCTCGCCGGCCGGCGATCCGGGACAGCTTCGCGGCGCGCTGCGCGGACGCGTACAGGCGCGGGTGATCCATGGTGTACGCCGCGGCCGCCATCACCGCCGCTTCGGTTCGCGGATGCGGCGCCTGATTGCGCAGGTGCACCAGGATCGACGGGATATCGATCTTCACCGGGCAGGCATCGAAGCAGGCCCCGCACAGCGACGACGCGTACGGCAGGCTGGCATTGTCTTCCACCCCGGTGAGCTGCGGCGACAGCACCGCGCCGATCGGCCCCGGATAGACCGAGCCGTAGGCGTGCCCGCCGGTCCGCTCGTAGACCGGGCACACGTTGAGGCAGGCCGAGCAGCGGATGCAATGCAGCGCCTGCCGTCCCACCTCGTCGGCGAGCACCGCGGTGCGCCCGTTGTCGAGCAGCACCAGGTGGAAGTTCTGCGGCCCGTCGCCCGGCGTCACCCCGGTCCACATCGAGGTGTACGGGTTCATCCGCTCCCCGGTCGACGCCCGCGGCAGCAGCTGCAGGAAGACCTCGAGGTCCTGCCAGGTGGGCACCAGCTTCTCGATGCCCATCACGGTGATCAGCGTTTCCGGCAGGGTCAGGCACATCCGCCCGTTCCCCTCCGACTCGACGACAGCGAGCGTCCCGGTGTCGGCGATCGCGAAGTTGGCGCCGGACACCGCGACGGTGGTGCTGAGGAACGTCTCGCGCAGATAGCGCCGCGCCGCGCCGGCCAGCACCGGCGGATCGTCGGTCAGCGACGGGTCGACGCCGGGCATGGCGCGCAGGAATATCTCCCGGATCTCCGACCGGTTCCGGTGGATGGCCGGCACCAGGATGTGGCTGGGCTTGTCGTTGCCCAGCTGCACGATCAACTCGGCGAGGTCGGTCTCCACCGGGGTGATCCCGGCGGCCTCGAGCGCCTCGTTGAGCCCGATCTCCTGGGTCGCCATCGACTTGACCTTGATCACCCGCGACGAACCGGTCGCCCGCACGAGATCGGTGACGATCTGATTGGCCTCGTTGGCGTCGGCCGCCCAATGCACCACCCCACCGGCCGCCGTGACCTTCTCCTCGAGCTGCTCCAGCAACTCCGGAAGGTGCGCCATGGTGTGGGCCTTCAGCGCCGAACCGGCCGCCCGCAGCTCCTGCCAGTCCGGCAGTTCCGCGATGACCCGGCCGGACTTGCCGCGGATCGTGGTGGTCGCGTGCTGAAGATTGCGCCGCAGTTGCGAGTCGGCCAGCGCCGTGCGGGCCGCCGCCGGGAAGGACTCGTCGCCGCGCAGGTGCCCGACGCCTCGCGGCGCGTGGACCGGCATTCCCAGGAACGTGCTCATCAGGCCTCCGTCGATGCCAGGATCTCGGCGAGGTGGACGGTTCGCACGCCGGTGCGCAGCCGGGACAGGCCACCGCCGATGTGCATCAGGCACGAGGCGTCACCGGCCGTGCAGACATCGGCGCCGGTGTCGAGCACGTGCCGCATCTTGTCGGCGAGCATCGCGGTGGATGTGTCGGCGTTCTTCACCGAGAACGTGCCGCCGAAACCACAGCACTGCTCGGCCGCCGGCAGCTCCACCAGATCCAGGCCCCGGACGTTACGGAGCAGGCGTTCCGGCTTGTCCCCCACCCGCAGCACCCGCAGCGAATGGCAGGTCGGGTGGTAGGTCACGCGATGCGGATAGTAGGCACCGACGTCTTCGACGCCGAGGACATCGATCAAGAGCTCGGACAGCTCGTACGTACGGGAAGCGACCGCCGAAGCGCGAGCCGCGAGCTTCGTGTCGTCGCCCGCCACCATCGCGTGCTGGTGCCGCACCGAGCCGACACAGCTGCCGGACGGGGCGACCACCACGTCGAACCGCTCGAAGGTCTGGACGTGCCGTTTGACCAACGGCAACGCGTCCTTCTGATAACCGGTGTTGATGTGCATCTGGCCGCAGCACGTCTGCTCCGGTGGAAAGACGACCTCGTGGCCGAGCCGCTCCAGCAGCAGCACGGTCGCCTTGGCCGCCGCCGGAAACATGGTGTCCGCCAGGCAGGTCACGAACAACGCGATGCGCATCCGACCACCCCTTACGTGGTGATTCGCTGGGCCGCCGCTCGCCACGCGGCCGGGTCGCCGCCCGGCTCGTAACGCACGATCTGCTGAGTCTCCCGCAGAACGGCGCGCAGCGCTGCCAGCTCGCCGCCGATGACGCCGGCCGCGCGGGCCTGAACCAGGACGTTGCCGAGCGCGGTCGCCTCGACCGGCCCGGCGAGCACCGGCAGCCCGCAGGCGTCGGCGGTGAGTTGGCAGAGCAGCTCGTTGCGGGCGCCGCCACCGACGATGTGCACCGCGTCGACCGCCCGTCCGGCCAGCTCCTGGGCCTGCTCGATGGCGCTGCGCTGGGCGAGCGCGAGGCTGTCCAGGATGCACCGGGTCACCACGGCCGGGGTGGCATCGTCCGGCAGCCCGGCCGCCCTGGTCAGCCGCCCGACCATGTCTCCGGGCGGCAGGAACACCGGATCATCCAGATCCACGAGGTGTTTGAGCGCCGGTTCCCCGCCCGCCGCGCGCAGCAGCCCGGCGATATCGGAGATCTCCCACTCCCGCATGGCCTCCTGCAGCGGCCACAGGCCCATCACATTGCGCAAATAACGGATGGTGCCGTCGACTCCGCCCTCGTTGGTGAAGTTCGCTTCGCGCGACGCGGCGGTCAGCACCGGCTGCGGCAATTCCAATCCGACCAGCGACCAGGTCCCGCAGGAGATATAGGCGAATCGCTCGCCGGCGGCCGGCACTCCGACCACGGCCGAAGCGGTGTCGTGCGAGCCGACCGCGACCACCGGCGTACCGCCGAAATAACCCGTCACCGAACCCGGCTGCCGAATCTCCGGAAAGAGCGACGGCCGAAGGCCGAGTTCGGCGATCAACGACAAGGACCAATTGCGGGTACGCACGTCAACCAGCTCCGTGGTCGACGCGTTCGTGTATTCCGCGCCCAGCTCCCCGGTCAGCCAATAGGCCAGCAGATCGGGGATGAGCAGCATCTGCGCAGCGACGTCGTATTGCGGCGTCGCCCGCGCCGCCACCAGTTGATAGATCGTGTTGAACGGCAGCTTCTGCAGGCCGGTGATCGCATAGAGCCGCTCGTCGGGAACCGGCACCGAGATGCCCTCCGTCCGAGCGTCCCGGTAATGCACCGGATTGCCGAGCAGCGCTCCCGACGCGTCGAGAAATCCATAGTCGACGGCCCAGGAATCGATCCCGATGCTGTCCACCGGGCCGGCTTTCCGGAGACCTTCGAGCGCGCCGCGATAGAGGCGCAGGATGTCCCAGTGCAGGGTGCCGCCGGCGCGCACCGGCTCATTGCCGAACCGATGCGCCTCCGACAGGGCGAGCCGGCCGGGCTCGACGAGGCCGACCATGACGCGCCCGCTGGACGCGCCCAGATCGACCGCGGCGAACGCTTTCGCTTTCACCGGAGGAATGCCGCTGCCACCCCGGCGTCGACCGGGATGTGCAGGCCGGTGGTGTGCGTGAGGTCGCCGCCGGCCAGCGCGAAGACCGCGTTGGCGACGTGCTCGGGCAGGACCTCGCGCTTGAGCAGCGTGCGCTGCGCGTAGTACTCGCCGAGCTTCTCCTCGGGCACGCCGTAGACGGCCGCGCGCTTCGCGCCCCAGCCACCGGCGAAGATCCCGGAGCCGCGGACGACGCCGTCAGGGTTGATGCCATTGACGCGTACGCCGTAGGCGCCGAGCTCCGCGGCCAGAAGGCGTACCTGATGGGCCTGGTCGGCTTTGGTGGCGCCGTAGGCGACGTTGTTCGGCCCCGCGAAGATCGAGTTCTTGCTGGAGATATAGACGATGTCGCCGCCCATCCCCTGCGGGATCATGATCCGGGCGGCCTCGCGCGAGACCAGGAAGGATCCCTTGGCCATCACGTCGTGCTGCAGGTCCCAGTCGGCCTCGGTCGTCTCGAGCAGCGGCTTCGAGATGGACAGCCCGGCGTTGTTGACGATCAGGTCGACGCCGCCGAACGCGAGCACCGCCTCCCGGAGCGACTCGGTGATCGCGTCGGCGCTGGTCACGTCGGCCTCGACGGCGAGAGTCACGTCGCTTCCGCCGATCTCGCCGGCCACCGTCCTGGCCGCCTCGAAGTCGCGGTCGGCCACGATCACGCAGGCGCCCTCGGCGGCGAGCCGCAGCGCGATGGCCCGGCCGATGCCCGAGCCGCCGCCGGTCACATACGCGATCCGGGTCGCGAGGGGCTTCGGCTTCGGCATCCGCTGAAGCTTCGCCTCCTCCAGGGCCCAGTATTCGATCCGGAACTTCTCGGCTTCGTCGATCGGCGCGTAGGTCGACACCGACTCGGCGCCGCGCATCACGTTGATCGCGTTGACGTAGAACTCGCCGGCCACCCGCGCGGTCTGCTTGTTGGCCCCGAAGGAGAACATGCCCACGCCCGGCACCAGCACGATCGCCGGGTCGGCCCCGCGCATTTTTGGGGAGCCGTCAGTGGCGTGGCGCTCGTAGTAGCCGCGGTAGTCGTCCCGATAGGCCGCGTGCAGCTCCTTGAGCCGGGCGGCCACCTCCGCCAGCGGCGCGTCCGGCGCGGTGTCGACCACCAGCGGCTTCACCTTGGTGCGCAGGAAGTGATCGGGGCAGGAGGTGCCGAGCGCGGCGAGCTCGGGCAGCCGGGCGCTGTTGACGAAGTCGAGCACGACGTCGCCGTCGGTGTAGTGGCCGACCTGGGGCCGGTCGGTGGACGCGAGCCCGCGCAGAATCGGGAAAAGCTCCGCCGCCCGGTTCTTCCGCTCTTCCGGCGGCAGCGTGGTGTGCACGGCCGCCCCGAACGGCTCCGTGCGCCCGTGCGCGGCCAGATAGTCGGCGGCCAGCGCGATGATCTCGCGCGAGTTGGCCTCGGCCTCGGCGCTGGTGGCGCCCCACGCGGTGATCCCGTGTCCGCCGAGGATGACGCCGATGGCCTGCGGGTTGGCCCGCTGCACCGCCGCGATGTCGAGCCCGAGCTGGAAGCCCGGCCGCCGCCACGGCACCCACAGCACCCGGTCGCCGAAGATCTCCTTGGTCAGCGCCGGCCCGTCCGCCGCGGTGGCGATCGCGATGCCGGAGTCGGGGTGCAGGTGATCGACGTGCGCGACGTCGACGAGCCCGTGCATGGCGGTGTCGATGCTGGGCGCGGCGCCACCCTTGCCGTGCAGGCAGAAGTCGAACGCGGCGACCATCTCGTCCTCGCGCTCGATGCCCGGATAGACGCTGGTCAGCGCGCGCAGCCGGTCGAGCCGGAGCACCGCGAGCCCCTTCTCGGTCAGCGTGCCGAGGTCGCCGCCGGATCCCTTGACCCAGACGAGTTCGGTGGGCTCGCCGGTGACCGGATCGGTCTCGGTGCCCTTGGCCGAGGTGTTCCCCCCGGCGTAGTTGGTGTTGCGCGCATCCGAGCCGAGTCGGTTGCTGCGCTCCAGAAGCTCACGCACTGCGGGGTTCGTCATTTCCTCACCCGTCATGAAACGTTTCAGAGATTGCACGCAGATTACGGGTGAGGACCGCCCGCGGTCAAGATGCCCATTCGCGCCGCCACCCTGATTACCCACGGGTAAGTCCATCGGGCGAGTCGATGATCTCGCTGACCGGTTACCCGACCCCCTCCGGGGTCGATCACCCAGATGATGTCGATCTTCGTCCTGACCTGCACCGATTCCGTATTACTTTCAGCGGCAACCAACTCCGGCGGTGGCATGGTTGGCGAGGGCCTGTCCCCGCCGGTCACGCGAGAGCGAGGCGAGACAGGGCCGCTACCAAGGAGGACTTGTGGCGAACATCGAGACTTCCCTCAAGGAAGCCATGACGATCGACGGTGCCATCGGCGTCGCGCTCGTCGACCACACCAGCGGGCTGACCCTCGGCACGCTCGGTGGCGGGGCAGTCATGGACATGAACATCGCGGCCGCGGGCAACACCGACGTGGTCCGCGCCAAGCTGCGCACCCTCGACATGCTCGGCTTCAGCGACGGCATCGAGGACATCCTGATCACCCTCGACTCGCAGTACCACCTGATCCGCCTGCTCGGCGGCAGCCAGGGCCTGTTCCTCTACCTGTCGCTCAACAAGAGCCGGGCAAATCTGGGCCTCGCCCGCCACCAGCTGCGCAAGATCGAGGCCGAGCTCGAAATATGAGCTCGGCTGACGGGAGCTTCACCTTGCAAACCGCCGGCCCAGACCCCTATCAGGCAGTCCGCGGCGAGATGGCCGCGCTCCGGCATCAAGTGGCCGGGGTGCGCGGCTGCGTCATCGCCGGCGTCGACGGACTGCTGATCCTGCACGACACCATGACCGGCGTCGAGCCGCACGACATCGCGGCACTGGCGGCCGGTGCGTTCGGCCTCAGCCGCACTACCGGCGCCGTTCTGCAGCAGGGCGGGTTCAGCGAGGTGACGATCCGCAGCCAGAACGGTTACCTCGCCGTCTATGCGGTCGGCGAACTCGCGCTGCTGGCCGTGATCGGGGACAGCGGGTCGAACATCGCCCGCCTGCACCTCGAGGCCCGCCCGGTCACCCAGCGGCTGGCCTCGATGCTGACGATCGACGTGTCCCACCCGTTCGGTTAGCGCCTGTTTCAAAAAGGATGCCGTGCTGCGGCGTGGTCCAGCCGCTGCCTGGCCGCACGCCGGAATCACCCAGATACAACACCGGTATCCGGGCAATTCCGGCGCACACCCAGCCGACACCTGGATCTCACCGCAGCTCGACCCCTTTTTGAAACAGGCGCTAACGCCCCCTGGACGACGCGCGCGCCACCAACTCCGGGGTGAAGAAGAGCTGCTGGTGCTCATGGTCGGGGTTGGTGGCCTCGTCCAGCACCAGGCCGGCGGCGGCCCGCCCCAGCTCCTGCCGGGGCTGGCGCACCGACGACAGCGGGACGGCGGCGGCCGCGGCGAACTCGATGTCGTCGAAGCCGACGATCGCCAGGTCGTCGGGGACCCGCAAGCCGGAGCCGATGCCCTGCTGCAGCAGCCCGAGCGCGAGCAGATCGTTGGCGCAGAAGGCAGCCGTCGGCCGCCGGCGGGCGGGCAGACCGGCCAGGCGTTCGCCGGCTGACCGGCCCCCGGCCACGGTCATCGCCTCGGTCGGCAGGTAGACCAGGTCCTCCGCGGGCAGGCCCAGCTCGGCCCACACCTCGCGGGCGCCCTGCAGGCGCTCGCGCACCTGGCCGATCGACTCGGGGCCGCCGATGAACGCCACCCGCGCGTGGCCCTGCTCGACCAGGTGCTCGATCGCCACCCGGCCACCGTGCACATCGTCGACGGCGACCGAACAGCAGCTCTCGTCATCTCGGCGGCGGTCGACTATCACCAGCGGGACGCCGCGGCGGGTCAAGTCGTACAGATAAGGGGCCTCGGAATTCACCGGGGTGATGAGAATGCCCTGGACGCGCTGCTGGAGCAGGCGGTCGAGGTGGGCCTCCTCGCGCTCGGCGCGGCTGTTGCTGTTGCAGATGAACAGGGAGAGGTCGGCGTCCTCCGCCGCGAGCTCGATGCCCTGCGCCACGTCGTGGAAGAACGGGTTGGTGCCGTCGAGCATCACGTAGGCGAGGGTGCGGCTGGTGCCGGCGCGCAACTGGCGGGCCGACTCGTTGCGGACGAAACCGAGCTCGGCCATCGCCCGCTCGACCCGCTCGCGGGTGCGGGCGCTGACCACCTCGGGGCGGTTCATCACGTTCGACACCGTGCCGAGCGAGACACCGGCGGCCGCGGCCACGTCCTTTACGGACGGCGTCCTGCCGTTCAGCACCGCAAGACCTCCCATTGAAACGTTGAAGCAGCATCTTACGGTACCTGCCACCTGCGCAACGGCCGTGTTTCCGCCAGGTTTCCACCCAACGCTTGACATGTGTGATTGACGCCACCTACGTTTGTGAAACATTTCAACCCCGAGTTCCGGAGGTGGCTCGTGGCGGTGGCAACTGCCCTGCTCGAGGTCCACGACGTGACGAAATCGTTCGGTGCGGTCGCTGCGGTGCAGGGCGTCAGCTTCCCGCTTTTCGGCGGCGAGGCCCACGCGCTCGTCGGGGAGAACGGCGCGGGCAAGTCCACGATCGTGAAGATGCTCGCCGGTGTGCACCGCCCAGACACCGGCACGCTCCGCATGGATGACAACGATGTCGACTTCGCCGGCCCGGCCAACGCCAAAGCCGCCGGCATCGCGGTGATCTACCAGGAGCCCACACTTTTCCCCGACCTCTCCGTCGCGGAGAACATCGCGATGGGCAATCAGCCGCTGACCCGGCTGCGCCAGATCGACCGCAAGGCCATGCACGCCAACGCCGAGCGGCTGTTCCGCCGGCTGGGCGTGCACCTCGACCCGACCCGGCCGGCCCGCGGCCTGTCGATCGCCGACCAGCAGCTCGTCGAGATCGCCAAGGCGCTGTCCAGCGAGGCCCGCATCCTGATCATGGACGAGCCGACCGCCGCACTGTCCCGGGTGGAGGTCGAGCGGCTGTTCTCAGTCGTGCGGTCCCTGCGCGAGGAGGGTGCCGCGATCCTGTTCATCTCGCACCGCTTCGAGGAGATCACCGAGCTCTGCCAGCGCGTGACGATCATGCGAGACGGCAAGCTCGTCGCGACCGAGCTGGTCGCCGACCTCACCGTCGACGACATGATCCGCCGGATGGTCGGCCGCGATCTGAGCGCGCTCTTCCCCAAGCAGGAGGTCGAGCCGGGCGAGGTGATGCTCGATGTGGCGGGGCTCAGCCGGGAGGGCGTCTTCCGCGACGTCTCGTTCACGGTCCGGGCCGGGGAGATCGTCGCGCTCGCCGGCCTGGTCGGCGCGGGCCGCTCCGAGGTGGTGCAGGCGGTCTTCGGCGTCGACCCCTACGACTCCGGCACGGTCAAGGTCAAGGGCAAGCGGCTCAAGCCGGGCTCGCCACGAGCCGCGATGGCGGCCGGCCTGGCGCTCGTCCCCGAGGACCGGCGCCAGCAGGGCCTGGTGATGGAGCTGTCGATCGAGCGCAACGTGACCCTCCCCCGGGCCCGCAAGCTCGCCCGCCTCGGCCTGTTGTTCGGCGGCGCCGAGCGTTCCTCCGCGGAGAGATGGACGCAACGATTGCAGACCAAGCTGGGCAACCTGTCCGACGCGGTCGGCACCCTCTCCGGCGGCAACCAGCAGAAGGTCGTCCTGGCGAAGTGGCTGTCCACCGCCCCGCAGTTGCTGATCGTCGACGAGCCGACCCGCGGCATCGACGTCGGCACCAAGGCCGAGGTGCACCGGCTGATGTCGTCACTCGCGGCGGACGGTCTCGCCGTCGTCATGGTCTCGTCCGAGCTGCCCGAGGTGCTGGGCATGGCCGACCGGGTCGTGGTGCTGCGTGAAGGCCGGGTGGCCGCCACGCTGTCAAAAGCAGAAGCAACCGAAGAGTCCGTTATGTACGCCGCGATGGGCCAGGAGGCGGCATGACGTCGATGGCAGCGAAATCCCCTCGCGCGATCTTGAAAACCCGCGAGCTCGGCATCGTGCTCGCGCTGGCTGCTCTGGTCCTCTACACGACGATCAACAACTCGCGCTTCCTGTCCGGGCAGAGCATCCGCGACAACCTGCTGAACACCGCGATCCTCGCGGTGATGGCCACCGGCCAGGCGGTCGTCGTGATCACCCGGAACATCGACCTGAGCGTGGGCTCGGTGCTCGGCATCTCGGCCTTCGCGGTCGCCACCATGATGAGCGACCACCCCGGCCTCCCGATGATCGTGGCCATCGTCGCCGGCCTCGCCGTCGGCGCCCTGGCGGGCCTGCTCAACGGCGTGCTGGTCCGCTACGGCAAGGTTCCGGCGCTGGTCGTGACCCTGGGCACGCTCTACATGTACCGCGGCATCACCTACTCCTGGGCCGGTGGCTCGCAGGTGAACGCGGACGAGCTGCCCCCGCACTTCCTGAACTTCGCCAACGACAACCTCCTCGGCATCCCCTGGCTGGTGCTGATCGCGCTGATCGTGGTGGCCGGCACCAGCCTGGTGATGCGCAACTACCGGGTCGGCCGCGAGCTGTACGCGATGGGTTCCAGCCCGCAGGCCGCCGAGTTGGCCGGCATCAAGGTCGCCCGCAACCTGCTCGGCGCGTTCGTCCTCAGTGGCGCCCTGGCCGGCCTGGCCGGGGTGCTGTTCGCGGCCCGGTTCGGCACAGTCGACGCGTCGGCCGGCACCGGTTACGAGCTGAACGTGGTGGCCGCGGTCGTGGTCGGCGGGGTCGCGGTCTTCGGCGGCAGCGGCACGGCCTGGGGCGCCGGCCTCGGCGCACTGCTGCTCACGGTGATCAGCAGCGCCCTCGCGGTGCTCGACATCAACCAGTTCTGGCAACAGGCCATCGTCGGCGCGCTGATCATCCTGGCCATCTGCGCCGACCGCCTCGTCGCGGTGCGCATCGCCCGCTCGCTGCGAAGGAGGGACGCGCATGTCTAAGCGGTTGGCAAGCTGGGACAGCATCATCATTCTGCTGACCGTCGCCGTACTCGTAATCGCGTCTTTGATCGTGGACAACTTCGGCACGAGCCGGAACTTCACCTTCATGGTGCTCGACCTGATGCCACTCATCCTGGTCGCGCTGCCGATGACGTTCATCATCGTGACCGGCGAGATCGACCTGTCGGTGGCCAGCACCCTCGGCCTGACCAGCTCGCTGATGGGCTGGTTCTGGAACCAGGGCCTGTCGATCCAGACGATCATCCCGCTCTGCGTGCTGATCGGTGCGATCGCCGGGGCGCTCAACGGCTTCCTGATCACCGGGCTCGGCCTGCCGTCGCTCGCGGTCACGATCGGCACGCTGGCGCTCTACCGCGGCCTCGCCTTCGTGGTGCTGGGCGACGGCGCGGTGGCCGACTTCCCGCTCAGCTTCACCAACTGGGTCACCAGCGGCGCCACGAACATCCTCGTACTCATCGTGGTCTTCGCGTTGATCTTCGGGGTTGTCCTGCACGCCACCCCGGTCGGCCGGTCGCTCTACGCCATCGGTGCGAACGCGCAGGCCGCGCACTTCGCCGGCATCCGGGTGGCCCGCACCAAATTCTGGCTGTACGTCGTGAGCGGCGCGGTCTCCGGCCTGGTCGGTGTGCTGTGGACGCTGCGCTACTCCAGTGCCCGCGCCGACAACGGCGCCGGCCTCGAACTCGCCGTGGTCGCGGCCGTCCTGCTGGGCGGCGTCTCGATCTTCGGCGGCAAGGGCAGCCTGCCCGGCGTCCTCGCCGGTGTGGTGCTGCTGACCGCGCTGCAGAACGCGCTGCGCCTGGAAGACGTCTCCGGGCAGGCGCTCAACATCGTCACGGGCGCTCTGCTCGTGCTGTCCGTCCTGCTTCCCAACGTCGTCAATTCGGTCCGTGGCAACTGGCAGCGGCGCAGGCTCCGCCAGTCCGCCGTTTAGAAGAAGGAGCCAGCATGTTCCGACACCGCTTGGCCGTCATACCCGCGGCCGCGCTCCTGACCCTGGCTGTCGCCGCGTGCGGCGGCACCACCAAGGACAGTTCCGCCGGCGACAGCGCCGGTGCCCAGACCGGCGCCAGTGCGGACCCGAACGCGAAACTCAAAGAGGGCCTGAAGATCGCTTTCCTGCCCAAGCAGCTCAACAATCCCTACACGGATGTCGAGGTGGGCGGCGGTAAGGTCGCGACCGAGGAGCTCAAGGACGAATACAAGCTCGTCGGCCCGAACGACGCGTCCGCCTCGTCCCAGGTCTCCTACATCAACACCCTGATCCAGCAGCAGCAGGACGTCATCGTCGTGGCGGCCAACGACCCGAACGCGGTCTGCCCGTCGCTGAACCAGGCCCGGGCCGCGAAGATCAAGGTCGTCACGTTCGACTCGGACGCCAACAAGACCTGCCGGGACGCGTTCATCAACCAGGCCACCACCGAGGGCATCGGCCAGTCGCTGGCCAAGATGGCGCTCGAGCAGGCCGGTGGCTCGGGAGAGATCGCCGTGCTCTCGGCCACGCCGAACGCCACGAACCAGAACTCCTGGATCGAGGTGATGAAGACCGAGCTGGCCAAGCCGGAGTACGCCAAGCTCAAGCTGGTCAAGGTCGCCTACGGCAACGACGACGACCAGAAGTCGTTCCAGGAGGCCCAGGGCCTGCTCCAGTCGTACCCGAACCTGAAGGTCATCGTCGCCCCGACGACGGTGGGCATCGCGGCCGCCGCCCGTTACGTAGGAAGCTCGTCCTACAAGGGCAAGGTGCAGGTCACCGGCCTGGGCCTGCCGAACCAGATGCGGCAGTACGTCAAGGACGGCACGGTGAAGAAGTTCGCCCTGTGGAACCCGGCCGACATCGGCTACCTGGCCGCGTACGCCGGCGCCGCTCTTTCGAGTGGCCAGATCACCGGCGCCGAGGGCGACAAGTTCACCGCCGGCAAGCTCGGCGAATACACGGTCGGCAAGGACGGCGAGATCGTGCTCGGCCCACCGACCGAGTTCACCGCCGAGAACATCGACAAGTTCAACTTCTGACATGACCCGTTACTGCTTCCAACTCCAGGTCCGCCCTGACCGGATCGCGGAGTACAAGGAGCGGCACCAGACCGTGTGGCCCGAGATGCAGGACGCACTTCGGGCCACCGGCTGGCGCAACTACTCCCTCTTCCTCCGCCCCGACGGCCTGCTGATCGGTTACGTGGAGGCGGATGACCTCGCGACGTCCCAGTCGGCAATGGAGGCGCTGGACGTCAATACCAGATGGCAGGCGGAGATGGCGCCGTTCTTCGCCGGTACCGGCCCGAATGACGGATTCCCTCTCCTTACCGAGGTGTTTCACCTAGAGGAGAACTGACAATGGCTGACCTCGCCGCAGTCAAGCGCGCGCTCACCGCGCAGCGCATCGAGACGCCGTCCTGGGCGTACGGAAACTCGGGCACCCGCTTCAAGGTCTTCACCCAGCCCGGGGTGCCGCGCAATCCGGAGGAGAAGATCGCCGACGCGGCGGCCGTGCACCGGTTCACCGGGGTCGCGCCGACGGTCGCCCTGCACATCCCGTGGGACAAGGTCGAGGACTACGCCGCGCTCACGCGGTACGCCACCGACCAGGGCGTCGGCATCGGGGCGATCAACACGAACGTCTTCCAGGACGACGCCTACAAGCTCGGCTCGGTCACCAACCCCGACGCCGGCGTGCGGCGCAAGGCCACCGATCACCTCCTCGAGGCGATCGACATCATGGATCAAACCGGCTCGCAGGACCTCAAGCTCTGGTTCTCCGACGGCATCAACTACCCAGGCCAAGACGATTTGCGTACGCGTCAGGACCGGCTCGCGACGGCACTGCGCGAGACGTACGACCGGCTCGGTCCCGACCAGCGGATCCTGCTCGAATACAAACTGTTCGAGCCGGCCTTCTACGCCACCGATATCCCCGACTGGGGCACGTCGTACGCCCATTGCATCGAATTGGGCGAGCGCGCGACCGTCTGTATCGACACCGGCCACCACGCGCCCGGCACCAACATCGAGTTCATCGTCGCGTTCCTGCTCCGCCAGGGCCGGCTCGGCGCCTTCGACTTCAACAGCCGCTTCTACGCCGACGACGACCTGATGGTGGGCGCCGCCGACCCGTTCCAGCTGTTCCGGATCATGTACGAGATCGTCCGCGCCGGCGCGCTAGACCCGGCGTACGGGATCGCTTTCATGCTCGACCAGTGCCACAACATCGAGCGCAAGATCCCGGCGATCATCCGCTCGGTGATGAACGTGCAGGAAGCAACGGCCAAGGCCCTGCTGGTCGACCGGGCCGCGCTGACCGTCGCGCAGGACTCCGGCGACGTCCTCGAGGCCAACGCGGTCTTCATGGACGCCTACAACACCGACGTCCGCCCGCTGCTCGCCGAGGTGCGCGCCGACGCCGGCCTGGACCCGGACCCGGTCGCCGCCTACAAGCGCAGCGGCTACGACGAGAAAATCATCGCCGACCGGGTGGGCGGCAACCAGGCGGGTTGGGGCGCCTAAACCCTAAGCCGCCGAGCCTGCCGTCCGATTCTTGCGGCCGTCCCTGACAACGAGGAGCGACCGATGGACCAGGTACTGGACAAGGCCTATACCGTGACCAGCAATCTGTTCGGCCCGGAGTCAGGCATTCCGTGGTGGGCGTGGATGGCCATCCTGGCCCTCGTCTTCTGGAAGGTGCTGATCCCCGAACAGAAGACGGCCCAGCAGATGGCCGACGAACGTGACGAACAGATGCTGGCCGAACTTTTCGCCGCCGAGGGCGGAAAGAAGGGCAAAAAGAAGAAGTAGCAACGAAGGCCCCGAGGATCTCGGGGCCTTCGCGCGTCAGGCGGCCTGGGGTGGGGGCTCGGCCGCGCCGGTCATGATCGCTACGGCCTCGGACATCGAGTGGGACTTCGGGGTGATCACCGTGGCCCGGCGGCCCAGGCGCTGGATGTGGATGCGGTCGGCCACCTCGAAGACGTGCGGCATGTTGTGGCTGATCAGGATTACCGGCAGGCCGCGGTCGCGGACGTCGCGGATCAGCTGCAGCACGCGGTTGCCCTCCTTGACGCCCAGTGCCGCGGTGGGCTCGTCGAGGATCACCACCTTGCTGCCGAACGCCGCCGACCGGGCCACCGCCACCGCCTGGCGCTGGCCGCCGGAGAGCGACTCGACCGCCTGGCCGATGTTCTGCAGGGTGGCCACGCCGAGCTCGCTCATGTGCCGTTTCGCCTCGGAGCGCATGTGGCCGCGGTCGAGCATCCGGAACACCGAGCCGAGCACGCCGGGCTTGCGTTCCTCGCGGCCGAGGAACAGGTTGTCGGCGATGTCCAGGCCGGGCGCCACGGCCAGGGTCTGATAGACGGTTTCGATGCCGGCGGCGCGCGCGTCCATCGGCGTACGGAAATGGACGGGTTGGCCGTCGAGGAGAATCTCGCCGCTGTCCGGGATCAGGGCGCCGGAAAGGGCCTTGATCAGGCTGGACTTGCCGGCGCCGTTGTCGCCGATCACCGCGAGGATCTCGCCGGGGTAGAGCTCGAGGTCGCTGCCGTCGATCGCGACCACCCGGCCGTAGCGTTTCGTGAGGCCACGGGCCTCCAAGACTGGCGTAGTCACGTTTTCACCTTCCTGATCCACTGGTCGAGAGACACTGCGACCAGCACGAGCAGGCCGATCGCGAAGCCCTGCCAGACCACCTCGACCCCGCCCAGCTGCAGACCGTTGCGGAAAACGCCGACGATGAGCGCGCCGATCAGCGTGCCGATGACGCTGCCCCGGCCGCCGAAGAGGCTGGTGCCGCCGAGCACGACGGCGGTGATCGAGTCGAGGTTGTATTCGACGCCGACGTTCGGGCTGGCCGAGGCGAGGCGGCCGATGAGGATCCAGCCGCCGACCGCGTAGAGCAGGCCGGCCACGGTGTAGACGGAGAACAGCACCCGGTTGGTCTGGATGCCGGCGAGCCGCGCGGACTCGACGTCGTCGCCGGTGGCGTACACATGCTTGCCCCAGGCCGTGCGGGAGAGCGCGTAGAAGAAGTACGCGAACAGCAGCAGCATGATGATCGAGCCGTAGGTGAGCCGGAAGCTCCCGATCGGGATCGAGTTGCCGGTCCAGGTCATCAGTCCGGGCATGTCGGTGCCGCGCACCGTCTCGCTGTTGCTGACCACCGAGTTGAGCGAGAAGAAGATGGTCAGCGTGCCCAGGGTGACGATGAACGGGGGCAGTTTGATCCGGGTGACGAGGAAGCCGTTGAGCGCGCCCATCGCGGTGCCGAAGGCGAGCCCGAGCACCAGCGCGATGATCCCGGGCATCCCGCCCTTGGTGCAGAACGTCGCCATCAGGATCGAGGAGAAGACGGCGATGGCGCCGGTGGACAGGTCGATGCCGGCGGTCAGGATGATCAACGTCTGCCCGAGAGCGAGTACGGCGATGACCGTGACCTGTTGAAGGACGAGGGAGAGGTTGGTCGCGGTCAGGAACCGGCCGTTGACGATCGAGAACGCGATGATCGCGACGATCAGCACGGCCAGGGGTCCGAAGACCGGGTTGGAGTGCAGGACATGTTGCAGGCGCAGGCCGAGCGACTCGTTCCGGCGCACATCGAAGTCAGCAGAGGCGGTTGTCGCCATTCTCAACCCCAACAGTTCTGCTTGCCCCACGCGGAGTCTTTCGCCTCCACGCCGGCCTGCGGATCGTCAGTGATCAGTTGGGTACCGGTGTCGTAGAAGTCCTTGCCCGGCGTCACCTGCGGCTTGGTGCCGTCCTTGGCGAACGCCGCGATGGCGTCGACTCCCATCTGCGCCATCTTGAGCGGGAACTGCATCGAAGTGGCCCCGATGATCCCCTTGGACACGTTGTCGACGCCCGGGCAGCCGCCGTCGATCGAGACGATGACCGCGTCCTTGTCCTTCCCGGCGGATTTCAGGGCCTGGTAGGCCCCGGCCGCCGCGGGCTCGTTGATCGTGTAGATCAGGTTGATCGACGGATCTTTCTGGAGCAGGTTTTCCATCGCGGTCCGGCCGCCGTCCTCGGCGCCCTCGGTGACGTCGTGCCCGGCGATCCGCGGGTCGTTCTCGTCGCCGATCTTGTTGGGGTCGCCGACCTGGATGCCGAAGCCGTCGAGGAAGCCCTGGTCCCGCTTGACGTCCACGGAGACCTGGTTGGCGTTGAGATCCAGCATCGCGATCTTCGCCTGCTTGCCGTCCTTTTCGAACTTCGCCTTGGCCCACTGCCCGATCAGCTTGCCGGCCTGGTAGTTGTCGGTGGCGAAGGTGGCGTCGGCGGCGTTGGGCGGGTCGACCGGGGTGTCCAGGGCGATCACCAGCATCTTCTGCTCGTGCGCCCGGTCGAGGGAGGGGACGATCGCCTTCGAGTCGTTCGGGGTGATCAGGAAGCCCTTGGCGCCGAACGACATCAGGTTCTCGATCGCCAGCACCTGGGCCTCGTTGTCGCCGTCCTGCTTGCCGGCGAAGCTCTGCAATTCGACACCCTGGGCTTTCGCCGCGCCCTGGGCGCCTTTCCGCATCTGCACGAAGAAGGGGTTCGTGTCGGTCTTGGTGATTAGCCCGACCACGTCCTCGCCGGAAGCGCGGTTGCAGGCCGCGGTCGTGCCGAGTGCCAACATCAGCACGCAGCACGTCGCGACGGTCCTGGATTTGGTGGGATCGCGCATGCCTCCTCCAAATCGATTGAGCATCATCGCTGCCAGGCAAGTAGACGACCGTGTTCACAACATGTCAACGATGTGTTTCGATTACGTAGCGCTCGGTGATGCGGCGTCGATGGAGGTCTGGACATGGGCAGGACCATCGCGGTGTTGCTGGAAGATGCTGCCCTGCATCGGGTCGTCGAGGATCAGGGCCGCAAGCTCGGCTTCCAGGTGCGTGACGGCGGCGAGGACGAGGCCTTCGACGGGCTGATCACCGATGGATACCGCCCGAAACGGCTGCCGGCGGTGTTCGTGGATCGCGCCGCGGACGATGCCGACGCGGTCGTGTCGACGAACGTGGCGGGGGCCGCGAGCGCGATCCGCCACCTCGTTTCGCACGGGCACACGCGGGCGATCTTCGCGGCCCGCAGCCTGATCAGCCGTCGACGCGCTGTTCGAGCGCATCGACGGCTTCGACGGACCGCCACGCGAGATCAGGATCCCGACGACCCTGATCCCGCGCGGCAGCGGTGAGATTCCCTAGGGGAAATTCGTCACGGTGCGGGGGACGACCGCATCCGCTGTGGCCGCGTCGCCGATCCCGTTGACGACGTGGTCGATCGTGCCCGAGGCCAGCGAGATGGTGAAGATGTTGTGCAGCTTCACCCCGCCGTTGGCCGGCGCCTGGAACCCGTTCGCCGAGTGCACGGCCGGGTTGTTCTGGAAGAACGCGTAGCTGCCCATGCCCCACGCCTCGTGGCTGGTGACGCTGTCGGCCACCTTGTACGCCGGGTAACCGGTGCCGTCGGTACGCCACACGGCGTTGGACGGCGGGTCGTACGGCTGCTCGTTCTGCAGGAAGTAGGTGCGGCCGCCGTTGCCGTTCCAGAGCACCTCGTTCTTCTGGTAGTGCTCGACGAACAGGCCGTACGCGGTGACGTTCTGCCCGTTCACGATCAGGCCGCTGTCCGCGGTGTTGACCGTCCAGCCGTACGTGCCGGCGTTGCCGTGGTCGGCCCGCCACGCCCAGATGTGGTCGATGATCGTGTTGCTGCTGTTCACCAGCAGGCTGTTGGTGG
This sequence comes from Actinoplanes sp. NPDC026619, assembly GCF_040638295.1. Lineage (NCBI taxonomy): Bacteria > Bacillati > Actinomycetota > Actinomycetes > Micromonosporales > Micromonosporaceae > Actinoplanes > Actinoplanes sp. NPDC026619. The sequence goes on from NZ_JBEZYA010000006.1 coordinate 74,884, forward strand.
CCTTGCCGGCGATGTAGCCACCGATCCGGAAGAAGACGTCCTGAACGGTGGTCGGGTTGGAAGCGTGCGACGCGGATGAACCGGACGGCCCGATGACCAGCAGGTTCGCCGAGTTGGTGGTGCCCGCGTCGAAGAGGATGCCGGCGATCTTCACGCCGTCCACGTCGGCCACCTGCATCGGGGTGACGCCACCATCGGGGATGATCGTCGCGTAGCCGAGGCCGAGCACCACGGTGTTCGCCCGGGTCACGTTGATCGTCTGGTTCACGTGGTAGACGCCCGGCTGGAAGATCAGGTTGAGGCCCTGCGCGAGAGCCTGGTTGATCGTCGCGGCGCTATCGCCCGGCTTGGCCACATAGAACTGGGTCAGCGGGATCGACGTGCCGGGCGTGTTGCCGTTCGCCCAGCTCACGCCGGACGAATTGGTTGACAGGTTAGGCACGAAAACCGCGTATGCCCCGCCGGCCTGGTACAGGTAGGGCTTCTCCCGGATCACTGGCGTCGACGCGATCGTCGTGTAGGGAGGGTTCGGGAAGCTGGTCGCCGGAGCGCCCTGCACACCCACGAACACCTGGTTCCACACGGCGTTCGAGTTCGACCCGATCTGGCTGTTCCGGGTGAACCACTGCTGCTGCGAGTACTGACCCTCGACCCCGCTGATCCGCGAGTCGGCGATGTAGCCGCCGGACGCCCAGCCGTAGCCGTTCGGCGCCAGGTTCACGCCGCCGTGGATGTCCATCCGCCGGAACGGAGCGGCCTGCGAGACGGCCCACCGGTCGTCGCCGGAAACCGGGTAGAGCGACAGGTTCTCCACCGACCGCCAGAAGTTCTGGGTGGCGTTTCCGGCCATCCAGCCGGCGTCGACGGTGATGTCACCGTTGATCCGGGTGTCCTGCGGGTTCTGCCCGAGCCCGACGACCGAGGTGTAGAAGCCGACCTGGATGTTCAGGCCGTTGTAGGTGCCCGGCTTGAACGCCAGCACGTACCGCTGGGTGCCGAACTGGTTCGACTCCTGCTGCTTGAAGATCGTGTCGGCCTGCGCCTGGATCGTCGCGGTCGACTGCGAAGGGTCGAAAACGATCACGTTGGCGCCCAGCGAGCCACCACCCGGGACGGTCGGCCCGGTGGTGGGCGGCGTCGTCGGAGGCGTGGTCGGTGTGGTCGTGCCGCCGCCGTAAACCTTGAACTCCCAGAGCGAATAGCCGTAGCCGGTGGTGCGCTGGGTGCCGTACATCCGGACATAGCGCCCGGTGCCGCTCACCGTCAGCGACTGGTTCCCACCGGTCGACGTGGTGGTCGAATAGATCGAGGTCCAGGTCGACGCGTTGTCCGACACCTGGATCTGAAACGCCTTGGCCGCCGCGGTCTCCCAGTTCAACTCGACCCGGGTGATCGACTGCGAGCTGCCGAGGTCGACCTGCAGCCACTGCGGGTCGGAGAACGCCGAACCCCAGCGGGTGCCGGTGTTGCCGTCGACGGCCTCGGACGCAAGGTAGGCGCCGGCCGCCTCGGTCGACGACGCGGTGGCCGGTTTGCCCTGCGAGAGCAGGGTTTCCGCGGCACTGGCGCCAACCATGGTGATCGCGGCGTACCCGGCGACGACGGCGGCGACGAGGCCACCGATCGCACCGAGGCGCCAGGGGGAGCGTCTCCGCAGGGGTGCGGAGCTTGCGGGGATGGTCATTGCTTCTCCTAGGGCGGGGACTTGCAAGGGGGACTGCTTGCACCCTGGGGAGGCGGAACTCTCCACACGAACGGGGAGAGCGCTCCCCCGCCACTGAAGCTAGGTAGCCCTCCGACGCCCTGTCCAGAGCTGGACACAGTTCCGGAACCGATCGATAACAGAGGCGTGCTTGCGGATGTCACAACCATGCGCCAACGGGGCCCCTCCGACTCTTGCCCTTTCGGGCAGACTCCCAGCTCAGAGCCATGACACAAATTCCCTTTCGTTGTCATGGACGTCTTTGCCGAACCCCGATAACCAAGACCCCGGAACCGGTTCCGGCGCTGATCAGCAAAAGCACCATCGCCCACCGATTCCGGCATTCTGCGCGATCCAGTTCCGGGAAGCGCTTCCCCAGCCCCGCAAGATCAAACCCTAGATATACGGGATTTTCCGACAAGTCCCACTTCCAGGGAAACGCCAGGCGCACCCTCCCAGCCGTCCCCGGCCCCCGGCCCAGCCGCGCCCTCACCCCACCGGCTGCGCCGGCAAAACCCAACCTCGCAGGGCTCCTATCGTGGGAGCCGTGCGCCTTGTCCTTACCAGCGACACCCATCTCCCGAAGCGGGCCCGCGATCTCCCCGCCGCACTGTGGGCCGCGATCGACGCCGCCGACGTGGTCATCCACGCCGGCGACTGGGTCGATGTCGCCGCGCTCGACGCGCTCGAGGCACGCGCGAAACGCCTGATCGCCTGCTTCGGCAACAACGACGGCCCGGCCCTGCGCGCCCGCCTGCCCGAGATCGCGGTCGCCGAACTGGCCGGCGTGCGACTAACGGTGATCCACGAGACCGGCCAGTCGACCGGCCGCACCGAGCGCTGCGCGGCCCAATTCCCCGACACCGACCTGCTGGTCTTCGGCCACTCCCACATCCCGTGGGACACCACCGCCACAACGGGCCTACGCCTGCTCAACCCCGGCTCGCCGACCGACCGCCGCCGCCAGCCGTTCGCCACGTTCATGACCGCCCAGATCACCAAAGCCACCCTCACCGACGTGACCGTCCACAACCTGCCACCTCGCTGAGCCCGCGCGCCGCTGAGCTGCCAGCCTGCTGATCTTGTGGCTGCGGAGGTGGCGCGCCGGTCGCACAATCGCGTTATGGCGACGTTGCTCTTTATCGGCATTCTGGTCGCGGCGGGCGTGGGCGCCGGCGTGACGGCCCGCCGTACTCGGAAGATTCCGCCCCCGCCGCCGGGGGACAACAACGGCCCCGACTTCCGGAATATCGGCGGTGGGCCGACCGCCGGCATGTCCTAGCCTTCAGCATCCGGCCGAACGTAGATCGATCGCCGGAAGGGCCGGGGCGGTTCACTCGGGTTTGTAGCGGCCGGCTTCGGTTCGGGCCTGGCCCACGATCTGGGCTGCGGTCGCTTCCGCCTCGGCGATCCGGTCGGCGGCCTGTTCCTCGGCCAGCTTCAAGATCTGCTCGACCCGTGGGCCGAGAGCCTGGAAATTGGGCCGGTCGGCCGTGGCTTTCGGCACCGTCTTGCCATCGCCGGACGTGGTGCTGGCGGCCAGGGCGTCGCCGACGAGTTCGCGTGTGGTGGAGCGGCGGTTGAGGGCGAGGAGGACCAGCCCCAGGACGACGGCGACCAGCGCGGGCAGCGTCGCCGGATCACCGACCCCGACACCGACGAGCACGCCGATGCCGGCGCCGAGCAGGAACAGACCCCAACGCTTCATGGCGGCATGCTATCGGCGATCTCCGATGGCAGCAGCACACCGTTCGGGTCCGGCCCGGCCGCCAGCATGCCGGGACCTGCACCAATTTCCTTATACCGGGCCCTCGTTCGCGCCGGGAGACCCCGACATCAAGGAAACCGGTGTGGCGCGGGCGGCGAAAGGCGGACATATGCCTTGCCGGGCGGATCTACGCTTCGGGCATGATCGATGAGCCGGGGCTGCTCGAGTTTGCCGTTTCCGGCATGGTGGTCGGGATTCCGGTTCTCGTCGGGCTCGTCGCGATCGTCGCGGGCATCCGCCGGTGGCGGCGAACCCGGCACCTGGCGCTGAGCGGTCAGAGCGGCACCGCAGTCGTCTCCGACAACCAGCAGGTGTCGCGGAGCGAGAGCCGGGTGCTTTTCCTGCCGGTGGTGCGGTTCCGAACCACCGACGGCCGCGAGATCCAGACCGTGCTCGACGACGCCCCAGCCATCGATCACATCTGACCGACGTGCTTTACGACCCGGACGATCCCCAGTGCGTCACCGCTCCGGGAAACCGCACCGGTGGCGGGATCGTCGTGGGCCTGTTCTTCGTGGCGTTCGGGCTCGCCGCCTACTTCCTGATCACGGGCTCCGGATTCCTGGACACTCCGTAATGGTGGGGTGAGCGCAACCATTTACGCAGGTCGCCCGGGTGGGGTGAGTGGTTTGGACGCGCCGGCGGCCAGCTCGGCCCGGCCGGGTCCCGGCGGGAGCGACGATCCGTCACACACCACCCGGCTACGACATCTTGATCTTGAAGAAAAAATGCCCCGGGGACGATGGTGTCCCCGGGGCGTGCGAAGAAGGAATCAGCCCAGGTCGACGCTGGGGTAGAGCGGGAACGGGGCCAGCAGTTCGGTGGCCTGCTTGCTCACTCGGTCGGCGACGGCCGGGTCGAGGTTGTACTTCGCCTTTGAGCCCTCGGCCGGGGTCGTGCTGGTCAGGACCGTGTGGATCAGGTCGGCGATCTGGTCCATCTCGGCGGTGCCCAGGCCGCGCGACGTCAGTGCGGGGGTGCCGATGCGGATGCCGGAGGTGTACCAGGCGCCGTTCGGGTCCTGCGGGATCGCGTTGCGGTTGGTGACCACGCCCGAGTCGAGCAGGGCCTGCTCGGCCTGGCGGCCGGTCAGGCCGAACGGGTGCACGTCGAGCAGCACCAGGTGGTTGTCGGTGCCGCCGCTGACCAGTTGGACGCCGCGCTTGCTCAGGCCCTCGGCCAGGGCCTGGCTGTTCGTGACGATCTGCTGGGCATAGGAAGCGAACGACGGGTCGCGGGCCTCGGCGAAGGCGATGGCCTTGGCCGCCATCACGTGCGACAGCGGGCCGCCGAGCACCATCGGGCAGCCGCGGTCGACCTGGTCGGCCAGCTCAGGCTGGGCGAACACGGCGCCGCCACGGGGGCCGCGCAGGCTCTTGTGGGTGGTGGTGGTGACGATGTGGGCATGCTCGATCGGGTTGAAGTCGCCGGTGAAGACCTTGCCCGCGACCAGGCCGGCGAAGTGCGCCATGTCGACCATGAAGGTGGCGCCGACCTCGTCGGCGATCTCGCGCATCTTGGCGAAGTTCACCTTGCGGGGGTAGGCCGAGTAGCCACCCACGATGATCAGCGGCTGGAACTCGCGGGCGGTCTCCCGAAGAGCGGCGTAGTCGATCTGGCCGGTCGTCCGGTCGACGCCGTAGGACCGCTGGTCGAACATCTTGCCGGAAATGTTCGGCCGGAAACCGTGGGTCAGGTGGCCGCCGGCGTCCAGGCTCATGCCGAGCATGCGCTGGTTGCCGAAGGCCTGCCGCAGCTCGGCCCACTCAGCGTCGTTCAGGTCGTTGATCTGGCGCTTCTCAAACTTCTTGAGAGCCGGAACCTCGACGCGGTCGGCCAGGATGGCCCAGTAGGCGACCAGGTTGGCGTCGATGCCGGAGTGCGGCTGCACGTACGCGTATGGCGCGTTGAACAGGGCTTTCGCGTGCTCGACGGCGATCGACTCGACGGTGTCGACGTTCTGGCAACCGGCGTAGAAGCGGCGCCCGATGGTGCCTTCGGCGTATTTGTCGGAGAGCCAGTTGCCCATCGCCAGCAGCACGGCCGGCGAGGCGTAGTTTTCACTGGCGATCAGTTTCAGCGATTCGCGCTGGTCGCGCAGCTCCTTGGCGATCGCGTCGGCGATGCGGGGCTCGACGGAGCGCACCACCTCGAGCGCGGAGCGGAAGGCGACGGACTCAGCAGACAACTCAGGCATAGGACCTCCCTATCACGATGCAGAGGCCCAGGCGCACGGCAGGTCGTCAGGCGACGGGGCCGCTCCCCGATGGTTCCCCATCCGAACGCGCCAGTCACGGCCCGCCCGGAAGCATACCGCCTCGTGGCTCATCAAACGGGCGGCGATTCACTAGCCTGATCAAGTGAACGGCGTCCAGCTTCTGCTCATCATCGGTGCCGGGATCGCCGTCTCGGCGGTCGCCCGCAAGCGCAACATCGAACCCGGATGGATCATCGTGGTGCTGGCCGCCGCGGCGTCGTTCATCCCTGGCGGGCCCCGGCTCGAGCTGGACAGCGAGATGATCCTCGCGATCGTGGTGCCGCCGCTGCTCTACTCGGCCACCCGCAACGCGTCGTTCTCCTCGTTCGGCGCGAACATGAACGCGATCATCACGCTCGGCCTGATGCTGGTGCTGTTCACCGCGGGGGTGCTCGGCCTGGTCGCGACGTGGCTGCTGCCGACGATCGGCGGGGCCGCCGCGTTCCTGCTCGGCGCGGTGCTCGCGCCGCCGGACACGATCACCTCGGTCTCGCACGGTGACGAGATCGGCCTGCCGAAACGGGTCACCTCGATCCTCACCGGGGAGAGCCTGGTCAACGACGCGACGGCGCTGACGCTGTTCGCCATCGCGCTGGGCGCCGCCAACGGCGAGCACGCCTCGTTCGGGTCGGGCGCTCTCGATCTGGTGCGCAACGCCGGGGTCGGCCTGGTGATCGGGGCGGCGCTGTCCTTGCCCACGCTGTGGCTCCGCAAGCGACTCGGCAACCCGACGCTGGAGACGACGCTGGTCCTGCTGCTGCCGTTCACCGCGTTCCTGCTGGCCGAGGAGGCGCATGCGTCGGGCATCCTCGCGGTGGTGGCGGCCGCGTTCTCGGTGAGCCTCAACCTGGCGCTGGATCCGAAGCATCAATATCCGGGCGGATACCGCACCCGGCTCCAGGAGGAGTCGCTCTGGCCGGTGGTGGACTTCCTGTTGGAGACGTTCGTCTTCGCGTACATCGGCCTGCAGTTGAAGTTCGTTCTCGAGGATCTTGCCGAATCGGACGACCCGGGCCTGGTCCGCACGCTGGTGGCGGCCGGGGTGCTGCTGGTCGTCGCGATCCTGTTCCGGCTGCTCGGCGTCTGGGTGCTGTTCGGCCAGTGGCGGCGCAAGGATGCGCGCGTCAAGCGCCGTGTGGAGCAGGACGTCTACTTCCGCCAGCGGGTGCAGCGGCTCGAGGAGCGGCGGAGCCGCCGGGGCGGCAAGCCACTCGATCCGCCCACCAGGAAAGAGACGCTGCTGGTCGGCTGGACCGGCATGCGCGGCATCCTCACCCTGGCGGCGGCCGCGGCCGTCCCGCAGACCATCGAGCACGGCACCAAGGCCTTCCCCGGCCGGGACGCGATCCAGGCGATCGCCCTGATCGTCACGCTGGGGACGCTGCTGATCCAGGGCACCACGATCGGCTGGCTGGCCCGGAAGCTGAAATTCGATCTGACCGAGGAGCAGGCCGAGACGGAGCAGTTCCGCAAGCAGGCGCGGGAGATCGTCATGACGGCAGACACCAGCCACACCACCGACATCGACGTCCACTACGACGTGCAGCGAGCCGCGCTGGGCAAGGCGGTCGCGGAGCACCGGCTGACCGAGGACATCGCCCGCGAGGCGATCGAGGACCTCGACCTGCGCCAGGCGGCCCAGCACACCGGCGAGTAGTGGGGCGGCCGACCGTAGCCGGCCGCCCCACCGCATCAGCTCGCGGCGTAGACCCGCACGTAGTCGAAGCGGGCGGTTGCTCCGGTGCCGCCCATCGCGACCACGCCGATCTTCAGGGCGGCCGGGCGGGACAGCGTCCAGGCGTTGCCGGACCAGTCCCAGGTGACGCCGTCGCGGCTGGTTGCCATCCGGGCCACGCCGTTCGCGTAGCGCAAACGCAGCCACATCGTCGACGGGGCCGGGCCGCCGAACGACGGGCCGGAGAAGAGCGCGCCGGTGGAGGCGCGGGTGTCCTCCTTGGTGAACTCGGTCTGCTGGAGGAACGTGCCGGCGAACCCGGAGAGCGGCAGCACCGAGTGGGCGAGCTTCAGGAAACGGTCGTCGTTGTCGTAGAGGACCAGGCCGGCCTGCTGATTACTCCGTACACCATCGAATTGGACCTTGGTTTCGGCCACGAACGAACCCGCCGGCGCGTCGCGCAGCAGGACCCCCGCCGAGTTGCTCGCGAGGGCGAGGTCGCCCGCCTGGGTGGGGCGCACGAGAGAGCCGCCGGCCACCGTGGCGGTGTCATCCGGGCGCACCCAGCTCCAGCCGGTTCCCGGCGAAGAACCATTGAATTCATCGGAGTACGCCGGGAGCAGCGCACCAACCGCAGGATCGGCGACCCGCTGGGTGACCGGCGTGTAGAGCGGGACCGCGCCCAGATTGTCCACTTCGGCCGCGCCGGAGCGGGAGACCGCCGCGATCTTGCCGCCGGTGAAGGACGCCGGCAGCGTCAGCGAGACCGTCCCGGTGTCCTCGAGCAGGCGGTCCGCACTGACCGAGACGGTGAGGGCGGTGCCGCGCCGCTGCAGGACGAGGGTGTGCCAGGACTGGTAGTTGAAATTGGCCGGCAGCACTGCCGCGCCGTTGACCGGGCCGTCGACGACCAGGCGTTTCGTGGCGCTGTCGAGCCAGGCCGTGAGGGTGCCGTAGCCGATGCCGGCCGCGGTGCCCCGCACGTCGCCCTCGATTCGAACATTTCCTGATATGGCGGATGCACTGCCGGAAACGGCCGCGGCCGACGACGTCAGCGCCCCGGACGACCACGTGAATCCACCAGTAAAGCCGGCCGTATCCGTGTCGAAAGTGCTGCCTACCGTCCATGTGGTCAGAGGCGCAGCCACGGCCGACGACGACGGGCCCGCGCCGGCCCGCACCACCGGCCAGCCGTTGATCCAATCCAGGCGGTCGATCATCAGCGGGCGCCGGGTGAGGTTGAGCGTCGCCCCGTTCGCCCCGGTGACCGGCGGGAAGTCCGGGGTGGACTGCGGGATCGCGTGGTAGACCAGCCAGTCCTGACCGGCCAGATCGGTGGCGATCGCGTTGTGACCGGGCCCGACCCAGCCGTTGCCGGTGGCGGCGAGAACGACACCGTCCTTGCTGGTCAGGTCGGTGAGGGCGACGCCGGTCGGTGAGGTGAACGGCCCGAGCGGCGAGGTGGCCCGGCCGACCTTGACGGTGTAGCCGCTGAACGCGCCGTCGCAGCAGCCGCCGTCGGAATAGAACAGGTAGTAGAAGCCGTCGCGGTGGACGACGAAGCCGCCCTCCATCCGCCGGCCGTGGCCGATCTGGGTGACCGCCCCGGAAATCGCCGTGCCGTCGGCGTTCATCCGGGCCACGCAGATCGTGTCGTAGCTGCCCCAATAGAGGTAGTACGAGCCGTCGGTGTCGGTGAACATCGCCTGGTCGATGGTGCCGCTCGGGCAGCCGCTGGAGGCTGGCACGATCATCCCGCGGTCGGTCCACGGGCCGGCCGGGTTCGGGCTGGTCACCAGGCCGATGCCGCCGACGCTGAGGGCGTACGTCAGGTGGTAGAGGTTGTTGTAGAAGCGCACATCCGGCGCCCACGGGCGGGTCGCGGCCGGCCACCACGACGGCTTGGCGGTCAGCGCGAAGACGTCGCCCACATAGGTCCAGTGCACCAGGTCGGTCGAGGCGATCGTCGGCAGGATGTGCTCGCCGGTCTCGCCCTTGCTGTTGAAGATCGGGTTCGTGGTGCCGTAGGCGTACCACTTCCCGTCCTTGGCCTTGATCATCGCCGGATCGGGGAAGGTGTCGACGGTGCCGGCGCTGACCGGGTTGGTGTAGGTGGCGGCCGACGCCTGCGCCGGACAGGCCAGGAAACTAGTAAAAAGCAGGATAAATGCCCAGAGTGAGCGTGCCATCCGTGGCGCTCCTTCTTACCGAATTTTTACCGAACGGTGCGGAAACCGGTGTTGCCCGTCGACGAATCGGGAGTGTTCGACGATCGGGCGGCATTGCGATAGCGGTTGCAATACGAGTCGTGACAGAGATAGGAACCGCCGCGAATCACGCGAGCGGCGCCGGTGCCCGGGCCCGGCGGATCGTCGAGCGGCGACGTCGCGTAATAGGTGGGCGAGAACCAGTCCGCGCACCATTCCCAGACGTTGCCGATCGGCTGGTAGAGGCCGTAGTCGTTGGGTGCGAACGAACGAGCCGGCGCGGTGGTGAGCCAGCCGTCGTCCATCGTGTTCTCGGTCGGAAACGTGCCCTGCCAGATGTTGCAGGCCCATTCCGCCGGCAGTTCGTCGCCCCAGGGGTAACGGAGCGACGGCAGCCCACCGCGGGCGGCGCATTCCCATTCCGCCTCGGTCGGCAGTCGACGGCCGGCCCACTGGCAGTAGGCGACCGCGTCGTTCCAGCTCACGTGCACGGCCGGGTGGTCGTCGGGCGCTTCCGATCCCGGGCCGCCGGGATGCTGCCAGTCGGCCCCGGAAACACCTAGCCACCAGGGCGTTCCGGCCATCTGCCCGACGATCTGCCGCTCGTCGGCGACGGCCAGGTGGAAAACCGCGGACCAGCCGAACGCCTCGGCCTCGGTGCGATATCCGGTGCCGGCCACGAAGGCCCGGAAATCGGCGACGGTCACGGTGCTGACATCAATGTCAAAACTATTGAGGTGTACGTCGTGGACGGGCGACTCGCCGTCCGGGCGGGCGCCGTCACCGTGCGCGTCACCCATCGCGAAGGTCTGGCCGGGAATCCGAGCCTGGGCAACGCGATGCTTTCCCCGCTGCTCGATCTTGAGAGCCGCCCTGTTCGGCCGGCCGGACGACGGGCTGCAGCATTCCCTCATGCGCCCACCGGCCTAGGTTGGCTCGGATGCGGCTTGTCGCCGAGTCGTGCCTGCTCACGCCACATCGCGACCTTCAGCTCTTCGCGCCGGCCGAGGTAGGAAGGGTCGTCGTAGACGTTGTGGAGCTCGGCCGGATCCGTCTCCAGGTCGTAGAGCTCCCACTCAGGCGGATAGGTGCCCCAGCCACAGCCGGGAATCCCCATGCCGTCGTTGTAGAAATAGATCAGCTTGTAGCGCGCGGTGCGGTAACCGTAATGGGCCGGCGCCTTGTGGAAGACGTCGTCGTGCTCCCAGTAGCGGTAGTAGATGCCGTCTCTCCGCGCGGAAAGGCCGTCCTGCAACAGGTCCCAGAAGCTGCGGCCCTGCATGCGCGGGTGCGCTTCGACGCCGGCCGCCTCCAGGATCGTTTGCGCCCAGTCCACATTGGTGACCATCTCGGCGATCGGCTCGCCGGGCGCGACCCGGCTCGGATACGACAGGACCAGCGGCATCCGGAGCGATTCCTCGTACATGAAGCGCTTGTCGAACCAGCCGTGGTCGCCGAGGAAGAATCCCTGGTCCGACGCGTACAGGAGAAGGGTGTCGTTGAATTCGCCGCGTTCCCGGAGGAAGTCGGTGACCCGGCCGACGTTGTCGTCGACCGAGGCGACGCAGCGCAGGTAGTCCTCCATGAAGCGCTGGTATTTCCAGAGCGCCTCCTCCTCGTAGGACAGACCGGTCGGCGGCGCGGTTTTCAGGTCCTCGAGAGTCAGGTGTTCGGCGATGCGCATGGCGGCGCGGCGGGCCGAGGAGGAACGGGTTTCGTAGTCGTCGTGGAAGGTGGATGGGAGCGGGATCGGCTCCGTGAAACGGTCTTGGTAAGCGGGCGACGGGACCCACGGCCGGTGCGGGGCCTTGTGGTAGATCAGCGCGCAGTACGGGCCGTCGTCGAGCGTGGAGATCCAGTTCAAGGCAAGGTCGGTGATGATGTCGGTGGCGTAGCCCGGCTCCGTCCGCAAACCGGACTTGTCCAGAAATGTTGGGTCGACGTATTCGCCCTGCTCGATCAGCACGTCCCAGTAGTCGAAATGCTGTGGATCGTGGCCGGCGCCGTCGCCCATGTGCCACTTGCCGATCATGGCGGTGCGGTAGCCGGCCTCCTTCAGCGCGCTCACGAAGGTCGGCTGCGATGCGTCAATCGGGGTGACCAGCGTGGTCACCCCGTTGACGTGGCTGTAGGTGCCGGTCAGGATGCTGGCCCGGGACGGCGAGCACAGCGAGTTGGTGGCGAAGCAGTTGTCGAAGCGCCGGCCGGCCGCGGCGATCTCGTCGATCCGCGGCGTCGTGTTGACCACCGAGCCGTACGCCGAGATCGCGTGTGCGGCGTGGTCGTCGGTCAGGATCATCACGATGTTCGGCCGGGTGCTCATTGGTACGAGGCCTCGTCCAACCCGCTCTGCGTCGGGTCGTGGTCGACCTCGCCGATGTCGTACATCGAGGTCATCCAGTGATAGAAGCGGTCGTCGCGCTCCTTGAGCAGGGTGTAGAGCCGACGCATCATCCGGCTGCGAACCGGCTCCATCTCCGGGTGGCGATAGATGTTGAGCAGCTCGTCCGGGTCGTTGACCAGGTCGTACAGCTCGTTGGTCGAGTCCGGGTTGACGACCAGTTTGTAGCGGTCCTCCCGGAGCATCCGCTGCGGATAGGGAAAGTGATGTCCGTGGAACTCGCCGAGAATGTCCGGCTGCCACTCGGGCGTCTCCCCGCGGAGCAGCGGCAGGAGGCTGCGCGAATCGACCGCTTCGTCGGTCGACAGTCCGGCAAGATCCAGAATCGTCGCGGTGCAGTCGAGCAGGCTCACGAACTCCTGCCGCTCCTGCGGGTGGCCGCCGGGAATCCGGACAATTCCGGGAGTCCGATAGATGTCCTCATACATCGCCGGGCCCTTGTCGTGCAGCCGATGCGACCCGGTGAACTCACCGTGATCGCAGGTGAAGAACACCGAGGTCTGATCGTCGAGGCCCAGTGATGACATCGCCTCGAGGATTCGCCCGATCTGTTCATCGATCAGGGTCACGTAGCCCCAGTAGACCGCGATCAGCTTGCGGGTGACCTCGATCGGCATCGTGTCGAAAGTCCAGTGCGCGCTGTAGTTGGCCTGCACCGGCGGCTTGCCCTCGAACGTCTCCGCGATCGACTTGGGCAGCTCGACGTCCGCCGGGTCGAACATGTCGAAGTACTCGTCCGGCACGATGTACGGCAGATGCGGCCCGAAGAAGTGGGTGGCCAGGAAGAACGGCTTCTTCTCCGGCGACGCCGCGTATTTCTCGAGCAGGGAGATCGTCCGGGTCGCCATGTAGTACTCGAACGTCGCCTCCACCGGCTGCTTCAGCCGCGCCGCCAGCAGATTCCCCGGCCCACCGTTGGGCAGCGTCCCCCGGACCCGGTCATGGATCTCGTACGGCGGGAGGTCGTGCTCCTTCAGGTAGGCCAGGTAGTCCTCATGATCGACCGGGTTGTGCCAGCCCGGCAGGTGCGGCCCGTCGAACCCGTAGTCGGCCGGCGTCTTGACCGTCCCGGCGTGCCACTTGCCGATCAGCCCCACGTTGTAGCCCCGGTCGCGCAGCGCGACCGGGAACGTGAACGTGCCGTCCGGCAGGTCCTCCAGGTAGCCCACGTTCCGCTCGTGGTTGGCGAGCACCTTGTGCCGGAACGGCGCCTGCCCGGTGAGCAGGCTGGCCCGGGCCGGCGTGCAGATGGCGGTCGGGGTGTACCACCGGTCGAACCGGGTCCCGCTCGCGGCGAGCCGGTCCAGATGGGGCGTACGGGCCAGGGTGTTGCCGTACGCCCCGAGCGTGTCGACCCGGTGCTGGTCGGTCATGAGGAAGAGGAAATTCACTTCGAAGCTGCCCCAGTGAAGGTGTCACCCAGGTAATAAGTGTTGGGGTCCGGATTTGACGTGATCTTCTTGGCCCCGACGAAGTAGTCGCCCAGCCCGGTCAGCCACTTGTTGATCGTGCCATCGGCGGTGTAGCCGTCGAGGGTCTTCGAGTCGAGCATCTGGCTGTTGGCGGCATCCGCCTTGACCGCGTCCACCGGCTGCTTGAGCAGGGCGGCGACGAGCTCGACGGTCTTGTCGGGGTTAGCCGCCCGGTAGTCCATGGCCTCGCGCAGCACCTGAACGACCTTGGTGATCTTGTCGGCCGACACGTTGTTGCCGCCCACGAAGGCGGTCGGGAACGAGTTGTCGGTGAAGTCGCTGTCCTTGGCCAGCTCGACCAGGCCCGGCTTCTTCTGCTTGATGTTGTTGAGCAGCGGATACCAGATGCCGGCCACGTCGATCTGCCCGGACGCGAACGCCGCGACGATGGTCGAGGCATCCATCGGCACGCGCTGGATGTCGTCGTTGGTGAGCCCGGCCTTCTTCAGCGCCAGGGTGAGGATCATGTCGCCGGAGGTGCCCTCGGGGACGCCGACCTTCTTGCCCTTGAGCTGGGCCAGGTCGGTGATGCCGGGCTGGGCGATGACCCGGTCGGCGTTGCCGAGCGAGTTCAGCGCGACGATCTTGGCCTTGCCCGACTGGGGCAGCCAGATCGCGCCCGGGCCGATGTAGCCGAAGTCGAGGTCGCCGGCGTTGATCGCGGTGATCTGCAGCGGGCCGTTGGTGAACACCTTGGTGCTCACCTCGAGGCCGTGCTTGGCCCACAGCTTCTGGTCATCGGCGACGGCGAGCAGCGAGCTGCCGTTGTAGTCGCCGATGTAGCCGAAGTTGACCTTCACGGTCGACGAGCCGGAGGTCGAGTTGTCATCGGATGATCCGCACGCGGTCAACAGCAACAGGGACGCGGCGGCAACCGCCGCGAGAAGACGCTTCATGCAACTGGCTCCTGGTGGTAGACGGCGCTCCACACGCGATTGCGTAGCGCCGTGAAGGCGGGACTGAGCCGCAGTTCTTCATTTCGGGGATAGGGCAGGTCGACGTCGACGATCTCGACGATCCGACCGGGCCGGGCCGCCATCACGACGACCCGATTGGCGAGGAAGACGGCCTCGTCGACGTCATGGGTGATGAAGACGACGGTGCGTTTCTCCTGGCTCCACGTCTGGAGCAGTTGTTCCTGCAGGCGTACTCGGGTGAGCGCGTCCACCGCCCCGAAGGGCTCGTCCATCAGCAGGATCGACGGGTTGACGGCGTACGCGCGGGCGATGGCGCAGCGCTGCTTCATACCGCCGGAGAGCGTGCGCGGCAGCGCGTCGGCGAAGTCGTGCAGGCCGACCAGATCGATGAAGTGCTGGGCGCGCGAACGGCGCTCGACCCGCCCGACGCCGGCGGTACGGAGCCCGAACTCGACGTTCTTCCGCACGGTCAGCCACGGGAAAAGCGCATATTGCTGAAATATCACCCCGCGGTCGGGACCGGGTCCGTTGATCTTCGTGCCGTCGACGAGCGCGGTGCCGCCGGTGGGTGTCTCCAGCCCGGCCAGGATGTTCAGCAGCGTGGTCTTGCCGCAGCCCGAGGGCCCGACGATGGTGACGAACTCGTTCTCCGCAACGGAGAGATCGACACCGCCCAACGCGACAAACTCGGCGCCGCCCATCGGGAAGACTTTCCGGACATTCTGCACAGAGATCATTGGCGGCGCTCCTGCCAGGAGGTCAGACGGCGCTCGGCGTAGAGCAGGCCGCGGTCCATCAGCAGGCCGAGAACGCCGATGCTGATCAGGCCGACGAAGATCGTCGGGAGGTCGTAGTAGAGCTGCGCGGCCTGCATCCGGTAACCGAGGCCCTCCTGCGCCGCGATCAGCTCCGCCGCGACCAGCGTCGCCCACGCCGAGCCGAGCCCGACCCGCATGCCGACCAGGATGAACGGCGTCGAGGCCGGCACCACCACCCGCACGAAGATCGTCCCGTCCTTGGCGCCGAGCACCCGGGCCGCGTTGATCAGCGTCGGATCCACGTTAACCACGCCCTGCAGGGTGGCGATCACGCAGGCCAGGAACGCGGCCGCGAAGATCACCCAGATCTTCGGGGTCTCGCCGATGCCGAGCAGCACCACCGCCAGCGGCAGGATCGCCAGCGGCGGAATGGTGCGCAGGAACTGCACCCACGGCTCGAACAGCCCGCGCACCGGCGCGTACCACCCCATCAGGAACCCGACCGGCACCGCCGCCGCCGTGCCGAGCACGAACCCGACCAGAACCCGGGTCAGGCTGGCCACGATGTCCTTCTCGAGCGTGCCGTCGCCGAGCAGCTCACCGAAGCGCTTGGCCACCGTCGGCGGGTCCGGCACGTCATAGCCGCCCAGCGAGATCCCCCACCAGACGCCAATCCCCAGGATCAAGGACAGGAGATTCCAGACCCACTTGGGTACGCCACGACGACGGCGCCCGGTCGGCACGTCGGAGGTGGCCGTTGCCGCGTCCGCCTGGACCAATGTCATGAGGAACTCCCACTCGGGTATCCGGCCAGCAGGGGAGACTGCCGGAAGCTGGCGGCGATCGCCCCGCGCGCGCCGTCGTCGTCGCCGAGCCGCGCGGCCCGGACGACCGGCCCGCGCCGTGCCGGGGCGAGCGGCGGGCCGGGGCGGTCCGCGACCAGTTCGGCGGCGACCACCGCGCCGATCCGGGCCACGATGCCGGGTGCGGCGGCGATCAATGGGCCACCGATGACGATCTGTTCGGGGTCGAGGATCAGGGCGGCGGCGGCGAGCACCCGGCCCACCGCGTCGGCGACCCGGTCCATGGCGGCGCGCACCACGGATTCGTCGCGTCGGGCCGCGAGCTCCGCGAGGTCGCGTACACAAGCAGCTTTTAAAGCGGGACCGACCGCCGCCACCGTTTCCAGGCAGCCGTGCTTGCCGCAGCGGCAAAGGCCGCCCGAAGGGTCGGCCTTGACGTGCCCGAACTCCCCCGCCACCCCACCGGCCCCGGCGACCAGCCGGCCACCGACCACCAGGCCGCCGCCGATGCCGTCGGCGAGGCGGATGTAGAGCACGTCGCGCGCCTCGCTGAGGCTCGCCTCGGCCAGCGCCGCGAAACGGGTGTTGTTGTCGACCACGATCGGCGCGCTGAATCTGTCCCGGAAGGCGGCCTGCACGTCGTCGCGCGCCGCGCCGGCCGGATAGGGACCGGCGACACCGACGCCGATGCCCTGCAGCGCCGCGAGCGTGATGCCCTGCTCCCGGGCGACCCTCTCGATCAAGGCGATCCCGGCCGCGAGCCGCTCCGGCCAGCCGCTGTCGGCCGGATAGGCGCTGACCTCGCTCGCGATGATCTCGTGCGCCGCGTCGGCGACGGCCACCCGCACCCGGGTGTGGCCGAGGTCGACGCCGAGGAACTGGCCCGAGCGCGGGTCGAGCGCGAGCAGTTCGGCCGGGCGCCCGCTGCCGGCCCGGCGGGGCGCGTCGGTATTGACCACGACGATCGCGCCGCGGGACAGCAGGTCGCCGGTGATCTCCGACAGGGTGGTCCGGGAGAGGCCGGACCGGGCCGCGATCTGGGCCCGGGACAGCCCGCCGCGCTCGCGCAGGATCGCCAGGACGCGCTCCTCGTGAGCGCGCCTGACCAGCGCATGAACGCCTAACGACCCGGGCATGCGGCCACGGTAGGCAGTACCGAATTTTTCCGTCAACGGTCCGACAGAATTATCTCTTCTAAACCGGTAGGAAAACTTCCTGCGTAACGGTGGCGTAACGGACGGCAGCCAGGGACAAGTTGTCCGTGGATAGATCCGGCCTTCATCAGATTTCCCTTTCGGGCCAGTCTTGAGAGGTCGAACAGGGGAGGCTGCATTCATGGACCGGGCACAGCTTGCCGATTTCCTCCGGGCTCGCCGCGAGGCGCTGCAACCGGAGGACGTGGGCCTGCCGCGCGGGCAGCGCCGGCGCACCGGCGGCCTGCGGCGCGAAGAGGTGGCGGCGCTGGCCGGGATGTCGGCCGACTACTACAGCCGGATCGAGCAGCAGCGCGGGCCGATCCCCTCCGAGCAGATGCTCGCCGCGCTCGCCCGCGCCCTGCACCTCAACCTCGAGGAACGGGACCACCTGTTCCGGCTTGGCGGGCACGCCACGCCGCAGCGGGTGCTCCGCGAGGACCACATCAGCCCCGGCATGATGCGGATCCTCGACCGGCTCGCGGACACCCCGGCCATGATCATGTCCCGCTTCGGCGAGACGCTGCTGCAGACCCGGCCCGCGGTGGCGCTGCTCGGCGACGAGACGCGATGGACCGGGATGGCCCGCTACATGGTCTACCGCTGGTTCACCGAGCCGTCGTCGCGGCTGATCTATCCGGCCGAGGACTACCCGATGCACGGCCGGATCTTCACGGCGCAACTGCGGCACGCGTACGCGGCGGCGCCGGACAGCCGGGCCGGTGAGATCGCCGACGCGCTGCTCGCGGTCAGTCCCGAGTTCGCCGAGATCTGGCGCTCGCACGAGATCGGGCTCACCCACCTCGACCGCAAGCGTTTCCAGCACGCCGAGCTCGGTCAGATGGAGCTGTACTGCCAGACCCTGTTCGACCCGGACCAGTCGCAGGTGTTGCTGGTCTTCACCGCCGTACCCGGCTCGCAGAGCTACGAGAAGCTCCAGCTTCTCGCGGCCGTCTAATCGCAGGTTTGATCGAAGAAAGGCACCACCATGTCCAAAATCGCCCTGATCACCGGCGGCAACCGCGGTCTCGGCCGCGCCACCGCTCTCGCTCTCATCTCCGACGGCGTCGAGGTCATCTACACGTACCGGGACGACCCGGGCGAGAAGATCGACGCGGTCGCGCTCAAGCTGACCGTCGGCGACCTCGACTCGTACCCCGCTTTCGTCGAGGAACTTCGCGGGGTGCTGCGCGACCGGTTCGGCCGCGAGGACTTCGACTTCCTGGTCAACAACGCCGGCGTGGGCAAGGCCGGCACGGTCGCCGACTTCTCCGTCGAGGACTTCGACGAGCTGGTGAACGTGCACTTCCGCGGGGTGTTCTTCCTGACCCAGAAGCTGCTGCCGGTCATCGCCGACGGCGGCCGGATCATCAATCTGTCCACCGGCCTGGCCCGCTTCACCGGCGAAGGCATCTACGCCGCGTACGGCTCGGTCAAGGGCGCGATCGAGGTCTTCACCCGCTACCTGGCCAAGGAGCTCGGCCCGCGCCAGATCAGCGTGAACGTGGTCGCCCCCGGCGCAACCGGCACCGACTTCGGCGGCGGCGCGCTGCGCGACAACGAGGCGGTCCGCAACCACCTCAGCGGCGTGATCGCACTGGGCCGGGTCGGCGAGCCGGAGGACATCGCCGGCGTGATGGTCGCAATGCTCGCCGACAACACCAAGTGGATCACCGGCCAGCGCATCGAAGCCTCCGGCGGCATGCTCCTGTAAATCCGCCCGAGGTTCCGTAACTCAGATTGCTTGCGTGTTACGGAATGCATCGACAAGACTGACTGAGTCGGACGCACCCCGCCGCCGATCCCCCACCGGATCACCCCGGCCCTTCCCCGAGCCGGTCCCGGCGCGGCGGCGGAGGTGCGTTCATTTTCCCGGTTTCTGCAGCATCTCGATGTAGCTCGACTCGTACCGGTCGAGGATCGGTCCGATGTCGACGGTCTGCTCATCCAGGATGTCGAACACTTGGCGGTAACTCTCCACGTCCCGGCGGCTGCGGGAGATGAGGCCGGTGTTGAAGAGGTCGACAACGACGAGAGTGTCGTCGTAGAGCGAGAATCCGTGCATCAGAGGGACACCCACCGGTGCGTCGTCGGGCAGCATCACAATGCGCACGTTGTCGTGCTCGGCGGCGATCTCCCGGATGCGATGGATCTGGTTCAGCATTTCCAAGGGTGGATATGTCCGGCGCTTGAGCACGGCCTCACTGAGGATGATGTTGAACGACTTGGATTGGTCGGCCAGCACCTGCCGCCGACTCACCCGCGCCGAGACCGCGGCCAGGAGCGACGCCTCCGTCGGGCTGTCCGCTGCGGCCGGCGTCAGACGTTGAAACGCTTGGAGAACCAATCTCGCATAACCGTCGGTCTGCAGAAGGCCAAGCACCAATGCGGGCTCGAAGGCTCGCACCACCTTGGCCGCGGATTCCCAGTCGGCCAGCGTCTTCTGCCGATCGGCCAGGCCGACCGAGGTAGGTCGCCAGTCGGTCATCCGGTCACTCAGGCGTTCGGCCCGGGCCATCAACGCCTGAGCGTCGCTCTCGTCGGCTCCGAGGGCACGAGCGAGGACGCCCACGTCCTCGGGATCCGGTAGACCTTTGCCCCGCTCGATCCGTGAGATCTTCGGTTGGCTCATGCCCACGATCGCGGCGAGCTTGGCACCGGTGATCCGTTTGGAACGGCGCATCCGAGCCAGCACGGCGCCGACGGACTCATCCTCGTCGTCGGGGGTGCCGAGTACGTTCGGCATCCGGTCACCCCCTTCGCGTCGATTGGTCAGGAGAGGTTACGAACCGCCTCGGCCAGCAGGTCGCGAGGAATCCTGATCAGGACCTCACCCTCCGGAACATCGATGCCCGCCTGATCGCCCGTCATTGCAAAGCCCTGCACCACCACGGTGGCGGGGTCACCGGTCGAATACACCGTCGGGCAGCTACCGCTGGCGCACAGGTTTGCCACCGGCTGAAGCGGGGTGAGCGATGCAGCGTTGAGTTGGACCTTATTCACGAGGGCACCGTATTCGTCAAGTAGTCTAGGGTTGCGTAGACACGCCTGACGAGTAGCGTAGTTCATTCTAGCGCTCAAGTTGCAAAGTATCAGGTTGCCACCTAGCTGATTTCTAGTTAGATCCTTTGATACTGGGTGAATCGCCGTGGAAAATTCAGGGGTCTGAATAGAGACTTGAGGCAGTCACTTCGATGCCTTGGTGGTTCTCATGACTGACCGGACACCGCAGACTCCCTCGCTCCTGACCGGGCGGCCATCGCCGCCGAACCGGCCAGAAGTCCCTAGGCGAACCTGGGTGCTCCTCATCCTGCTCGCGGCCGGGGCGATCAGCGGTGTCGCCGGATTCCTGTCCCACGCCGCCGGGAACAACGTGCCCGCAGCCATCCTCACCGGCGGCGGCGCCTTCGCCGGCACGGTCGGCCTTCTTTTGGCCATCGCGCACTACGCCGGCGAGAAATAGGCGCGATCACGGCTGAATCAGTCGTAGCGAGAGCCAAAGCGCCAGCACGCCCGCGAGCAGGGCGCACGGGACGGTCAGCAGGCCCAGGCGGAGGAAGTCGCCGGCGTCCGGTGGTTCGTCCTGGGTGTGCAGGATCTGCCGCCACAGCAGGGTGGCCAGCGAGCCGACGTAGGTCAGGTTCGGGCCGACGTTCACGCCGATCAGCACGGCCAGCAGCAGCGCCGGCCGAGCCTGCACCGCCGGGACCAGCACCAGCGTGGCCGGCAGGTTGTTCACCAGGTTGGCCAGCAGCGCCGCCAGCCCGGCCACGGCCAGCAACTGCATCAGCCCGCTCCCCGAGGGCACCAGCGCGTCCACGAACTTGTCCAGCCCGTGTTGCCGGACGGCCAGAACCACCACGCCGAGCCCCAGCACGAACGCACAGAACGGCAGGTTCGCTTCACGAAGCAGAATGCGAGGCGAGACCCGGCGGGGTACGGCGAGGGCCAAGGCACCGACGGCGGCGACCCAGGCCGGGTGTACGCCGAAGGGCTGCGCCACCGCGAAACCGGCCAGGGTCAGCGCCAGCACGACGAGGGCGTAGCGAGGGGCGGGCGGTTGATCGCCACCGTCGGCCGGTTCGCCCGGCGCTCGCAGGTCGGTGCGGAAGAACCAGCGGAAGATGACGTACTCGGCGAGGATCACCGCGACCCAGGGCAGCGCCATCACGGCCGCGAAGCCGAGGAACGTCAGCCCACTCGCTGCAAAAGCCAGCAAATTGGTCAAGTTGGACACCGGCAGCAGCAGTGACGCCGAGTTGGCCAGGTGGGCCGAGGCGTAGGCGGCCGGGCGGGGCCGGGCGCCGGTGCGGGCGGCGGTGGCCAGCACGACCGGGGTGAGCAGCACCACCGTGGCGTCGAGGCTGAGCGCGGCGGTGGTCAACGCCGCGGCTACGAAGACCGCGGTCAGCAGCCGAGCCGGCCGGCGACCGCTGATCCGGGCGGTCAGGGCACCGGCGTACCGGAAGACGCCGTGCTCCCCCGCCAGATAGGCGAGCAGGAGGACCGCGGCCAGGAACCCGACGGTCGGGCCCAGCTCGCGGGTCTCGGCCAGGGCGTCGTGCCAGGAAAGCAGGCCGGTGACGACGACCAGCAGCGCGGCCGGCACCGCGACGACCGCCTCGGGCAGGCCGCGGGGGCGGGCCACGGCCCACGCGAGTACGCCGACGAGCAACGCGGCCGTGAACAGGAGCGGCACCTAGGCGCCGAACAGATCCTGCGCGCCCGACACCTGCAGCACGCGGGCGACCAGGCCCTGGGCGTTGACCACCTGATAGCCGGCCGAACGGCGCCGGGCCTCGTTGTAGCCGTCGATCAGCGAGCCGAGCGCCTCGGAGTCCAGAAAGGTCACGTCGCCGAGGTCGATCACGACGTCACCGACGTCCAGAGCCGCCCGGATCGACTCATGCAGGTCGTCGCGCGCCGTGATGTCCAGCTCACCGCTGATGTGCAGGAGCGCCCCGGCCCCGTCGGCCGCGCGCTCCTGACCGATCTTGTAGGAGTCCGCCACGGGAGAATTTTTACCAGCACCGGAGCGATTCAGCTGGGGAAGCTGGCCCAGACGTGTTTGGTGACGTCGGTCGAGTACCACCCGACGTCGGTCGCGAACGTCCGAGCGAGCTGCAGACCGAGCCCGCCGGCACCGAGCGGCCGGCCCGCGTCGACCGCGGGCGTGGCCTGCCGATCATGGTCGGCGACGTCGATGATCAGGCGATCGCCCTCGCGCAGCAGCCGGACCACGGTCGGCGGCAGGCCGTGCCGCAGGGCGTTGGTGGCCAGCTCGGTGACGACCAGCGCCATCCGCTCGACGCCGTCACCCGTATTGGTGGTCATTTCGGACACTGCCTCGCGCAGGGCGGCCCGCAAGTTGCGCAGATCACTGAAAGTTCTCAACGTCCACCGGCATATCTCGGCGGCCTGGGGGTACGGCACCGACGCGGGCAGCGAGGTCATGGTGTCCATCTTGCCTGGACAGGGCGAGACGGGGCATTGACCGACCAGTCCGCACGGGTGAACCGGCCGGACAGCGACCCCGTGATGATCAATCCGTATAGTTGTCATAACGCAAAGTCACTCATACTTTCGGCTAGTTTTTTGTAGGCCTCTCGGTTAGGGTCGGTACACCCGAATGGCTAACGTGCTTGGTCGGCGGCGGTCTCATCGACTGCCGTCGACCGTTGAAATAGGAACGCCCGACCGACTCGGGTCCAGCAAGACCGGACCGGCTCTCCGGTTAGGTATCAGGGAGGACCAAGCATGACCGTCACCCAGACGTCGCAGATCTCGCCGACCACCACGGCCGCCGCCGCGGCTCCGGTCGACAGTGCCGCCGAGCTGCTCAACGCGATGGCCGCGATGCCCGTCGGGCACCCGTCCCGCCCGGCTCTGCGGGACAAGGCGATCGAAGCGTGGCTGCCGCTGGCCCGTCACCTCGCCAACCGCTACTCCGGCCGCGGCGAGCCCACCGACGACCTCATCCAGACCGCCACCGTCGGCCTGATCAAAGCCGTCGACAAGTTCGATCCCGAGCGCGGCGTCGACTTCGCCGGCTACGCGATCCCGACCATCATCGGCGAGATCAAGCGCCACTTCCGCGACCGCACCTGGTCCGTGCGAGTCCCGCGCCGGCTGCAGGAACTCCGCCTGGCGATCACCGAGGCCAACAGCACCCTGACCCACTCGCTGGGCCGCTCGCCGACGGTCGCCGACATCTCCGTGCACCTGGGCATCACCGAGGAAGAAGTCCTCGAAGGCCTGGAAGGCGCCCGCGCCTACAACGCCACCTCGCTCAGCACGCCGATCTCCTCCGACGGCACTACCGAGCTCGGTGAGACCCTCGGCGGCCTCGACCACGAGTACGAGCTGGCCGAGACCCGCGTCGCCCTCGGCCCCGCCCTCGCGACCCTGGACGAGCGTGAGCAGAAGATCCTGACGCTGCGCTTCTACGGCAACCTGACCCAGTCGCAGATCGCCGACCAGATCGGCATCTCCCAGATGCACGTGTCCCGCCTGCTCACCAAGGCGCTCACGAAGCTGCGTGGCGAGCTGGCCGGCGACCAGATCTAAGCCTCATACCTCCTGGAATGCGAAAGGCCGACCCGATTCGGGTCGGCCTTTCGCAGCTTCTTGCCAGTAGGACTCGTCGTCAGGACAGCGGCGACATGTAGTTGAACGACGAGATCAGCGTTCGCGAGGTCAGCGTCTTGCCGTTGCCCCGGAACAGCAGCAGCGAGCCGTCGGTCCGCTTGATCGCGACCAGGTCGGTGTAGCCGTCCCGGTCGAAGTCGCCGACGCCGACCAGGTCGCGAAGACCCATCCACCCGGCGCCGATCGACACCCG
The DNA here is from genome assembly GCF_040638295.1 of Actinoplanes sp. NPDC026619. Taxonomy (NCBI): domain Bacteria; kingdom Bacillati; phylum Actinomycetota; class Actinomycetes; order Micromonosporales; family Micromonosporaceae; genus Actinoplanes; species Actinoplanes sp. NPDC026619. The sequence goes on from NZ_JBEZYA010000006.1 coordinate 98,878, forward strand.
GGCGGCGTAGGTGCCCTTACGGCCGGGGTGCAGATAGAGCGTGGCGTTCGAGTTGTCCCGGGCCACCAGGTCGGGGTAACCGTCCTTGTTGAAGTCGCCGATCCCGGCCAGTTCGCTACGCGTGCCCCACCCGCTGCCGAGCGACTTGCGGGCGGCCAGCTTCGTGCCGGACGCGCCCGGGTAGAGGTAAAGCGTGGAGCCCTGGATGGCAACCATGTCCGGGTAACCGTCCTTGGTCAGGTCGCCGACCGGGGTGATCTCGCGCAGCGCCCCGGTGCCACCCAGCAGCTTCTTACGGCTGCCGAAGCCGGTGGTGGTGCCCGGATAGAAGTACAGATCGCCGTTGGTCGCCCGGGCGATCACGTCTTCCTTGCCGTCCTTGTTCAGATCACCGATCCGGATGATCGCGTTGTACGACTTCCACCCGGTGGCCACCTGGGTCCGCCCACCCGCGGCGGCGCCGTTGCCCGGGTAGAGGTAGATGTTCGACGTCCGCCAGTCCTTGGCGAGGAAGTCGGACCAGCCGTTGGTGTTGAAGTCGGCCATCGTGGCGGACGGCAGCGGCGCGAAGTCGACGTAGTTGTTGTCGATGTTGATCGTCACGCCGCCGTACGTCTCGGTGTGACCGCCGCGGTACTGCTTCATCCGCCGGTGCCCGGGCCAGTTCGCGGCCGGGATGTTGGCGTCGGTCGTCTTGACGACCTGGTCCCAGCGGGCGAAGTCGATGTAGTCCGGCTTCGCGTAACCGGGCACCGTGTACTGCGCGACCTGGTCGGCGATGCCGGAGCTGACGCTGGAGTAGTAGCCGGAGAAGTAGCCGAGGTTGTGCAGCCGCGACGTCCAGCCGTTCATGAAGTTCAGCACGCCGGCCCGGCAGACCTTGTCGGCGGTGTTGTACGCCTCCATGTCGTAGATCAGCACGCTGTTCTTGGCCAGGCCGAGCGAGATGGCCTGGGTGACCGCATCGCCCGCCGCCGCGCTGCCCTGCGCGTACGCGTTCGCGTTGTCGATCACGTGCGCCTTGACCACGGAGGAGCAGGTGGCCTGCGGACCGACGTACAGCGGCAACAGCTTCCAGCCGGCGGTGACCTGTTCCTGCACCCACGCGGCGGTCAGGTTGGCCTGCGTGCAACCGCGAGAGACACCACCGATATAAATGCCGATTCCCTTGTACGGGGAACTGGCGCGCCACGTCTTCATGGTCGCGCTGGACGGCGCGGTGCACGCGTCGAACGCGTAACCGGTGAACGTGCCAGGTTGGACAGTGGAGTATGCGCTGGCGGCGCCGGCGTTAGCCCGGGCCAGAGTGAGTGAGGTCGCGAGCAGGATCAGCGCGCAGAAAACCGCTTTGACCCTGACATTACGACGCGCCGGGATGAGCCGGTGAGCCCCCATGATTGCCCTTCTCGGCAGGAATCGACCACCGAGCTAAACAGCTGATCATGGGACATGCCTCCGCCGAACGGCTCGTCATCGCGAGCCGCTCGGCGGAAAAGAAGCGCGTCTATCCGTTCAAATGCCCTTAATACCAATACTTACGACCGCCGATGGGACGCCCGACCGAGCCGAGAATCCAGAACACGGCGCCGACGATGATCAAGATGATCCCGATCGTGTAGAGGATCGAGATATGGGCGAAGATGCCGATCAGCAACAGGATCAGGCCGAGGACCAACATGGGAGCGCTCCAATCAGCGGGGGGTGGCTTCCGCCGCACTGATACCCATGACTCCCTACTGCCGAAACCGCTTGATCGGGCGGTTGACTTTTCACAGTGACGGCACAGTGACGCCACAACGCAGGGAAAGTGCCCGGGCCGATCTTTGACCGCATGAGACCAGTACTCGATGTCGTCATCCCCGTGTACAACGAAGCCGCCGATCTCGAACGCAGCGTGCGCCGCCTGCGCGGCTACATGCAGACGGTGCTGCCGTTCCCGTTCCGGATCACCATCGCGGACAACGCCAGCACCGACGAGACCCCGCTGATCGCCGGCCGGCTCGCGGTCGAACTGCCCGAGGTCACGGCCGTCTATCTGGCCGAGAAGGGCCGCGGCCGGGCGCTGAAGTACACCTGGCTGAACTCGAACGCCGATGTGCTCGCGTACATGGACGTCGACCTCTCCACCGACCTGGCCGGCCTGCTGCCGCTGGTCGCGCCGCTGGTCTCGGGCCACTCCGACCTGGCCATCGGGTCGCGGCTCAAGCGCGGCTCGCGGGTGGTGCGCGGCCCCAAGCGGGAGTTCATCTCGCGCACCTACAACATGATCCTCAAGGCCTCGCTCGGCGCCCGGTTCTCCGACGCCCAGTGCGGCTTCAAGGCCATCCGGGCCGACGTGGCGCACCTGCTGTTGCCGCTGGTGCAGGACACCAACTGGTTCTTCGACACCGAGATGCTGGTGCTGGCCGAACGGGCCGGACTGCGGACGCACGAGGTGCCGGTCGACTGGGTGGACGACCCGAACAGCAAGGTCGACATCGTCGCCACCGCCCGCGAGGACCTGCGTGGGATCGCCCGGCTCCGCCGCACCATCCCGACCCTCCCGATCCCGGCGATCCGCGCCCGGATGGGCCGCGGCACGCCGCGGGCAAGCGAACTCGCCACTCGATAGGGGTTCGCACCCGGGCCCGGCTACCGTAGGTACCCGATGCCACCTACTGACGACCTTCCTGGATTTCTGCACGGAGTCGCCCCGATCCTCGACCGATGGGGTTACCTGTCCGTCGCGGCGACGATCGGCGTGGAAAGTTTCGGAGTGCCCGCTCCCGGCCAGACCTTCATGGTGGCCGCGGCGATCTACGCCGGCGCTGGTCGCCTGAACATCTACGGGGTGGCCGCCATCGCCTTCGTGGCGGCGGTGCTCGGCGACAACATCGGTTACTGGATCGGCGTGCGCGGCGGGCGCAAGGCCGTGCACCGCTGGGGTAAATACGTCTTCCTCACACCCGAGCGCTTGGAACGTGCCGAAGGTTTCTTCGCACGTCGCGGAGGACGTATCGTCGTCATCGCTCGCTTCATCGACGGTCTCCGGCAGTTCAACGGCGTGATCGCCGGCATCACCGCGATGCCGTGGCGCTCGTTCCTGATCTACAACACGATCGGCGCGGCACTCTGGGTCGGCTGGTGGACGAGCATCGCGTACGTGTTCGGGACCCATCTCGTCGAGATGATCGACCACGCACATCGGTACAAATGGTGGGCGATCGCCGGAATCATCCTCGCAGTGATCGCCTACGTCGCATTGCACCTCCGGCACAGAAAACGCCGGCGCGCCCGCAGCGCCGCGGCCGTTGCCGATGAGCCCGTCGAAGAGAAGCAGGCCTGACGGTCGCCGGAGGTTGCGAATCGGAAGGAGAGTTCGTGACCACCCCTCAGCTCGATCGTCGGCGTGCGCAGTCCGCCGCCGCCGGCACCGCGGCCGACAAGGCCCGCCAGGCCGTCACCGACCTGGACAACCGGCTCAACACCAACGCCGAGCTCACCAGGCAGCAGTCGCAGGCCTTGCGTAACGCCGAGGCCGAGGTGAAGCGCCTCAAGCGCGCACTCAAGACCCAGGAGCGCGATCGCGCCCGGCTGACCAAGGCGCACAAGAAGGCAGTCGCCAAGGCCGGCAAGACGAAGAGCCGCGCCGCCGAGTCCGACGCAAAGTACGACAAAGCGGTGCTCGCCAACCTGATCCGCCGGGAAAAGGAGCGCGACCTCCAGGCCGCCGCAACCACCCCGGCCACCGCGGTCGCAAAGCCGGCCCCGAAGACCGTCGCAAAGCCGGAGGCCACCGCCCCCGAGCCCGCCACCGCGACGCCTGTCGCCACCGCCACGCCTGCTGCCGCCGCGCCTGCCGCTGCCACCCCTGCCGCCCCCGCCCCCGCGCCTGTTACCGCCACAGCGGCGGAGCCGGTGACCGCGCCCATCGCTCAGCCCGCCGTCGTGGCGCAGCCGGCCGCCGAGCCGGTTGCTCCGCCGGCCGCTCCGGCCCGGCGGGCTACCCGGGCCGCCGCCCCCGTCAAGGCCACCCCGGCGCGCGGAACAGCGGCGAAAACCACCGCGGCCCGCGTTACCGCGGCGAAAGCCGCGGCCGGTGCATCTGGCGATCGGACTGGCACGGCCCGGGCCACGACGCCACGCAAGGCTGTCGCCGACGAGCAGCCCGCGACAACCCGCCGCGCCCCGCGCCGGACAACCGGTCGATAGCCCTTGTCGCCACCCGGTCGGCCTGGCACGGCGAGATCGCGCTCGCTGTAGCGCCCCGCCGGCAACTGCCCGAAAAGATTTGGCGGCGAAAGCCGGGCCTGGCCCCGGGAACGGTGGTCCCGCTCCTCGCGGTCGAGATGCAGGGCGCAGGCAAACGCCCTTGCCGAGGCCGTGGTCCTGCGCGACGACACCGCGCAAGGCGGCGCACTCCGGCGGGACGACCACGGTGTGCCGGGTGACCGGCCGCTGAGAAATGCGTCGGTACAGAGCAGCCCGCCCCGACCCGGGGCGGGCTGTTCTGTCCATCGCCTCCGCAGCCCAGCCCCGCAGCCGGGATGCGCGCCGATGAGCGGGTCAGTTCTGAGGGCCGCCGGCCGACGCGAGGCTCGAATCGGTGATCGAGGTGGCGGTGATCTTCTGCTTGGCGCTGGTCGCCACGATCCGCACCGTGTGCCCCTTGAGAACGTCGGCGATCCGGCCGCTGCCGACGGTGGTCGAGGTGCTGATCACGTACGTCTTGCTGTAGCCGTCGTCGCTCTTCACCGTGACCGAGCTGCTGCTGATCGCGGAGACCGTCCCGGTCTGCGTGAGTTGCGTGGTGTAGCCGCCGTTGCCGTCGGAAACGACGTAAGTCCCGTGCAGTGCGTTCGTCGTCGCGGTCGCGACGCCCTGATTTCCGCCCGGTCCGCCCTGGCCGATCCCCTGGCCGCCGCCGGGACCGGTCGTGGCCGCGCTTCCGCCGCCGACCGCCGCCATGATCCCGGCGGTCAGACCGGCGCTGGCCACGGCCACCGCGACGATGCCGCCGATCAGCGCGAGCCGCTTGCTCTTCGGGGCGGCGGCCGCGGTGTCGCTCTTCTCGGGCGGCGTCCAGGCCGGGGGCGGCCCGTCCGCGTGCGCCGGGGTCCAGTCAGCCGGCGCCCGCTCCGGAAATTCCTCCTGACCAGCAGCCAGGTCACCCGAGAACCGCCCCGGATAGTCCGCCGCCGGTGCGTGGACCGCCGCGTAGTCCGCCGGCGCCGAACTGACCGGCGGCCGGGCCGGGTAGCCGTCGGGCGCCGGGAAGTCGGTGTAGGGATCGCGCGCCGGAGCTTCGTCCCGATAGCGATCCGGCGCCGGTGCCTCGGCCCGGTGGCGTTCGTAGACCGCCTCACCCGGTTCTCGGTCGTACCCCGGCGCGCCCAGATGTCGCTCATACATCGCGGTCTCATCGCGATGGCCAGCTCCGGCCGCAAAATCTCGATACCCGGCCCCGGCCGCGAAATCTTGCTGACCGGGCAACGCGGCGAAGTCATGACCGGACCACGAGTCGAAGTCTTGGCCAGGGCCTGCGACGAAGTCTTGGCCAGGCCCCGCGACGAAGTCTTGGCCGGGCCCCGCGGCGAAGTCTTGGCCGGGCCCAGCCGCGGACACTTGGAGATCATGAGGGCCGGGCGCCGGGAAGTCGCGCTGGACGGACGCCTGGTAGACGGTCGGCTCGGTGTAGTGGCCGGCGTCGGCCGGCCAGGTCGGGGAGTCGGCGGACGAACGCGTCGAATGGTCGTAAACGGTCATCGTTTCGGGTCTCCCTCGGGTTCGGTCCGGCTCACCAGGGAGACTGGCCACGGCGACTATGTGCGAGCTGTGGAGGCATTAGGTGGCGGATATCAAGGCGGAGACCGCGGCGGTGCTCTTCGACATGGACGGCACGCTGGTCGACTCCGACCGTGCGGTCGAGCGGTCGTGGCTGAGCTGGGGCGAGGAATACGGCGTCGACGGTCCCGCCGCGTACGAGATGGCCCACGGCGCACCGAGCCTGACCACCGTCCGCAAACTCCTCGCCCACCTGGACGAGGAGGAGATGCTGCGCGCGTCGGTCCGCCAGTTGGAGCTTCAGTACGACGACCTCGCCGACGTGGTGGCCGCCCCCGGCACCGACGAGCTGCTGGCGGTGCTGGCGCACCGTGGTCTGCCGTGGGCCGTGGTGACCAGCGCCGACGCCCGGCTCGCCAAGGCCCGGCTGGGCGCGGCCGGCATCACCCCGCCGGTGCTGGTGACGACCGATGACGTGGCGGCGGGCAAGCCTGACCCGGCCGGCTACCTGCGCGCGGCCGAGCTGCTCGGGGTGGCCCCGGCGAACTGCCTGGTCGTCGAGGATGCCGAGGTGGGCCTGCAGGCGGCGCGAGCGGCCGGCGCCCGCACCGCCGCACTACGGGACCTGGACGGAGACGTACGGCTGAAATCGCTCTTTGATCTTGCGAAATTACTCGGGTAGGTCGTCGAGGAACTCCGCGGTCGGCACGTAGAACAGCGAGCCGGTGGTGGCGACCGAGAAGTCCAGGATGCGGTCGTGGTTGCCGGGCGGGTCGCCGAGGAACATCCGGCGCAGCATCAGTTCCGGCACGTCGGGGGTGGCCGCGTAGGCGATGTAGTACGTCCCGAACTCGCCGTCCTTGATCGAGCCGAACGGCATGTTGTCCCGCAGGATCTTCAGCTCGTTGCCGTCCGGGTCGTCGACCGTGTTCAGCGCGACGTGGGAATTAGGCGCTTTATCGGAAAGCTCGATGTTGTCGAGCTTTGTCCGCCCGATCGCAGCTTCCTGCTGCTCCACGGAGAGAGCATTCCACGCGACCAGATCATGCAGATATTTCTGGACAAGAACATAAGTTCCGCCAGCGAACGAGGGATCCTCGTCGCCGATCAGCACGTGCCGGGAGGCCTCGTCGCCGATCGGGTTCTCGGTGCCGTCGACGAAGCCGAGCAGGTCGCGCTCGTCGAAGTATTTGAAGCCGTGCGTCTCGTCGACCACGTCGGCCACGTCGCGGAGCCGGGCGGCGATCTTCGAGGCCAGCTCGAAGCAGACGTCCATCTGCCCGGCCCGGATGTGGAAGAGAAGGTCACCGGGGGTGGACGGGGCGGTATGACGCGGGCCCTTCCAGGCTCGGAACTTGTGCAGCTCAGCCGGGCGCGGCCCGGTGAACAGCCGGTCCCACAGCTCGCGGCCGATGCCGGTGACGCAGGACAGCTCCGCCGCCGGCAGCCGGAAGCCGACCGCACGCTGCAGGCCGCTCAGGTCCTCGAGCAGGTCCCGCACGGTCTCCTCGCCGCCGGTGCGGACGGTGAGAACCAGGAAGACGGCGGCGTCGGTGAGCGGGGCCAGCACGGCTTGCGGGTTCACGAGCGGGCCGAGCGAGCGGGGCGCTGTCATGATCCGGAGATTACCGTCCGGCGGGCCGATAATGGGCCGATGAGTGATCGGGTTGACGTCCTCGTGGTCGGTGCCGGCCTGTCCGGCATCGACGCCGCCTACCGATTGCAGACCGAGTGTCCCGGCCGCAGTTACCTGATCCTCGAGGGCCGCGACACGATCGGCGGCACCTGGGACCTGTTCCGCTATCCCGGGGTCCGCTCCGACTCCGACATGTTCACCCTCGGTTACCCGTTCCGGCCCTGGCGCAACGTCAACGCGATCGCCCCGGGCGAGACGATCCTCGACTACATCCGGGACACCGCCGCACAGTTCGGCATCGTCGAGCGCATCCGGTTCGGCCGGCGGGTGGTGTCGGCGAGCTGGTCCACGCCGGCGGCGACCTGGACGGTGCGCACCGCCGGCGGCGAGGAATACACCTGCTCGTTCCTCTATCTGTGCACCGGCTATTACCGCTATTCGGGTGGCTACGACGCCGATTTCCCAGGCCGCGCCGACTTCACCGGCCCGATCGTGCACCCGCAGCGGTGGCCGGCTGACCTCGACCACACCGGCAAGCGGATCGTCGTGATCGGCAGCGGGGCGACCGCGGTGACGCTGGTGCCGGCGCTGGCCGAGACCGCCGCCGAGGTCACCATGCTGCAGCGGTCGCCGACCTGGATGCTCAACCTGCCCGGCGGCGACCCGCACGAGGGCCGCCGGCTGAGCCCGGTCGCCGCCCGCCTGGCGCGCACCCGCAACGTGCTCGGCGCCACGCTGCTCTATCAGGCGTCCCGGCGCTGGCCGGAGAGGGTGGGCGGTTTCCTCCGTTCCCGAGTCGCGCGCGAGCTGCCCGCCGAAGTGCCGGCCGATCCGCACTTCACGCCCGGCTACGGGCCCTGGGATCAGCGGTTGTGCATCGTGCCGGACGGCGATCTGTTCACCGCGCTGCGAAGCGGAAAGGCGTCGGTGGTCACCGGCGCGATCGACACCTTCACCGACAAGGGCGTACGCCTCACCGACGGCACCGAGCTGCCGGCCGACATCATCGTGACCGCGACCGGCCTGGCCATGGTGACGCTGGGCGAGATCGCGGTGGACGTCGACGGCGAGCCGTTCGATTCCGGGACATCGGGCGTCTACAAGGGAATGATGTTCTCCGGCGTGCCCAACCTGGCCTGGTGCGTCGGCTACATCAACGCGTCGTGGACCCTGCGCGCCGACCTCACCTCCCGTTACGTCTGCCGGCTGCTCAACTACATGCGGAGGCACGACATCGACAGCACCACGCCGGCGCCACCGCCGGGCACCGACTTCACCGACGAGCCGGCCATGGGACTCTCCTCCGGATACGTGCGCCGGGCCGCCGGGGTGCTTCCCCGGCAGGGCGGCCGGCGGCCGTGGCGGATGAGCAGCAACTATCTGACCGACATGCCGGCCATGCTGCTGGGCCGGATCGATGACGGACACGTTCGATTCGCGAGGACGGCACGATGAAGCGATTTACGTTCGCCGGGCGTACCTGCCTGATCACCGGCGCGGCCAGCGGCATCGGCGCGGCGCTCGCCCTCGACCTGGCCAAGCGGCGGACGGTGCTGGCGCTGCTGGACGTGAACGCCGAGGGCCTCGAACGGGTCGCGGCGGCGGCGCGCGAGATGGGGGCGGCGGAGGTCACGACGTACACCGTCGATCTGAGTGATGGGGGCGACCGGCTGGACCTGGCCGCCGAGATCGCCTCCCGCCATGGCGGGGTTGACCTTTTGATCAACAATGCCGGCGTGACCCTGATGGGCACGTTCGAAGAGAACCGGATGTCGGATTTCGACTGGCTGCTGGAGATCAACCTGCATGCCGTGATCCGGATGACCAAGGCGTTCCTGCCGCAGTTGCTGGCCCGCCCCGGCTCGCACGTGGTCAACATCAGCAGCCTGTTCGGCCTGGTCGCCCCGCCCGGCCAGGTCGCCTACGCGACGAGCAAGTTCGGCGTGCGCGGCTTCTCCGACGCGCTGCGCCACGAGCTGGAGCCGGTGGGTGTCGGCGTCACGGTCGTGCACCCGGGCGGCATCAGGACCAACATCGCCGCCGCCGCCCGGACCAGCGGCAACGACCCGGACGGGGAGCAGACCGCGCAGGCACGACGCTTCGCCGAGAAGGCGCTGACCCTCCCGGCCGAGGAGGCGGCTCGCCAGATCGTCGCCGCGATCCAGTCCCGCCGGCCGCGCCTGGTGCTGACCAAGGAGGCGAAGGCCGGTGACTGGCTGGTCCGGCTCACCCCGACCCGCTGGTGGGCGGTGACCCAGCGCGTCGGCAAACGGCGCGGCATCCTGTAAGCAGATCAGAAAATCGCGAGCCGGCGCCGGTCCTGGCCGTCGATCGTGGTGAAGTCGCCGCCCGCGGTCAGCGTGCCGGTGGCCTGGTTGACGCTCAGGACCCGCACGCCGATCACGCCGTTGCCCTGCGGCGCCCACGGCGCCAACTCGCCGGTCGCGGTCACCGCGGCCAGCTTGTAACGCGGCTGCGAACCGTCCACGCAGGCGCCGTGCACGCCGTTCTTGCTGGTCAGGCAGGCGCTGTCGAAGTGGCCGCCGACGTAGGTGATGGTGCCGGCGGTGGCGATCGCGGCCGCGTCCCCGTCGAACACCCGCTGCCAGCGCACCGTCCCGTCGAACGAGTAGGCGATCGCCCGGCCGCCCACCCCGGCCGTGGCCACGTAGACGCCGGCCTTGTCCACCGCGACCGACCGCACCTCGGCCGGCGGCCGCGGCAGGAACTTCTCGTCCACCTTGCCGGTCTTGCCGTGCAGGGCGGCCAGCCGCAGCGTGCCGTGCACCTCGTCGATGTTGTGGAAGCCGCCGCCGGCGTAGACCCGGCCGTCGTACGTGGCCAGCGAGTGCACCGCGTCGTCGGCCTTCGGCTTCCACACCACGTCCAGATCGCCGTCGTCCAGCGCGAACGCGGCCAGCCCGCCCCGCCGGCGCCCGTCCACGTCGGTGAAGCTGCCGCCCAGGTAGAGCCGGCCGTTACCGCTGGTCAGCGTGTAGGCCGTGCCGGTCAGCGTGTGGTGGAACGGAAGCACCGCGCCGGTGCCGGTGCTGAGCTGGGCCAGCGAGTCGCGCACCTGCCCGCCGACCGAGTGGAAATCGCCGGCCGCATAGACGCTGTCCCCCGACGCCTCCAGCGCCCGCACCGTGCCGTCCGCCGCCGGCGCCCAGCTCAGCAGCGCCCCGGTGCGCGCGTCCAGGGCGGCGAACCGCAGCCGCGGGTAGGTCCGCCCGCGATAGGTGGCGCTGGTGAAGGCGCCGCCCAGATAGACGATCGGGCCGCGGTGGGCGATCGCGTAGACGCCGCCGTTGAAGGTGGGCGCGGACTCCAGGGCCCGGGCACCGACCGCGGCGGCTTGGGCGGGAAGGCCCAGCAGGAGGGTGAACAGGCTGATGGCGGCTAAGCGGAGTGCGGGCACAAACCTCTAACCGTCGTGCGCACGGGAAAGTCTCGGCGACGACGATTCGGCTTCCAACTCGTCGACCGCGATCGGTTGCGAGCGCAGCCCGAGCATGTCCAGCCATTCGACGAGCTGCCGGTGCACCGCGTCCGGACCGTTCAGCTCCGTCCGCCCGATCGGCCAGCGCGACGGGTGCACCAGCACCGCGTCGGTCTGCCAGCCGCCCAGCCCACCGTGCGAGCCGACCAGTTCCTCGAACGCGGCCACCTCCTCGGTCACCGGGTCCACCGAGGAGATCAGCACCAGGTCGCCGACGTGCGCCGACTCCTGGTGACGCCGCAGGTCGGCGCGGGCGTGCGGCCCGTACGGCAGCAACGGGTCGGTGCCCTCCACCGTGCCGTCGCTCAGCCGGTGCCGGCCGGCGGTGCCGAGCGCGACCGGGCCGTCCTCGTCGCGCACCACCACCAGACCGATGCCCGGATGCGCGACCAGCCCCGGCACCAGCTTGGGATAGGCCTCGTCGATCTCGGCCCGGGAGAGCCGGTGCGGGAACCGGGTCAGGTAGAGCAGCGACAGGTTGCCGGAGGAGACCACCAGCAGCGGCGCCACCACCGGCGCGTCCTCCTCGGCCGGCGTGTCCGGTGCGTCCACGGCGTCGGTGGACAGCCGCTTGACCACGTTGTCCAGGGTCTCGCTGTAGCGCTGCCGGAACGTCGCGCCCTGGCTCTGCCCATGATCGGAGAGCACCACGATGTGGTAGCGGCGGGCCGCCTCCGGGGCGAGCCGCTCCAGTACGCCCAGCATCCGGTCCAGGCTCTCCAGCTGCCGCATCGACTCCGGCCGGGCCGGGCCGGCGTGGTGCGCCACCTCGTCGTAGTCGACCAGGTCGCAGTAGATCGACGGGGCGCCGCGGGCCATCTGCTCGGCGATCAGCGAGATGTTGACGTCGCGCAGCAGCATCGAGGCCGGGCGCAGGGCCAGGAACTTGCCGGAGCGGCTCACCCGGGGTTGCATGTTGCGGCGGCGCTGGAGGCGGGCCTGGTGCAGCTCGGTCAGGACCTCGCCGACGCCGAGGACGAGAGCGCGGGTGAAGCCGTACGGCGAGGCCATGAACGCCGCCCAGCCGCGCGCCGACCGGCCGGGCAGGGCCGCGTGGCTGACCGTGAGCAGGGCGACCGCGGCGTCCCCGCTGAACGCGTTGCCGATGCTGACCCCGCCGTCGCGCAGCAGCCCCCGCCCGTCGGACAGGCGCGGCTCGATCACCGCCGCGTCCCGGGGCCGGCTGGTGACCATCAGCTTGCCGGTCTCCTTCTCGAACCACCGGAAGGCAGGAACCTGGCGGCTGGCGCCGTGCAGGATGCCGGCCTGCGAGGCGGGCGTGGTCGCCGGCAACCCGGTGTGCCAGCCGACCATGGTGTGACCGCCGGAGCGCAGCCAGTGCCCGAGCGTGGGCAGGTTCCCGGCCCGGATCGCCCAGCGCAGCACATGCTCGCTCAACCCGTCGAACTGCAGCATGAGCAGGCCCGGATCGGTGCCCGGGCGGGACCGGCGCAGGGTGAGGAACGGGCCGCCGGCCTGCCGTGCCTGCCGCCGCCGCACGCCGCGCATGAGGCGCTTGGCCTCCTTGACGAACGTGTCGTCGGAGCCGGAGTCGAGCATCCAGTCGATCACGGCGGCGAAGACCACGGCCAAGATCGCGGCCAGCACCAGCGACGGCAGGCCGCTGATCCGTTCGGCCGGGTCGAGCTCGAGCGCCACCACGATCACCGTGATCTGGGCGACGACGCCGAGCAGCATGGCGCCCCAGCCGCCGAGCGCCACGATGCCGACCAGCAGCAACGGGCGCAGCACCGCGCCGACCCCGGCGACCAGCAGCACCAGGCCGAGCGTGTCGACGATGTCGGCGCTGGCCACCCCGGGCATCAGCCACAGCGTGGCGGTGAGCACGACGAACGTCACCACGGCGCTGCGCAGCACCGCCCGCAGGCGGTTGAGGATGCGCCGCCAGCTCAGCAGCGCACGCACCTCGGCCCGCAGGTCCCTGGTGGTCGGCGCGGGCGACGGTTCGTGCGGGCTTACGGCCACCGGGAAACGATCGCACAGACCGTTGTTTCGATGGCGCACCGTGCCGGGAATCACCCCGGGATGGAAGTGACACCCGTTCGGGGGACGGATCGGCCGATCCACTCCCGCGCCCGGATAGCTTCGGCCCGGTGCGCCGGATAGCTCCCCTGATCTTTCTGCTGCCGCTGGCCCTTTTCGCCTGTTCCGGCAGTCCCCCGCCACGTCCCGCCCCGGCCCCGGCCGCCACTGCCAAGGTGGTCGGCTATTTCACCGATTGGGGCGTCTACGGCCGCGACTTCCAGGTGAAAGATCTCGACACGAGCGGAACGGCCAAAAAGCTCACCCATCTGATGTACGCATTCGGCAAGGTCACCGACGGCCGGTGCTCGACCGGCGACGGCTGGGCCGATTTCCAGAAACCGATGCCGGCTGCGGACAGCATCGACGGCGTCGCCGACCCGGCCACCGCGACCCTGCGCGGAAACTTCGGCCAGCTGCGCAAGCTCAAGGCGAAATACCCCCAGCTCAAGGTGATCTGGTCGTTCGGCGGCTGGAACGGCTCGGCCGGTTTCTCCGACGCGGCCCGCGACCCGGCCGCGTTCGCCAAGTCCTGCCACGATCTCCTCGCCGACCCACGCTGGGCCGGGTTGTTCGACGGCGTCGACGTCGACTGGGAGTACCCGAACGCGTGCGGCCTGACCTGCGACACCAGCGGCCCGCCGGCGCTGGCCGGGCTGCTCGCCGCGCTCCGCTCGTCGCTGGGCACGAACGCCCTGATCAGCGCGGCGGTCCCGGCCGACCTGAGCAAGCTGAAGACGGCCGACTATCTCGCCGCGTCCCGCTCGGCGAACTGGCTGAGCGCGATGACGTACGACTACTTCGGCACCGACGACGCGAAACGCACCGAGCCGCACTCGCCGCTGTCGGTCTACCCCGGCATCCCGCGCGAGTCGGCCACCACCGCGGCCACCATCGACGAACTGCTCGGCCTGGGCGTGCCGGCCGCGAAGGTGTTGCTCGGCATCGGCTTCTACGGCCGCGGCTGGACCGGCGCGACGACCGCGACACCCGGCGGCCCGGCCACCGGCCCCGCGGACGGCCGCTACGAGAAGGGCCTCGAGGACTACGAGGTGCTGGCCGCCCGCTGCCCACCGACCGGCACGATCGGCGGCACCGCTTACGCGCACTGCGGCACCCAGTGGTGGTCCTACGACACCCCGGCAACCATCAGGACCAAGATGGCGTACGCCCGGAGCAAGGCTCTCGGCGGCGCATTCGCCTGGGAGCTCTCCGGCGACACCAGCTCAGCCGACCTGCTCAACGCGCTCGCCGGCGGCCTCGAAGGCGGCTAACCGACCTCGACCCAGACGTTGTCCAGAGCGCCGTTGAACTGGTCGTTGTCGGCGTAGGCGCCCTTGCCGCCGATGCTCAGTGGACGGCTGTTGGTCACCGACAGCTTGGCCGGCACCGCCGTGCGGCCCCGCTCGACGCCGTCGACGACGACCGACAGGGTGGTGCCGGTGCGGCGGCAGGCGACCGCGTGCCAGCGGCCGTCCGCCGCCGTGATCGAGCTGGTCACCATGCGGATGGTCGGCTTCTTGTCGTCGACCAGCACGCAGCTGGGCCGGCCCGCCACCCCGTCGATCTGGAGTTTCCACTGGCTGCTCGTGGTCGAGTAGCCCTTCTGCACGACGTTCTGGCCCTTGCTGGTCTGCCCGGGTGCGAGCAGCACGTCGGCGCCGTAGGCGATGTTCCGGGTTCCCGGGTTCAGGTCGGCCGAGCTGGGGGCCTGCAGTGCGACGTGCGGGCAGATCGCCGCGCGGGCCGCGCAGTGCACCGGGAAGGCGAGTGCCGCGCCCTGACCGTGCACCACCGGCCGGACCGCGCCGCCCTGGCCGGAGACCACCGCGAGGGTGTGCCCGTGCCCGGACTCGTCGATGATCGAGCCGGCCTGCGCGTTGAAGGTGTAACGGGCGGCGAGGAGCCCGGACGTGTCGGCCATCGCCGGCCTTGGACCGGCGACGGTGGAGACGGCGATGAGGAGTACGCCGAACCAGCGAGAGCGCATGTCCAAATTATTACTTGTGATGCTTATATCCGAGGGCGCAACCGGCCCGAGAACCGGGTGATCATGGCTGGCTGTTCGGTTTACCACTTTCCAGCGGCACCGCGTCGCCCCGGATCAGGCCGAGTTGGACGCCGTGCCGGCCGAGCACGGTGTCGAGCAGCCAGTCACTGGCCACCCGCACCCGGTTGCCCGGCATCGACAGCAGGTGGTAACCGCGGGTGACCATCTTGGCCGGCAGCCCTCGCAGCGGCACGTGGAGCGGGTTGGCGGCCGAGTCCAGGCCGCCCAGATCGACGACGAAGCCCAGGTCATGGTGCTTGTAGGCACGCCGGCGCCCGCGCCCGTAGGAGGCCGCGATGTTGTGCGCGACGGTCGCGCCGTGCCGGGTGGCGTGCTGCGCGGTCATCCCGGTGATCTGCCCCGGCATGGTCAGGTCGGGCACCGCGGCGGCGTCCCCGATCGCGTAGACGTCCGGGTAACCGGTGACGTTGAGGAACTCGTCGACGACCAGCCGGCCCTGGTCGGTGGGCAGGCCGAGCCGCTCGATCACCGGGTCGGGCCGCACGCCGACACACCAGATCAGCGACCGGGAGGGCACGAAGTCGCCGGTGGACAACCGCACCCCGGCCGCGGTCGCCTCCTGCACGCTCGTCTTCATCAGCACCTCGACGTCGCGCTCGTGCAGCACCCCGTCGGCGGCGTCGGCCAGCCGCCGGTCGAGCGAGGGCAGCACCCGCTCAGCGGTGTCCAGCAGCAGCCAGCGCGGTTTGCCGTGCAGCTCCGGGTACGGCTTGACCAGGTCTTCGGTGTAGAGCACACCCTGCGCCGCCACCTCGGTGCCGGTGTAACCGGCGCCCACCACCACGAACGTGCAGCGGGCCTGCCGCTCCTGCTCGTCGGTCGCGTTGGCGGCCAGCTCGATCTGCCGGGTGATGTGATCGCGCAGATAGAGCGCCTCGGAGATGCCGCGGAAGCCGTGCGCGTGCTCGACCACCCCGGGCACCGGCAGCAGCTTGTTGACGCTGCCCATCGCCATGACCAGGCGGTGGTAGCCGATCGTCCGCACGCCGCCCTCGGGGTCGCGCACCGTGAGCGTGCGGCCGTCCAGATCGAACGTCTCGACCGTGCCGAGGACCACTCGCACGCCGGGCAGCGCCGCGGCGAGCGGCACCGTAACCCGGCGCGGCTCGAGCAGGCCGGTGGCCACCTCGGGCAGCAGCGGCAGGTAGAGGAAATAGTCGGTCGGGTTGACGACCACGATGTCGGCGCCGTCGCGGGACAGCTTGGCGAGCCTGCGGGCCGCCGCAAAACCGGCGAACCCGGCGCCGACGATCACGATGCGGGGACGTGCCATGACACCGGTCTCCTCTCAGGGGCGTTTCTCGACGTTAGCCGCCTTACCCGTTCGGGGGACGTCGGAAATGGGCCGAACGGCTGTCGACCACGTGATCCCGGATACGCGTCTTCCACTGTGCCGGGCGGTGCCCACACGGGGAGGCATCGAGCGGCGGGGAGCAGATTGCTGGGGCGATCGACGGGAGGGAGACGTGACCGTCAGCGCGGTGCTTGAGCCGCCTGGGTACGCTCACGTCTCCCGCTACCCCCCGATCGGAAGTCTGATGGACGCCCGAGAGGCCGACTATGCGAATTTCGTCCGCACGCGGACGCACGCATTGTTGCGCGCGGCGTACCTTTTGACCGGAGATCAGCATCTGGCCGAAGACCTCGTTCAGGAGGCTCTCGCCCGCACCCATCGGGCCTGGCTGCGCCTGGAGCGCCCGGAGAACGCCGAGGCGTACGCGCGCAAGGTGATGTACCACGCTCAGGTGTCGTTCTGGCGCCGTCCGCGGATCGCCGAGGTGCCGGCCGACGCCCTCACGACTGAGCCGGCCGGCGCCGACGATCCGGCCGAGGCCGCGATCCAGCGGCTCACCCTGCGCCGGGCCTTGCTCGCGCTCAGCGCCAAACAGCGCGCCGTCATCGTGCTGCGCTATTTCGAGGACCACACCGAGGCCGAGGCCGCACAGGTGCTCGGCGTCTCGATCAGCACCGTCAAGACCCAGACCGGCCGGGCCCTCGACCGCCTCCGCACGCTCCTGCCCGACCTGCGGGTGCTCACCTCGGACCAGCAGCGATGACCGCCTGCACCGAGCGGCACTTCCGCAACCTGCGCACCGAGGTCGCAGGCGAGGGCCAGAAGGGCATCGCAAAAGAGGCTCTGCAATGACTGACTATCTGCGGGAGTCGCTGCACGAGCTGGCCGACGAGGTCGCGCCGGCCGACATCTACGCGCGGGCGGTGCGCCGGTCCCGCCGGATCGCCCGCCAGGAAGCGGTGATCGGCACGCTCGCCGCGCTGGCCACGCTCGCGCTGCTGGTCAGCGGCCTGTGGCGGCTCCCGGCCCGGGAAGCCGGCCACAACGCCCCGATCGCCCTGGTCTCCTCGTCGGCGCCGGTTCGCGAGCCGCTGCCGTCGCCGTCGCCGGTGCCGTCCGCGCCCGCACCCGCCGCCGGTGGCGAGCAATACAGCGGCAGCCTGACCACGGCGCCCACCCGGCGCAAGAGCCAGCCGCGGATCGCCCGGACCCCCGCTACTCCGCAGTCGCGTGCGCTGGCCGACCTCCCCGGGCACGTCTTCTACGAGCAGTCCGGCAGCCGGCCCGACGTCGTGCGGCTGTCCCCTGCGGACGGCGACGCCGACACCGTGCTGTCCGACGCGCCCTCCGCGGTCGGCATCTCACCGGACGGCAGCCGCATCGCATACGCCGTGGACGGCGCCCTGCTGGTCGGCGAGACCGGCAGCGAGCGGACCGAACAGGTGGCGACCGGGGTGACCACCGCGGCCCAGGCGCCGGTGTGGTCACCCGAGGGCGACCGGCTGCTGATCAACGCGAGCAGCCCGACGATCCTGCAGATCGGCTCGGGCACCCTCACCCCGCTGGCCGGCGGCCTCGCCGCCGGGCAGCATTTCCGCTGGTCGGGAGACGGCAACAAGCTGGTGTACGCGACCGCGTACTGCTCGTTGAAGGTCACCACCGGCGACAGTGACGCGGTGGTCCCGGTGCTCGGCGACCGGCAGCCGGTGGACAACCCGGACGGCCTGGCCGCCTGCAAACCGACCAGCGTGGACGCGACCGGCGGCCACGTGACGGTGCCACTGCAGACCACCGGCGACATCGGCTCGGCCGGCCCGGACACCGCCGACGCCGTGATCGACACGATCACCGGTGACCTGGAACCGCTGCCGGTCGCCGGCGCCGTGGTCGGCGCGGTCTTCGACCCGGACGGCAATCTGCTGGTGCGCAGCCGCACCGACGACGGCACGGCCCTCTCGCTCTTCTCCCCCGTCGGGAAACTGCTGGTGCAGGCGCCCGAGCCGGCCGCGGTCCGCGACCTCGACCTGCTCGCCTACACCCGCTGACGAGCTATCGGCGCTTGAACGGCCGCCAGCCGCGTTTCTTCGACTCCGGCTCCCGGGCCGCCTCGCCGTTGAGCACCGCGAGCCGGCGCTGGGCGACCGGGTTCTCCGGCTCCATCTTCAGCGACGTGAGCAGCGCCTGCCGGGCCTGGTCGGTGTGGCCGAGCGCGTCCAGCGTCATACCGTGCGTGAAGTAGTAGTGCGCCTCGTTCGGGTCGAGGCCGATCGCGGTGCGCGCGGCCTGCTCGGCGTCGGCGAACTGGCGGTCGGCGGCGATCAGCGCCCACGCGACCCGGTCGTGCCACTGGGCGTTGTCCGGCTCGGCGATCACCGCGCGGTAGGCCATCGTGACCGCCTCCTCGTGCCGCCCGAGCAGGGACAGCGCCCGGCTCGCGCTGGCCAGCGACCGCGGGTTTTCCGGCCCGAGCGCGATCGCCCGGTTGGCCGCGTCGAACGCGGCCGCCGCCTGGTCGGCCGCGAGCCGCAGCCGGGCCATCAGGAGCCACCCGTCCAGCGTGCCCGGGTCGGCGGCCAGCACCGGTTCGAGGGTGGTGATCGCGGTGGCCACGTCCAGCCGTTCGAACAGAGCCGCGGCCCGGGCGATGCCGGTCGCGGTGGCGCTCTGCTCGGTGGAGGGGGTCACCCGCCCATTCTCGGCGAAATGCGGCAATTCATCTGCGGATTCCCCGGAAAGCCTCCCGCCGGACCCGACGCCGCCGGACGATCACCGCCAGGCTCACCAGAGCGACCGCCACCAGCGTCAACGCGGCCACCGACAACCACCAGGCGGCGTCGGCGGCGCCGATCTGCAGCACGATCGCGGCCACCATGCAGACGATGATCACCCACCACAGCACGACGCTGACCCGGTCCGGCGGGCCGCCGGCGCCGGCCGCGCGAACGTGCGCGTTGGTGGCCGAGACGGTGAGCAGCCGGACCGCGAAGCTGCCCACCGCGGCCGCCCCGAGCAGCCAGGGCAGCCATCCGGCGGGGGCGACCGTCGCGCTGAGCAGCAGGAGCAGGCAGAGCGAGAAGCCGATCCCGGCGATCCGCTGCCGGCCGGTGGTGAGCACGCTCATCAGGTACGCCCGCAGCGACCGGTCCAGCCGCGCCACGAAGTACGCCGCGAACCCAGCCGTGGCCAGCGCCGAGGCTCCGGCCAGCAGCCGCGCCCCGGCCACCGAGAACTCGGTCATCCGCCAGCCCACGTAGGCCAGCACCGCGAGCAGCACGGCGGTGTAGACCAGGAAGCGCCGCAGCGCC
Source organism: Actinoplanes sp. NPDC026619 (assembly GCF_040638295.1). Lineage (NCBI taxonomy): Bacteria > Bacillati > Actinomycetota > Actinomycetes > Micromonosporales > Micromonosporaceae > Actinoplanes > Actinoplanes sp. NPDC026619. The sequence continues at coordinate 118,489 of NZ_JBEZYA010000006.1, forward strand.
ACGTCGAGCATGAACTTGCTGGCCTGCTGCTTCGGGTCGGAGCGCAACGCGCCGGCCAGGCCGCTGGCGCCACGGGCCAGCCGGCCCAGCGCGAACGGGTTGCGGTGCACCACGTCGAGGGTGGCCAGCTCGTGCTGCGCCACCGCGTTGTCCGGTTCCAGGGCGAGCGCGTCGCGCAGCGCCTGCCGGGCCCGGTCGGGGTAGTCGAGCTGCTTCATCACCATGGCGTAAGTGACCCGGAAGCCGGCCTCGTTCGGTTCGAGCTGCACGGCGAGCCGGGCCGCATGCTCGGCCTCGACCGCACGCCGCCCGTCGCCGAGCAGCGCCCAGGCGACCCGGTTGTATCGGTACGCGTTCTCCGGCTCCAGCCGGGCCGCCCGCTGGGCCACCTCGACCGCTTCGGAGTGCCGGTCGAGCGCGGTCAGCACCCGGCTCAGCGCGCTGAGTGCCTCGGCCGAGTCGGGCGCCACCACGACGGCCTGCTGCGCGACCTCGTGGGCGAGCTCGGTCCGTTCGAGGGCGAGCTGGGCGTGCGCCATCAGCACCAGCGCGCGCACGTTGTCCGGCTCGGCCGCGAGCACCGGGCCGAGCAGCCCGGCCGCCGCATCGGCGTCACCGCGCTGGTACTGCATGGCCGCCATGGCGACCGCCGTGCCGGTCTCGGTCATCAGTCAGCCGCGGTGGGGAGCCAGCCCGCGGAGCGGGTGTGATCGTGCGGTTCGAAGTACGGCATGGTCGCGAACGCCCGCACCGGGAACGTGCCGAAGCCGGCGATCCGCGGCGCCGCGGCGGTGAACCGGGCGCCCAGCGTCGGCAGCTCGCCGAGGCCGGTGAGGTGCTCGACGATCGGAATCTCCGCCGCGAGCAGCACGCTGTGCGCCGGCCGGTGCCCGCCGCTGCCCGGCGACGAGTCGTCGATGTTGGCGGCATCGATCCCGACCAGGCCGGCGCCGCGCTCGACCAGCAGCCGCGCCCCGGCCTCGGTCAGGAAGGGCGAGCCGACCCCGTAGGAGGACGTCCCCCAGTGCCGGTCGGCGCCGGTGTGCAGCAGCACCGCGTGGCCGGCCACCACGTACGGCTCCAGGTCGGCGGCCTCGATCCCGCGGCGGTCGCCGGCCACCCGGACCACCACGGCGGGCAGGTCGGCGAGCCGGCCGAGCGGGAGGCCGGCCAGGTCGGCGCCATCGGAGTAGCGGTGCCGGGGGCTGTCCAGGTAGGTGCCGGTCTGCCCGACCATCTCGATCCGGTCGAAGCTGAACTCGGTGCCCTCGGCATAGTTCGGCCGGGACTCTTCCCAGGTCAGGTGCGAGGTGATGACCGGGACGGGCAGACCGGGGTAGGTGGTCATGCCCGACTCGATGACGTGACTGAGTTCGGCGTACGCAATCCGGGGTTGGCTCTTCGTCGTGGTCGTTTCGGCGGCCTCGGCGAAGATCCGCACCGACGTGAGGTCGACCCGCTCGACCGCACGCAGGCCGAGTGCCGCGACCACGCAGGCGGCGATCTCGGGGTGGGTGACATCGGCGTGCGGGACGCTCACCGGCAGGCTCCGCGCCGTCAGGCGGCCGCCGTTGGACAGAGTGATATCGGCGTCCAGCTCGGCCCGGTACAGCAGCACGGCAGCTCCACTCATCGCAATTTGATGATCGCTTCCACGATCAACCAGATGCCGAAGATAGCGAAGAGTGCGGCGGCGCCCCACTTGATGGCCTTCTCCGGCAGATGACGGCCGAGCAGGCGGCCGACCAGGATGGCCAGCGCGTCGGCGGCGACCATGCCGATGGTCGAGCCGACCCAGGTGCCGAACCAGCCGTGCTGGGTGGCCAGCGTGATCGTCGCCAGCATCGTCTTGTCGCCGAGCTCGGCGAGGAAGAACGCGCCGCCGACGGCCCAGATCGCCGAGCCGGTGGTCCGTTCGGCCTTGGTCTTCTCGTCGTCGGTGAGCTTGTCACCGCGCAGCGTCCAGGCGCCGAAGACGAGGAACGCGATGCCCGCGACCAGCGAGATCCAGCCGGTCGGCAGGGTGGCGCCGAGGCCGTAACCGATGCCGACCGAGACGAGGTGCACCAGGGCGGTAGCCACCGTGATGCCGATGAGAACCGGCCAGGGTTTGAAGCGGGTGGCGAACGTGAGGGCCATGAGCTGCGATTTGTCGCCGAGCTCGGCCACGAAGATGACGGCGAAGCTGATCGCCAGCGCGGCGAGGAAACCATTCATACGAAAAACTCCCGGTATCGGAGGACCGGGAGGAAGTTGCGCAGGGCGACCTCGACCCGGCCGTCGTCACAACAGCCAAGTCGAAGGTCTCGCTCGCCTCGAATGAGGCCGCGCGGCCGGACGCCCGGAGGCATCAGCATGTCGACCGCGACATTGGGAGCTACTCCCCTTCGCGTTTGCGAGCATAGCTGCCGAAAGTTGCCGACCGGCCGGGAGGTGGTGCGACTCACCTCCCGGCCGGTCCTGGTCAGCGCCCGACGAGCGCCCGCTCCAGCGCGATCCGCGCCGGCGACGTGCCGGCCGACCGCTTCTTGACGACGTCGCCCCCGCCGTCGGCGGGATCCGGCCGCGGCACCGCCGCGCACCGCTTGTCGGACCGGTCGCCGCGCTTCCGCTTCGGAAGGGCGCCGGTGGCGAGGTAGTCGGCGATCGTGTTGTCGATGCACTCGACGCCGAACAGCGAGCCGGCGTGCGTGGTCCCACCGACCCCCTCCACCAGGGCCGAGCGCGGGAACCGCTTACGCACCTCGAGGCTGCCGCCGAACGGCGTGGCCGCGTCCAGCGACTCGCTGATCAGCAGGATCGGGGCCACCGCCTCGCCGGAGACGCTGGTCGGGATGCCCGGCTTGCCGGCCCAGGTGCGGCAGGGCGCGTTGTACCAGGCGTTGGCCCACGTCTCGAACGGCGCCCGGCGGTGCGTCGCCCAGTTGTCCGCGGTCCACTTGGTCCAGCTCATCGGCCACTGCACGTCCGTGCACTGGGTGGCCAGGTACATCGCGTACCCGTTGTCGCCGCCCTTTTCCTGCGGGTTGTTCTTGTCGTAGAGCTTCTTCAGTGGTTCCGGATCGCGCTTGCGCACCCAGGCGGCGAACGCCTGAGCGATCTCCTCCCAGCCGAAGACGTAGTAGCCGGCCTGCAGGAAGATGTCGGTGAACTCGGACGAGCCGATCACCCCGCCGGCCGGCTTCGCGCCGAGACGGGCCCGCTCGCTGTAGTAGCGCCGCTCGACCGCCTTGGCGCTGCGGCCGAGGTGGTAGACCCGGTCGTACTTCGCGATCCACCCGAAGTAGATCTTCATGTTCTTGTCGAACGCGATGTCCTGGTCGATGTTCGAGTCGTACCAGACCCGGCTCGGGTCGACGTTGCCGTCGAGCACCATCCGCCGCACCCGGGACGGGAACATCGTCGCGTAGACCTGGCCGAGGTACGTGCCGTACGAGAAGCCGTAGAAGTTGATCTGGGTGGCGCCGAGGACGAGGCGGATGCTCTCCATGTCCCGCACGGTGTCCTGCGTCTTGAGGTGGTTGAGCAGGTCACCGCCGGCCTTGGCGCAGTCCTTCGCGTACGTCTCGGCCCGCTGGAGCCAGATCTTCTCGATCGCCGAGTTGGTCGGCACGTACTCCGGCCGGTTGTAGCCGGCGTAGTCGCTGTCGCAGCTCAGCGACGGCTTGCTGGCCCCCACCCCACGAGGATCAAAACCGATCCAGTCGTACGCGTTGCCGACGCCATCCGGCACCAGCGAGCCGATGACCGCCAGGGACTGGCCCTTGCCACCGGGTCCACCCGGATTGACCAGCATGACGCCCTGGTACTTCGACTCCGGGACGGTGTGCTTGATCCGCGAGACGGCCAGCTCGATCGTCGGGCCGTCCGGGTCCTTGTAGTCCGTCGGCACGGTCACGAAGCCGCACTCGGCCTTGCGGCTCACCAGCGACGGATCAGTGCACGTGCCCCAGGTCAGTTTCGGGTAACCGGGCTTGAGCCGCACGTCTGCGCGCGCCCCGGTCGCCGCGGCGCCGGTCGCCGCCACGGCGAGCGCGACAGCCGCCGCCAGAAGTTTTCTTCGCATCCCCAAGCCTCCATATCCGTTTTGCCCCAATATGCTGCGGCGTGAACGGCCCGCATCGGGGCCGCCCACGCCGGGGGTTACGGAAAAGAGGCCTTTCAGGCGATCCGCGACGTCGTCCGTTGGGCTTTTTGCGCCACCAGGGCCAACGCCGCCAGCACGGCCACGACCAGGCCATACACCAGGGTCGTGCGGTGCAGGCCGACCGAGGTGGCGGCGAAGCCGGCGATCACCGCCGGCACGCTGAAGGCGGTGTACGAGATGGTCAGCGCGACCGCGAACAGCTCGCCGCGCTCGTGCGGAGCGGCCAGCACGGCGAGGGTGCCGAAGGTGGCCAGCGCCGACGCGCCGAAGCCGACCCCGGAGATCACCGTGCCCGCGGCGGCCAGCGCGATGTTCGACCATTCGACGCCCGCGACGGTGATCACCGAACCGATGGTGAGCAGGGTGGCGGCCAGGGTGAGCACGCGCGGCGTAGGCAGCGTGCGCAGCGCGAACGAGGCAATGGCGCCGGTGCCGCACAACAGCGTCACCACGAGCCCGCCGATGAGGTGGTTGGTGAGCCCGAGCTCGGTTGCCGCCACCGAGCCACCGAGCGACAGATAGAGCCCGCCGATCGCCCAGCTGGCGATGATGATCGGGGTGAGCGCGAGCATGTCGCCGCGCAGCCGGGCCGGGACACCCAGCTTCGGGCTCAGCGACGCGACCGCGCCGGGGCGGCGTTCCGAGGTCTCCGGGATACGGGCCACCACGACCGCCGCCAGCACCATCGCGGCGAGCAGCAGCGCCCAGATCAGGTGGGTGGGCTCGGGGGCGAACTGGACCAGCGCGCCGCAGCCGAGGGCGCCGACGGCCAGACCGGCGGTCGGCGCGATGCCGTTGACCAGGCCGGCCCGGCCCGGCGCGTGCGGCGGGTTGAGGTCGACCAGCGCGGCGCCGAGCGTGGTGAGGGCGGCGCCGGTGGCGATGCCCTGCAGAAACCGGGCCGCGAGCAGCACGGTCACGTCGCCGGCGGTGAGGAAGAGGGCCAGCGAGGCGACCTCGAGCGCGATCGCACCGGCCAGCACCGGGCGGCGGCCGATGTGGTCGGAGAGCGCGCCGAGCATGAGCAGCGCCCCGATCAGGCCGACCACGTAGACCGCGAAAATCACCGTCAGCGTGGTCGCCGAGAAGCCCCAGAGGTGCTGGTAGACGACGTAGAGCGGGGAGGGCGCGGCGGACGCGGCGGCGAACGTCACGAAGACGGCGGCGATGGCCGCGAACGCGACCGGGCCGGACAGCCGGCGACTGCGGACGACCGGCGGCGCTTCAGCAACGGTGGTCATGTGGAGCCTTTCGGATTGCGAACAGACAGGTCTGTCTACTCGATCTCGACGCTGAGACTAGACAGACCTGTCTGGTATCGTCAAGTCATGTCACCCGCATCACCTACCGCGGCCCGCCGCCCGTCGGCGCGCGAGCGCCTCCTCGCCGCCGCGGACGAGCTGTTTTACGCCGAGGGCGTGCACACCGTCGGCATCGACCGGGTCATCGAGCGCGCCGGGGTCGCCAAGGCGTCGCTCTACAGCACCTTCGGCAGCAAGGACGAGCTGGTCCGGGCCTATCTGCAAAACCGGCACGAACTCCGCCGCACGCGACTGCTGGCCGGGCTCGAGCGATTCGGCAATCCCCGCGACCGGCTCCTCGGCGTCTTCGACGTGCTCGCCGAGCTGTCCGCGGCGGCCGGATTCCGCGGCTGCGCCTTCTACAACGCCAGCGCCGAGTCGGTCGACGTGGACGGCCCGGTCGAGCAGGTCTCCACCGCGAACCGGGCCTGGACCAGGGGCCTGTTCACCGAGCTGGCCCGCGATGCCGGCGTCGCCGACGCCCCGGCCCTGGCCGCCCAGCTGGTGATCCTCTACGACGGCGCCTCGGTCGGCGGCCGGATGGACCGCTCGGCCGGCGCGGCCGTGCTGGCCCGCTCGATCGCCGAGCGCCTGCTCGACGCGGCCACTCCCTGACAAGCGAGAAGGCCCAGCGAATCGCCGGGCCTTCTCGGTGAACGGGTTACTGCTTTGCGCTGTCCAGCGGCTCGGCGACCCCGGTCGCCGGGCTCAGCGGCTGGGCGTCGGACAGCTCGGCCTTGATCTCGGCCTCGTGCGCCACGAACTCGCCCTCGGTGGCGGGCTCGCCCTCGCCCGCGACGACCTGCACCTGCTCGGTCGCGGCCGGCACGGCCTTGCGGCTGCGCAGCAGCGAGAGCAGGGCGCCCACCACGGCCATCGCGATGGCCAGCCAAAAGACGATCACCAGGCCGTCGTGGAACGGGGTGGCGATCAGCCGTGGGAAGAACTGCAGACCGGTGAGGTTCGCCGCGTTGGCTGCCGGCAGCGCACCCAGGACCTGCGGGCCGAGCAGCTCGCCGATCGGGTTGAAACCGAGGAACGCCGCGAACAGCGTGCCTACCGGCGGGAGCTGGGCGATCGCGTCCGCGGTCTGGGCCGGGACGCCCTGCCCGACCAGGCCGGTGCTGAGCGTGCCCGGCAGCGAGTTGGCCAGGCCGGCCACCATCAGCGAGAAGAAGACGCCGATGGAGAGCACCTGACCGGCATTTTGGAAGGTGGCCCGCATGCCGGAGGCGGCGCCGCGCATGTTCGCCGGCACGCTCGACATGATCAGCGACGTGTTCGGCGCCGCGAACAGGCCACCGCCGAGGCCGTTGATGAAGATCAGCGTGGCGAAGACGGCGTAGTTGAAGTCACCCGGCAACAGCAGCAGGCCGACGAAGGACAAGGCCATCACCAGCAGGCCACCGGAGGCGAACAGGCGCGGGCCGAACTTGTCGGACAGGTAACCGGCGAGCGGACCGGCGGCCAGGAAGCCGATCGTCATCGGGACCAGGTAGATGCCGGCCCAGAGCGGGGTGCGCTCGTAGGTGTAGCCGTGCAGCGGCAGCCAGATGCCCTGGAGCCAGATGATCAGCATGAACTGGAGACCACCCCGGGCCACGCTGGCCAGCAGGTTCGCCGCGTTGCCGCTGGTGAAACCGACGTTCTTGAACAGCTTGAGCGGGAACATCGGCTCGGCCACCCGGGTCTCGATGATCCCGAACGCGACCAGCACCAGCGCGCCACCGATCAGGCCGGTCAGCACCCACGGGTTGCTCCAGCCCATCGTGTGCCCGCCGTACGGCTGAATCCCGTACGTAATGGCGGCCAGCATGGCCGTGAGGCCGATCGCGAAGGTCGCGTTGCCCCACCAGTCGATCTTCGCGGGGCGGCGCTGGCCGGTGTCGTGCAGTGAGCGGTAGGCCCAGACGGTGCCGAGGATGCCCAGCGGGATGTTGACCCAGAAGATCGAGCGCCAGTCCCACTCGGCCAGCACGCCACCGAGCACGAGGCCGATGAACGAGCCGGCCAGCGCGGAGACGATGTTGACGCCGAGCGCCATGCCGCGCTGCTCGGCCGAGAACGCGTCGGTGATGATCGCGGCCGAGTTGGCCATCAGCATCGCGCCACCGACCGCCTGCAGCACCCGCCAGCCGATCAGCCAGATGGCGCCGCCGCCCCCGTCGAACGGGTCGAGCGACAGGATGATGCTGGTGATCGTGAAGATCGCGAAGCCGGCGTTGTAGATCTTGACGCGGCCGTACATGTCGCCGAGCCGCCCCAGCGTCACCACCAGCACCGCGGTGACCAGCATGTAGCCCATCAGCATCCACAGCAGGTAGCTGACGTTGCCGGCATCGAGCGGGTTGACGTGGATGCCCTTGAAGATCGCCGGAAGCGAGATCAGGACGATCGACGAGTTGATCGTGGCGAGCAGGTTGCCGAGCGTGGTGTTCGACAGCGCGACCCACTTGTACCGGGGGTGGTCGACCGTGATCAAAATGACCCTTCCAGTTCTTACTAGGACGCCGACGGCTGCTCGGCCATCAGGTCGCGCAGCCGGTCGAGCGCCGGCAGTGCCGCCAGGATGGCCGCGTGATCCTCGGCCGGGAGCTGCTCCAGCAGGGCGGACAGCGCCCGGGTGCGGCCCTCCCGGCGGCGGGCGACGGCCTCCCGGCCGGCGTCGGTGATGGTGACCACCACGGCCCGGCCGTCGTCCGGGTCGCTGCCCCGTTTCGCCAGGCCTTCCTTCTCCAGACGGGTCACCAGCTGCGTCATTGCGGGCTGGCTCACCCCCTCCGGAGCATGCAGCTCACAGAGCCGGTGGGGGCCCGAACGCTGGAGTCGGTGCAGCGTGGAGGCGGCGGTGAGGCTCAGCTCGGATCGCGGCGTGAGGCGGCGGAGCACCTCGTAGAAGCGCTCGAAACCACTGGCGATGGACATGTCTTCGGCCGAGGGAGCATCTGTCTGCCGCACCCAATTTTTATATCACTGACTTATGAACTTGGGCTTGCCGCGTGACGAAGCGCTCAGCCCCCGCCGACAATTCGCCCTAACGCGCCGATTCGTCCTGCCTCGCCCGGCGCGCCTCCGGTGACAGCATGCCGTCATGGACGAGCAGACCTTCTGGGAACTGGTCGACCGGACCGGCCCCGACCCGGCCGACTTCGAACGCCTGGCCGACGAGCTGTCCGACCATGGCGCCACCGACATCCGGGACTTCGCCGACCATCTGGCCCACGCACTACACGCGCTGGACACCCCCGCGCACTACCGCGCGGTGGCCACCTCCGGCGCGTCATTTCTTCGCGTACGCTGCGCGGCCGTCGCCGCCGGGAACCGGGCGTACGAGAAGGTGCGGTCCACGCCGGCCACCCTCGCCTGCTACATCGGCGCTCCCGGCGCGCAGCTGCTGCCGGTCGCCGAACGCGCCTACCGCACCTCGACCCGCGCCGACTGGAAGCACCAGACCGCGGTCAGCACCCGCACCGGCGCCAACGACGACGCCTGGGGCACCTCCTGGCTGCGGCCGCACATGGGCACCACCACCGGCGAGGCGCATGCGCCGCAGGACTTCATGATCGCGTTGCGGCACGTGGCGCTCACCCTCGACGCCGACCCGTCCTGGCGGTCCTGGTGGATGCAGTCCGGACTGACCGCCTGCGAGCTGGGCATCGTCGCCGAAGGCAAGCTCGATCATCTGCGCCCGAGCGCGGACATCCGCCGCTGCAACGACCGGCTGCGCGCCAACTTCACCTGTGCGCTGCCCAACAGCGACGCCGACCTGTCCAGCCGCGCGGCCGCCGAGGTGCGCTCGATGTTCGAGGTCATCCGGCAGGCGATGTCGCTGCCCGGACTGCCGCCCACTCCGCCGGTGCCCAGCCTGCCGGCCGACGTGCCCGCGGTCGCGGTCACCACCAAGCCGTTGCCCCAACTCCCCGCCGAGCTGGAACAACAGGGTTACCTGACGCTCACCCAGATCCAGGAGTTCTTCGGCTGACGGTCGTTTTGGCGACTCAACGACGGACTACTATCTTTCCGGCATGGATACGCGGCCCGGGGAGACCAGCATGATCGGCTGGTCCGACCCTCCGACCGAGATCGTCGTCCGGGAGCCGGCACCCGAGCCGCCGCGCCCGGACGCACCGTCCCGCCGGTTGGCCTGGGTCCTCTGGGCGCTGCCCGCACTCGTCGCCGCGGCGCTCGGCGTCTGGCGGCTGACCGTCCCGGCCCTGTGGGCCGACGAGCTGGCCACCTGGGGCGCGGTGCGGCTGAGCTGGTCGCAGCTGCGGGAACTGACCAGCAACGTCGACTTCGTGCTGGCCCCCTATTACGCGGCGATGAAGGCGTACACCTCGATTGCCGGCACCTCGACGGTGGCGCTGCGCCTCCCCGCGGTGATCGCGATGATCGCGACCGCCCTCCTCACGACGGCGCTGGGCCGCCGCCTCGGCGGCCCGTGGGTGGGCCTGTTCGCCGGCCTGATCTACGCCCTGCTGCCGGTGACCTCGCGGTACGCCCAGGAGGCCCGGTCGTACGGCTTCGTCGTCTTCGCCACCACCCTGGCCCTGCTCTGCCTGGTGCGTCTGCTGGAGCGGCCGACCGTGCTGCGCGCGGCCGGCTATGCGGGCGCGCTCGTGCTGGCCGGCTTCAGCCATCCGCTCAGCACCCTGCTCGTGCTGGCCGCGCACGCCGTGGCCGCGGCCTGGCGGCGGTCGGGGCGGGCGGCGGTCTTCTGGGTCCCGGCGGCCGTCATCGGTGGCCTGCCCGCCCTGGTGCTGACCGCGCTCGGCAGCCGCCAGCGCGGCCAGCTCTCCTGGATCCAGGTCCTCACCGTCGACCTGATGAAGCTGGTCCCGGAGCGGATCTTCATGTCCGGCGCGGTGGCCGGCATCGTGCTCGCCCTGGCGATCCTGGGCGTGCGCGCCTCGTCCGACGCGGCGAAATCCGACGCGGCGAAATCCGACGCGGCGGCCCTGGCCGCGGCCGGGTTCGCCCCGATCCTCCTGCTGTTCACCGCCGGGCTGTTCGAGCCGATCTGGAGCGCCCGCTACGTCCTGGTCGCCCTGCCCGCGCTGGCCGTCCTGGCCGCCGCGGCCGCGATGCGCTTCGGGCCCCGGCCCACCACGGTCGTCGTGCTGCTGCTCGCCCTGGTCGGCTGGCCCTACCAACTGGACGCCCGCACCCCGGCCGGCCACTCGGAGGACTCGGCGAAGATCGCCGCGGTGATCGAGCCGCTCTACCGCCCCGGCGACGTCGCGGTCTTCGCCGACACCCACCCGAGCATCCCGTGGGCCGCGCGCGACATCTACGAGCGCTACCTGCCGTCCCCGCGCCCGCCGGACGTGCTGCGCACCGAACCCCAGCGGCACGACGGCCACTTCCTGGCCACCGAGTGCCCCGATGCGGCTTGCCTCGGCACACCCCCGCGGATCTGGGTGATCCGGGTCGACTACACCACCGACCCGTTCGCCCTCATGTCGCCGGCCAAGCGCAAGCTGCTCTCCGACAACTACCGGCAGACCCGCCGCTGGCAGTACACCCTGCTCACGATCACGCTGCTCGAACGCAAGCCCGCACCGAAGGCGGCGCGCTGACCTCGCCCCGCGTGCTCGTCGTGGGTCTCGGCGGCACGATCGCGATGACCGGCGCCGGCGGCGTCGTTCCCACCCTGTCCGCGCAACAACTGGTCGACGCCGTGCCCCGGCTCGCCGACTTCGACCTGGACGTGGGCAGCTTCCGCAGCAAGCCCGGAGCGGCCCTCACCCTCGAGGACCTGACCCAGCTGTACGAGCTGGCCACCGCCTCGGGGGCCGACGGGGTGGTCATCACGCAGGGCACCGACACCATCGAGGAAACCGCGTACGTCCTGGACCTGCTGCACACCGCGGCGTGGCCGATCGTGGTCACCGGCGCCATGCGCAACCCGACCCTCCCCGGCGCCGACGGCCCGGCCAACCTCCTGGCCGCGGTCACGGTCGCCGCCTCCCCGGCCGCCCGCGGGCTGGGTTGCCTGGTGGTGCTGGCCGACGAGATCCACGCGGCCGCCCGGGTCCGCAAGACCCACTCGATGCACCTGGCCACCTTCGCCTCACCCAACGGTGGCCCGCTCGGCTACCTGGTCGAGGGCGAGCCACGCATCGTCAACCGCCCGGCCTACCGCTACACCCTTCCGTCGGCGCCATCCCCGAGATCGGTGCGCGTGGGTCTCTACACCGCCACGCTCGGCGACGACGGCGCCCTCCTGCGCACGATGGCCGAGCAGGTCGACGGCCTGGTGATCGCCGGCTTCGGCGTCGGTCACGTCCCCGAGTCATGGGTGGACTGCCTGTCCGAGACCGCGACCCGCATCCCGGTCGTGCTGGCCTCGCGCACCGGCGCCGGCTGGGTCGGCACCCACACGTACGGCTATCCCGGCTCCGAACAGGACCTTCTCGAGCGAGGGCTGATCCCCGCCGACCACCTGGACCCCTACAAGGCCCGCCTGCTTCTACACCTGTTGCTGGCGACGACGACGGTGCGGGCGCAGATACGGGCGGAAATGTCGGCTGCGGCGGCTCCCGGGCCCGGACGGCCGACCAGATCGACTTGATTGGCGCGGTGCGATAGCTAGTATCACTGGGCGCAGACTTCGCCAGCGCTCGATTACGAAGCGCTTGACTCCGGGGATATCGGGTGGCAGATAGACGCCTCGCGGTGATCATCGGAGTCAACGATGCCGGGGTCGACTCCGCAACGTCACCACTCAGATACGCCGAGCAAGATGCGTACGCGATCAGTCGCTTGCTGGCTGGCGCGGCCGACCCGTACGAGGTCGTCCTCTTCATCGGACCGCAGGCCAGCGCCGCCGATATCAAAGGGTCGCTTCGCGACATTGCCCTTGAATCCGATGAGTCGGACATACTGGTCGTCTACTTCGCCGGCCACGCCCTGCAGCCGTCCTGGAGCCCCGGCACGGACCTCTATCTGGTGACGCCGGAGCTCGACGAGTCCAAATTGTCCAGGGAGCCCGACGCCGGCCTGCGGATGACCTTCCTGACTCAGGACGTTCTGCAGCACTTCAACGGGACATCGGTGGTGATCCTGGACTGCTGCCAGGCCGGCAGCATCACCACCTTCCAGGGCGTCGACCTGATCCGCCTGGGCGGCCGCGACGATCCGCGCCACGCCGTGCTCGCCGCCTGCGCGCCCGGTGACTACGCCCGCGAAAACTCGCATCTCCAGCACGGAGTCGTCACCCACCATGTCCTGGAGGGGTTGCGGGGCGCGGCCATCGACACCCGGGGCGCGGTGACCTTCGAGACGCTGAGCGCCTACGTCGGCGATCGCGATCTCGACCCGCACCCCAGTGTTCTGCGGCGCGCCGGCGAACCGATCGTGCTGACCAGGCCGGGCGTCGGCGCCGCCGAGCCGGAACGGCCCCGGCCCCGGACGGCTCCGCGGCCGCTGGACAACCCGCTCGACCGGTACACCCATGATCTGACCGGCCTGATCAGCCGGCTGGCCCGCAAGGCGCAGATCGCGTCCTCGGCCGGCCACGTCGAACGCGTCGAATACGTGCGATCGGCGCTGGACGCCGGCGCCGTGGCCTACCTCGGCCACGGCGAGGACGGATACGTCGCGATCGACGCCACCAGCGCGTTCGACCTTGGCGCCGTCCGCAAACTGCTGCGCTCCGCCCGCCGCGGATTCGGACAGGTCGCCCGGGACAGCCGGCACACGCTGTGGTGCGCCCCGCTCGGACCGGACTCCACCGGGGTGCGCCTGCTGGCCGTGGTGGACCCGCCCATGTGGCTGGTCGAGCTCGGGCAAATCGGTGCCAAGGTGCTGGAAACCATCTGGGACACCGACTTCGCGGCTTCCCCGGAAGAAGCCGAGGTGCGGGTCCTGACCGCGTTGCGGTCGGCGTTCGGCCGGCTGCCGGACGAGCTCTTCGAGCGGGCCCTGTTCCTCTACCGCCGGGTGCTGGGCTCGATCCGGATGGTGTTCCAGCCGGTGGTCACGATCGGCGAGTCGTGGAGCAAGGTCGGCGTGCACAGTTACGAGGCGCTCGCCCGCCGGTCACTGACCGATCAGAGCGCCCCGTACGCATTGCTTCAGCTCGCGCACGTGTGGGGCGACCATTTCGTGGTCGAACGCGACAAATGCATCCTGGCCAAGGCGCTGACCGCGTACAAACTGGCGCACGCGGACAGCCCGTGGAGCTCGGAGACGCCGAAGCCGGTCTCGGTGAACGTGTCGGTGCGCTCCCTGCTCAGCGACTCGTACGTCGACACACTCAGCCAGCTGATCTCCCAGCTCGACCTGGACGCGAACGCCGTCACGCTGGAGATCTCCGAGCAGGACGCGATCGAGCCGTGGGCCGGAGAACAGTGGGGCGAGGCCCCGCACACGTACTTCAACAAGCGGCTGGCCGCCATCGCCCGCGACGTCGGCGTCGCGTTCGCCCTCGACGACTTCGGTGTCGGGCACGCCTCGCTGTCCCGGATGGCCGAGCTGCCGCTCACCCACATCAAGGTCGACCGCACGATCCTCCACCACCAGCTCGCGGTCCGAGAGCTGGAACTGGTCATGGCGGTGGCTCGCGACGCCTTCGATCGCGGCGAGGCCCACACCGCCCGCGCCGTGGTCGTCGAGGGCGTCGACGACAAGTCACCGGTCGGCCTGCGGGAGATCTACCGCAGCGGCATCCGCCACATCCAGGGCTACATCACCGGCGAACGAGGCACGCCCGACCTGCACCATCTCGCCCCGGAGATCCGCAAGGAAATCGCGGCCCGGGTCCGCGGCGACGACGAGAACCGGCCGGCGGCGCTGACCCGGAGCGAGCAGGCGCCGGGCCGGGACTCGCTACGCCGGAGCGCGTGAACCGGGACTTTGGTCCTGCCATCCCGGGAAGACGAACGCAACCCCCGGTGCGGTGCCCCCGGTGTGCTGCGAAGCGCTAGGCCGGGTGCATCGGGAAGAGCAGGTCGGTCAGGTCTGAGCCGGTCAGGGGCTCGGCGAAGTAGTAGCCCTGGCCGAGTTCGCAGTTGCCGTCGGCCAGGGAGTCCAGTTGGCCGGCGTGCTCGATTCCCTCGGCGATCGTCGACAGTTGCAGGGCGCGGCCGAGCTGGATGATGCCGTGGGTCAGGGCGGCGGCAGTCGGTTCGTCGACGACGTCGTCCACGAAGGACTTGTCGATTTTGATGATGTCGACCGGGAACTGCCGTAGGTACGCGAGCGACGAGTAGCCCGTACCGAAATCGTCGATGGCCAGGCGTACGCCCAAAGCCTTGATGGCCTTCAGCCGGTGCAGCGTCGCCGGGCGGTGGTCCACCAGGAGGCTTTCGGTGAGTTCCAGGGTGAGGCGGTCGGCCGGCAGGCCGGACGCGTCGAGCGCCGACTGCACGATTTCCGGCAGCACGCTCTGTTCCAGTTGGACGGCGGAGAGGTTGACGCTGACCGTGAGCTCGTGGCCCGGCCGGCGGGTGTTCCATTCCGCGACGCGCTGGGTGGCCTCGCGCAGCACCCATTCGCCGATCGGCACGATCATGCCGGTTTCCTCGGCGAGGGGGATGAACTCGACCGGCGGGATGACGCCGCGTTCCGGGTGCTGCCAGCGGATCAGGGCCTCGACGCCGGTGATCTCCTGGCTGTCGAGGCGGACGATGGGCTGGTAGCGCAGTTCGAACTCGTGCCGGACGATCGCGCGGCGCAGGTCGCTCTCCAGGTCGATGGTGGCCTGGAAGGCTTCCCGCATGGCCGGCTCGAACATCTCGAACTTGTCCTTGCCGTGCTTCTTGGCCTGGTACATCGCGAGGTCGGCGTCGACCATCAGCTCCTGCGCACCGAACTCGCCGGGCCGGCCGTAGGCGATGCCGATGCTGGCGCTGACGTACGCCTCGGCGCCGTTCAGGTCGAAGGGCGCGCGCAGCTTCTCGAGCAGGCGGTTCGCGACCGGCTCGGCGCCGGCGGCGGAGCCGAGGCCGGGCAGGAGGATCGCGAACTCGTCGCCGCCGAGCCGGGCGGCGACGTCCTCGTCGCGCAGGCAGGTGCGGATGCGGTCGGCGACCCCGATGAGCAGCTGGTCGCCGGCGCTGTGGCCGAGCGAGTCGTTGATCATCTTGAAGCGGTCGAGGTCGATGAAGAGGACGGCGAGGCCGCCGTCGCCGGCCGCGAGGGTCTCCTCCATCCGGGTCTGGAACAACGAGCGGCTGGGCAGCCCGGTCAGCGAGTCCAGGAACGCCTGGTTCATCGCTTCGAGGGTGCGCGCGTCGGTGACGGCGAGACTGATGTGCTCGGCGAACGCGCGCAGCATCTCCTGGGCCGGCTTGTCCCACTCCCGGGCGTCGCTGTACATGCCGACGGTGAGGCTGCCGACGGCTCGCCCGTTCTCGTGCACCGGGGCGGACATGACCGAGCGCAACTTCGCCTTCGTCATGGCCGGCATGGCGATGGGACAGGTCTCGTAGTCCTCGACCATGACCAGTTCGTCGCCGAGGATGGCCAGGCCGGAGATGCCGCCGGCGGTGAGCGGCAACCGGACGACCTGCGCGACGATGTCGTCCGGCACCCCGCTGGAGGCGGCCATGGTGCCGGTGGTGTCGTCATCCCGGTCGACCAGGTTCAGGCTGGCCATCTCGACGTCGAGCAGTTCGCGGGCGGCGTGCGTGACGGTCTCGAGGATCTTGTCGAGGGGGGACCGGCGGGCGATGGCCCGCTGCACCTCGGTCAGCTTCTCGAACAGCAGTTGCCGCTGCTGGAGCGAGTCCTGCAGGCGGTCGTTCTCCTGGGCGTAGCGGCGCTCGCTGGCCAGCATCCGCAGCGAGCTGAGGCTCAACTGGAAGACCCGGGCCATGTTGCGCAGCAGGCAGACCTCTTGAGCGGTGAACGCGCGATCGTCGCGGCGGCCCAGCACGAGCAGGCCGGCGTCGCCGCCGATCTCGGCGAACGCGAGAGCGTAGCGGTGGCCGGCGATCTCCAGACTGGGACGGTGCCCGGAGGTCAGCGCGTAGACCGGCACGTCGGCCGCGTCCACGCCGAAGACGGCGGCCACGCCCTCGTCGATCAGCAGTACGGCCACGTCGGCCTGCAGGGCTCGAGCGGCGCAGCTGACGGCAGCGTGTTGCACGGCCGGGCTGTCGGGCCGTTCGGCCACGACGGAGAGGAACTCCGTCAGTTGCTGGGTCGCTTGCACGGCTGCTATGTCGGCGGCGGCGGGCGGCACCTGAGCGAAAGCCCGGTCGCACAGCTCGGGCACGAAACGGTCAGACTTCTGCGCTAAACGGGCAGACGATTTGTTAGCTATGCCCGGCTATCCACCCAAAGGCGTTGCGAAGTGATGATGGCGATCCGGGCAAGGAAACAACTAACTTGCCTGGATGGTGATGCGGACCACACGTTTCTCCGGTGTTACAAATAGTCCACGGTTAATCGACGGGCAGGGGGGTGCGGTTTGAATGGGGATGAGCGACAGCATCAGATCGTCGCGCTGGCCCGCCGGCAGGGCGAAGTCAATGTCGCCAAACTCGCCGCCGAACTGAACGTCTCGGCCGAAACAATTCGCCGCGATCTGCGGCTGCTGGAAAAACACGGTCTGCTCCGGCGTACGCATGGCGGCGCATACCCGGTGGAGACCGCGAAATTCGAGACCGATCTGGCGATGCGCACCACGCGCGGGGTGCCGGAGAAGCGCCGGATCGCGGTCACCGCGGTGAGCCTCCTCGGCGACGCCGAGACGATCTTCATCGACGAGGGCTTCACGCCGCAGCTGATCGCCGAGGAGCTGCCCGCCGACCGGCCGCTCACCGTGGTCACCGCCTCTCTGAACACCGCGGCCTGGCTGGCCGCGAACTCGCCGGCGACGGTTCTGCTGCTCGGCGGCCGGGTCCGCGGACGGACGCTGGCGACGGTCGACCACTGGGCCGCCGGGATGCTGTCCGGCTTCGTCATCGACCTGGCGTTCATCGGGGCGAACGGAATCTCCCGGGAAGCGGGGCTCACCACCCCCGACCCGGCCGTCGCCGACATCAAGGCGCACGCGGTGCGGGCCGCGCGCCGCCGCATCTTCGTCGGCATCCACACCAAATTCGGCGTCCGGACATTCTGCCGGTTCGCCGAGATCTCAGATTTCGAATCACTGGTCACGGACACCGCTCTGCCGGTTTCCGAGGCGCACCGCTATTCCCGGATGGGACCACAGGTAATTCGCGTCTGAAACTCCCCTTCAGAAAAACCGTTTTCGAATAAAACGGAGGTTCCACCATGCCCAAAAAACTTGCCATAACGACGGCCGGCCTGTTGCTGCTGATCGCCGGCTGCTCCGGCGCCGGCTCCACCGGCGGCGGCAGCAGCGACTCCGGCGACGGCACCACCATCACCGCCCTGATGGTCGGCAATCCGCAGATGGAGGACATCCAGAAGCTGACCGCCGACAACTTCACCAAGCAGACCGGGATCACCGTGAAGTTCACGATCCTCCCGGAGAACGAGCTTCGCGACAAAGTCACCCAGGACGTCGCAAACCAGGGCGGCCAGTACGACGTGGCAACCGTCGGCGCCTACGAGGTGCCGATCTGGGCCAAGAACAACTGGCTGCACGAGCTCTCCACCCAGGCGCAGGCCGACGCCTCCTACGACTCCGCCGACCTGCTCAAGCCGATGGTCCAGTCGCTGACCGGCGAGGACGGCAAGATGTACGCCGCCCCGTTCTACGGCGAGTCGTCCTTCCTCATGTACAACAAGGACATGTTCGCGGCCAAGGGCCTGACCATGCCGGAACACCCGACGTGGGCCCAGGTCGCGGACTTCGCGGCGAAGCTCAACGACAAGCCGGCCGGCGTCGCCGGGATCTGCCTGCGCGGCCTGCCCGGCTGGGGTGAGCTGTTCGCGCCGCTGACGACCGTGGTCAACACCTACGGCGGCACCTGGTTCGAGAAGGACTGGACGCCGAAGGTCAACTCGCCGGAGTTCACCGCGGCCACGAACTTCTACGTCGACCTGGTCAAGAAGTACGGCGAGGCGGGCGCACCGCAGGCTGGCTTCACCGAGTGCCTGAACACGTTCGGCCAGGGCAAGGCCGCGATGTGGTACGACGCCACGTCGGCCGCCGGCACGCTCGAGGACAAGAACGCCAGCAAGGTGGCCGGCAAGGTCGGCTACGCGTATGCCCCGGTCAACAAGACCGAGTACTCCGGCTGGCTGTGGACGTGGGCGTGGGCGATGCCGAAGACCACCAAGAAGGCCGACGCCGCCTGGAAGTTCATCGCGTGGGCGACCAGCAAGGACTACGAGAAGCTGGTCGGCGAGAAGCTGGGCTGGTCGCGGGTGCCGTCCGGCAAACGCACCTCGACCTATGCGATTCCCGAGTACAAGGATTCGGCCAAGGCGTTCGCTGACGTCACGCTCGGTTCGATCGAGCATGCCAACCCGGAGAACCCGGGCGTGCAGCCGCGGCCCGCGCTGGGCGTGCAGTTCGTCGGCATCCCCGAGTTCGCCGACCTCGGCACCAAGGTGTCGCAGGAGGTGAGCGCGTCGATAGCCGGCAGCAGCACGGTCGACAAGGCGCTCGCCGACGGTCAGAAGCTGGCCGAAGACGTGGCTGCGAAGCAGAAGAAGTAGTGACCACTCTGGCAGCCCGGCGGGACGAGCGCACCCAGGCGCCCGTCCCGCCCGCCAAGGGCGGAGCCAAGGACCGCTGGGTACGCCGGGCACCGCTGTTACCCGCGCTGATCTTCGCGCTGGTCGTCACGCAGGTGCCGTTCCTCTACACCCTCTACCTCTCCACGCTGAGCTGGAACGCGCTGCGCCCCGGCGACAAACCGTTCGTCGGGCTGGACAACTACATCACCGTCTTCAAGGACACCCGGCTGCAGTCGGCGCTGTTCAACACCGTCCTGCTCACGGCCGGCGCGGTGCTCTTCTCGATCATCCTCGGGCTGATGCTGGCCCTGCTGCTGGACCGGAAGTTCCTCGGCCGGTCGGTGGTGCGGACGATGCTGATCACGCCGTTCCTGATCATGCCGGTCGCGGCCGCGCTGCTGTGGAAACACGCGATCTTCAACCCGGCGTACGGCCTGATCAATGGCATTTTTGGTGGGCAGACCGACTGGATCTCGTCGTATCCCAAGGCGGCCGTGATCGCCACGCTGGTGTGGCAGTGGACGCCGTTCATGATGCTGATCCTGCTGGCCGGCCTGCAGTCGCAGTCGAACGAGATCCTCGAGGCGGCCCGGGTCGACGGCGCGAACGCCTGGCAGATCTTCCGCCGGATGACCCTCCCGCACCTGCGGCAGTATCTCGAACTCGGTGCGCTGCTCGGCTCGATCTACCTGGTCAACACGTTCGACGCGATCTTCACGATCACCCAGGGCGGTCCGGGAACGGCAACCACCAATTTGCCGTACGAGATCTATCTGACCACCTTCCGCAAGTTCGAGTACGGCGAGGCGTCCGCGGCCGGCGTGGTCGTGGTGATCCTGACGATCATCGTGGCGACGTTCGCCCTGCGCGTGATCTCCAGCCTGTTCCGGATGGAGGACCAACGATGAGGGCCCGCCTGCACAACACGATCTGGGGCACGGTCGCCTGGATCGCCGGGATCATCTTCGTCTTCCCGGTCATCTGGATGGTGCTGACCAGCTTCAAGCAGGAGCAGGACGCCGCCAGCAACCCGCCGAGCTGGTTCTTCGCGCCCACGCTCGACCAGTACGCGCAGATCTTCGATCGCAACATCACGCCGTACCTGCTGAATTCGCTGATGGCCAGCCTCTTCTCGACGCTGCTGGTGATCCTGCTGGCGACCCCGGCGGCGTACGCCCTCTCGCTGCGCCCCGTGGCGAAGTGGACCGACACGCTGTTCTTCTTCATCAGCACCAAGATGATGCCGGCCGTGGCCGCGCTGCTGCCGCTCTATCTGCTGGCCAAGCACCTCGGCATGCTCGACAACGTGTGGACGATGGTCATCCTCTACACGTCGATGAACCTGCCGCTCGCGGTCTGGATGATGCGCTCGTTCCTGCTGGAGGTGCCGCGCGAGGTCCTCGAGGCCGGCGAGGTGGACGGGGCCGGCCTGATCACCTCGATCCGCAAGATCATCATGCCGATCGTGTCGCCCGGCCTGGCCGCGACGGCGCTGATCTGTTTCATCTTCGCCTGGAACGAGTTCTTCCTGGCGGTCAACCTGACCGCCACCAACGCCGGCACCGCGCCGATCTTCCTGGTCGGGTTCATCTCCTCGGAGGGACTCTTCCTGGCCCGGCTGTGCGCGGCCGCCACCCTGATGTCGCTGCCGGTGCTCATCGCCGGCTGGGTGGCGCAGAACAAGCTGGTCCGCGGCCTGTCGATGGGGGCGGTGAAGTGAAGGCTGCAGTCGTCGTCACCCCGGGCACGATCGCCGTCGAGGAGGTCCCGGACCCGGCGCCGGGACCCGGCGAGGTCGTGGTCAAACCGGCCGCGGTCGGTATCTGCGGGACCGATCTGCACATCATGGACGGTGAGTTCGCGCCCGCCTATCCGATCATTCCCGGTCACGAGTTCGCCGGCGAGATCGTCGCGATCGGGCCGGGGGTGCGCGACTTCCGGGTGGGCGACCAGGTGGCCGTCGACCCCTCGCTGTACTGCGGTTACTGCTATTACTGCAAGCGGGCCCGGGGCAACCAGTGCGAGAACTGGGCGGCGATCGGGGTGACGGTGGCCGGCGGGGCGGCCGAGTTCGTGGTCGCGCCGATGGCCAACCTGTTCGCCCTGCCGCCGGAGCTGGCCGCCGGCGATGCGGCGTTGATCGAGCCGCTGTCCTGCGCGATGCGCGGCTTCGATGTGCTCCCACGTCATATGGCGTCGTCGTACCTGATCTACGGGTCCGGGACGATGGGGCTGATGATGCTCGAACTCGCGAAACGGGCGGGGGCCGAGTCGGTCTCGGTGGTCGACCTCAACTCCGAGCGGCTGGCCACGGCCTCCCGGCTCGGCTGCTCCGCAACCGTCGCCTCGGCCGACGAACTGGTCGCGCCACGCGGGTTCGACGTGGTCATCGACTGTACGGGCGTGGAAGCGGCCATCAAGGACGGGTTGTCACGAGTCGGGCGCGGCGGGACGTTCCTCCAGTTCGGAGTGGCGAACTACGACGCCCGGGTGGCGATCGAGCCGTACGAGATCTATCGTCGCGAGATCACCATCACCGGGTCGATGGCGGTGCTGCACACGTTCGACCGGGCCGGCCAGATGCTCGCCGCCGGCGTGCTCGACCCATCGATCTTCGTCTCTCATAGATTCCCGCTGACCTCGTACTCTTCGGCGCTGGAGCAGTTCCGCGCGGGCGTCGGTCGGAAAATATTCATCGAACCCTGAGGTCAGCGGCTATCTGTGCCAATCTACTGACCGAAAGTGAGTGAAACAACACGGGCAGTTGTCAGTTGGCCCACCGATCAGGCTGAATGGATCTGTGGGTACGCAGGATGAGTTGCCGACCACCCTCGCCCCAGGCCGCATCGGTGCGGCCGCCGTCACGTTCTTCGCGCTGGCCGCGACGGCGCCGATAGTCGCGCTGACCAGCGTCGTGCCCGCCGCCTATGCACGAGGCGGCGGGCCGCTCATCCCGCTGACCTTCGCGGGCGTCGCAGGCGTCCTGCTGATCTTCTCCGCCGCCTACGCGGCCATGGTGCACCGGGCGCCGTACGCGGGTGCGATGTATGCGTATGTCTCCCGTGGCCTGGGCCGCCCCGCCGGCCTCGCCGCCGCCTGGCTCGCGCTCGCCTCCTATCAGGCCATTCAGCTCGGGCTCTTCGGCGTTGCCGGGGTCGCGGCCGCGCCCCTGCTGCACAGCTGGTTCCACGTCGAGGCCGCCTGGTGGATGGTGGCCGGCGCCTGCTGGCTGCTGGTCACGCTGCTCAGCCTGGTGCGCGTCGAGATCGCCAGCGGACTGTTCGCGCTGCTCGTGCTGGCCGAGATGGCGGTCACGGTCGGCTTCGGGGCGGCCAACGTCATCCGACCGGCCGGCGGGCACCTCAGCGCCGACTCGATCCTGCCGTCCGGCGGCGTCGACCGGCCCGCGCTCGGCCTGCTGCTCGCGGTCGGTGTGCTGGCGTTCATCGGCTTCGAGACCGCCGGGACGTACGCCGAGGAGACCATGCGCCCGAGACGGGAACCGGGCTATGCGACGTACGCATCAGTGGTTGTCCTGGCACTGCTTCTGGGTTTTGTCTCCTGGTCGTTCAGCGCCGGCGCCGGTCCCGGCGAGATCACCGCGCTGGCCCGCGCCCGCGGTTCCGAGCTGGTGTTCGACCTCGCCGCGGCCAGACTGGCGCCGTGGGCCGTCACCGCCGGCCGGCTCGTGCTGCTCGCCGGCCTGGTCGCCGCGGCGCTCGCGCTGCACAACGCGATGTCCCGCTACCTGTTCGCGATGGGCCGTGAGCACGTGCTGCCGGCCGCGTTCGCCCGGACCGCCCGCCGCACGTCGGCGCCCCGCACGGCGTCGCTGACCGTCTCCGCCATCTCGGTGATCGCGCTGGCCGCGGCGTACCTGGCCGGGGTCCGCACCCCGTCGATCCTCGCCCAGCGGCTCGGCGTGGCCGGCGGCCTCGGCATCCTCGTGGTGCTGCTGGCCACCGCGCTCGCCGCGCTGCTGCACTTCAACCGGGTGCCCAACGGCGAAGGCACATGGGGCCGGTTCCTCGCCCCGATCCTGTCCACGGTGGCCCTCGGCACCCTCGGCTACCTGGCTTTCTGGAACATTCCGTCACTTCTCGGGGTGCCGCCCGACTCGGCCCTGGTCTGGTCTGTGCCTATTTCGTTGGCCGGAGTCGTCGCGATCGGACTGATTCACGGCGTCGCGATGCGCGGCCGCCGCCCGGTCCTCTATGCGGGTGTCGGCCAGGGCGGATCGCCCGTGGTGGTCACCCCGAAGAAACCCAACGTCGCCCGGATACCGCAGCAGCGGGAACCCGGCGCGCATCGGCCCGAGCGAATCAATCGCTGATCCCTGTGAGCGCGAGG
>NZ_JBEZYA010000006.1:141985-283916 GCF_040638295.1 Actinoplanes sp. NPDC026619
CGGAGGAGTGAGCCGGTTTTGCGAGCCCCGCAGCGCGAACAAAAGGTGGCGCTGTGAGCGCGAGGAGTGAGCCGGTTTTGCGAGCCCCGCAGCGCGAACAAAAGGTGGCGCTGTGAGCGCGAGGAGTGAGCCGGTTTTGCGAGCCCCGCAGCGCGAACGAAAGGCAGCCCGGAGGTGGCGCGGATGACGGTCATGTTGCTGGAGACAGATCGCGTGCGCGCGCTCGGGATGGATACGGCCACCGGCCGATATCGCCATAACGAGGCGGAGACGGCAGTGCGGATCGAAGCGGCGCTCGGGGTGCGACTGACCCGGGCGCCGCGTTGGTCCCGGGCCGATTGGTTCGACGAATTCGGCATCTCCTACGACGCGGTCGGCCCGTTCTCGGCCGGCCGCTTCGAGCAACAGTGGCGACGGTTCTCCCAGCAGATCCTGCTGCACCTCAACAAGGCACAATTCGTGCCGGTGGACGTCTCCCTGTTCACCCAAACCCAGATCGAGGTAGTCGAACTGTTCATCGCAACTCGCCGCCTGGCCCCGCGCGTCTTCACCCTGGTGTACTGATGGCCGCCCTGATCATGGTCCGTCCCGGCCGCGACTGGCAGTCCTCCGGTGGCCTCTTCGACTGGACCCTCGAATACCTGATTCCCCGTCTCTCCGACGAGGCGACGGCCGAGTGGATGCGCACGGTGGTTGAGGAAAATCTCGGCAGCCTGTGGATTCCCGACCTGCCGTCGAAGACCCAGACGGAGATCTATGCGCTTCTGCGCGAGGACTTCCTGCGTACGGCGGAGAAAGAGCTCTCGCCCGCGGCCGTGGTCGAGCTGGAACAGCTGATCGCGCTCACCTACTGATGCGCGCAGTCGCCTACGACCGGTACGGACCGCCGGACGTGCTCCGGATCGCCGACATTCCGCGCCCCGTTCCCGCCGCCGGCCAGGTGCTGGTCCGGGTCGCGGCCACGTCGCTCAACCTGAGCGACTGGGAATGCCTGCGCGGCTCGCCGGCGGCGGCTCGGGCGCCTTCGCCATCCAGCCTCAATTCCCGAGACGGCAGGACCGAAGTCCTGGTTCAGGCGCTCCGGGGCACCGCACCACCAGGGTCGCCGACGCCGGGGATTTACGTTCGTCCTCCTGGGCGTCAGCGGAGATCGGCACTGTCCCACTGCTTTTTGGTGATCTCGTAGCGCACACCCCCGTGCTCGGCGCCCTCGACCATCTGCATATCGGAAGGAGTGTCGAGGGTGCCCGTCATCGTCATCCCGACCTTGGCCATCACCCTCCGGGAACCGTCGTTCACCGCCATCGTGTCGGCCCAGATCAGGCGCACGCCCAGCTCGGTGAACCCCTTGGCCAGCAAGGCTCTCGAGCCCTCGGTGGCGTATCCCTTGTCCCACTCCGCCCGGCGCAGCCGGTAGCCGAGTTCGACCTCGTCCAGCGGCCCTTCTTCCTCGGGACGAAGGTGGAACCAGCCGACGAAGGCGCCGCGGTCCTTCTCGTGCGCCGCGAACAGCCCGAAGTCGCCGCCCCACCTCTCGTAGCCGGCCATGATGTTTCGCAGGCCGCGCTCGCGGTAGTGCTCCGGTGGGGTCGGCTCGCCGCCGGTCAGGTAGCGCATGACCGCCGGATCGCTGTCCAGCTCGATCAACAGGTCCGCGTCGGCGGCGGTGAAGTGGCGCAAGGTCAGGCGCTCGGTGTCCAGGTAGGCATTCACGAGCGCATCCTGTTCTACGCAGGGGGGAGAAGACCAACGCTTTTCGGCCGCACGACGAAGCCGCCCCGGACTAATAGCCCAGGGCGGCGGTTGCTCCAGATCAGATGAGCCAGCGGTTCTTCTGCACGATCTGGAGCTTGGCCCAGATCTTGCCGAGGCCCCAGGTCTGGCCGGCGTAGGTGAGGGCGAAGACGATGGCGGCCAGGCCGTAGATGACGTGGTAGTCAACAACCGGGTTCGACGAACCGGAAGCGATCGGCCACTCGGCGAACCACATGAAGGCCATCATCAGTGGTGCGGCGACGGCGGAGACCCGCAGGCCGATGCCGAGGATCAGGGCGAGGCCGAGGCCGAGCATGCCGATCATGAAGGCCCAGTTGGCGAACGGGGTGCCGGCGATGCTGTGGAAGAAGCCCTTGAGCGGTCCGGCTTCGACGGTGGACAGGAAGCCCTTGGTCGGGGAGCCGCCGTGGATCCAGGCCTTGGCCGACGGGGTGGCGTAGCCGAAGCCGAAGGTCTTGTCGAGGAAGGCCCAGAGGAAGATGAAGCCGGTGGCGACCCGCAGGACGGCGAGCACCTTCGCGGCGGTCTTGGTGAGCATGTGCCCGGGCGCTTCAACCTTCTCGAGCTGGTGGGCGGCGTGGGCGGCGGCGGTGGTCATCGGTGCCTCCTGGTCTCATTTATCTCTCACCACTGAATCTCCTCTCTCCGGGCCGCGAGGACCCGTGCTGAAGTCCCCGAACCGGCGGGACCAAAGTCCCGCCGGCCGGGCGTTGGTGTGCCGGTCCGGGGCGGGGGGGTAAAGATCCAGGTCATGGCGGATTCGGAGAAGAGCCCGGCAAACAGCGGGGCCCTGCGCAAGACGGTGGACGTGCCGCCGGAGGACGTCGAGCAGTCGTCCGGGAAGCAGCCACGCGACGCGGCCGACCCGGAGCTGACCGAGGAGGAGCGGAAGGCGCGCATCGGGTCGGCCGGCGGCGGGGCGTACGGACCGGGTGCTCCCGGCCATCACTCGCCGCAGGAATAACGAACCGGCTCAGACCACCGCCGTCAGCGCCTCGGGGCTTCGTCGAGCAGGTAGGAACGCACCGCCAGCTCGCTCACCATCAGCAGGATGGCGAGCTGCGCGGCGAAGGCGACCGCCGCCATGAGGGCGAGGGTCTGCGTCTCCCAGACCTGGGGTGGCCGGAGCGCCCGCGATCCGATCTGATCCACGGCCGCAGAGTTTGGCAGCCGGCGTGCTCCGGCGCTGGCCCATAAATCAGGCGGCCGGGGCCAACGGCGTACCGGACAAAAGCTCGGTGAATTTTTCTGGCGACAGCGGGTGGGCGAAATAGAAGCCCTGGGCCGACTCGTAGCCCATGTCTTCGATGAAGCTGGCCTGGTCGCGGGTCTCGACGCCTTCGGCCACGGCGGTCAGGCCCAGGCTGTTGGCGACGTTCAGGACGGTGGCGGCGACCGGGGCGCGGCCCGGGCCGGCCTGGGTGAAGGAGCTGTCCAGCTTCAGCTCGTCGACCGGGCAGTCGGCCAGCATGGTCAGGGACGCGTCGCCGGTTCCGAAGTCGTCGATGGCCACCCGGACGCCCATCGAGCGCAGCGCGGAGATGCTCAGCCAGGACTCGGCGGGGTCGACGGCGGGCGCTTCCAGGGTGAGGCGGTGCGGCTCGATGCCGTACTCGTCGAGGATCGCGGCAACCGTCTCGGCGAAGGAGGGCTCGCGCAGGTCGCGCGGGGAGATGTTGATGTTGAGGACCAGGGTGGGGTCGGTCCAGCCGGCCAGTTGGCTCACCGCCTGGCGGAGCACCCACTGGCTCAGCGGGACGATCAGCCCGGTGCGCTCGGCGATCGGGATGAAGGCCTGCGGCGGCAGGATGCCGTGGGTCGGGTGCTGCCAGCGGACCAGGGCCTCGGCGCCCAGCACCCGCCGGTCGGAGAGCGCGACGATCGGCTGGTAGAGCAGGTAGAGCTGGCCGTCGTCGATCGCCTCGCGCAGTTCGACGCCGAGGTGCGCGTTGTCCGTGCTGGGCTGGGCCATGGCCGGCGTGAAGTGCAGGAACGCGGAGCCGTTGATCATCTTGGCGGCATACATGGCGATGTCGGCCTGGCGCAGCAGCAGGCTGGCGTCGTCACCGGAGCGGCCGTCGGCGATGCCGATGCTGGCCCGGATCGGCAGTTCGTGGCCGTCGGCGAGGACCGGCTGGCGCAGCGCCTCGATCATGCGCTGGGCGGCCAGGTCGGCGGCCTCGGGGGTGGCGCCGTCGAGCACCACGACGAACTCGTCGCCGCCGAGGCGGGCGACCGTGTCCTCGACCCGGATGCAGCCGGCCAGGCGCTGGGCCACCGCGATCAGCAGCAGGTCGCCGACCTCGTGGCCGAGGGTGTCGTTGACCTCCTTGAAGTCATCGAGGTCGATCAGCGCGACCGCGACCGGCCGCTCACCCGGCGTGCCCAGGGCCTTCAGCAGGCGTTCGTGGAACAGGGCCCGGTTGGGCAGCTGGGTGAGCGCGTCGTGGGTGGCGCCGTGGTCGAGCCGGTGCAGCAGGCGGCCGTTGTCGAGGAACGCGGTGATCTGACGGACCACCACCAGGACGGTCAGCGCCACGGCGCTGACCACGATCACCCGGCGGTCCGGTGCGGCGTCCGGCAGGGCCACGCTGAGCAGCAGGCCGTCGATCGCGGCGACCGCGACGTAGGGCAACACGCTGAAACTACGGCGGCGCGGCTCCCGTACGCCTCGGCGCGGGCTGTAGTCGGCCGCGCGCTGCCGTTCCGCCGCCCAGGACGCGAAGAAGAAGATGGCCGGCAGCGTGACCATGTCCGGGAAGAGGTGCGGGTCGATCGCCTGGAGCAGCGGGCGCGGGATGGTGCCGACCGCGCCGATCGCCACCGCGATGCCGATCAGCCGCATGGCCCCGCGGTCCAGGTGCGATGAGTTGGTGGTCAGCATGACCTTGGCGACGGCGAAGACGGCGAGCAGAGCGAGGACGGTGACGACCAGCGTGCCGTAGACGACGCGCGGGTCACCGCCGTCGAAGGTGCGCCGGGTGCCGAAGTGCCAGACGAAGACGGCGCAGGCCAGCATGACCGTGCCGGCGTCGAGGAAGAGGCGGAACAGCTCGCCGCGACTCTGCGCGCCGAACGGCAGGCGCAGGAGCGCATAAATGATCAGCAGTACGGCGAGGCCGTCGAGGATCAGCTGGCCGTCGCTGAGATGCGAGCCGGACGGATCGGCCGCGCTCAGGATGTCGGCGGTCTGCGAGATGGTGGCGAGACCGACGAGCACGGCCATCACGAACACATGTCGCCAGAACCGGAGGATCGGCCGTGGCAGGTGGTCGGCCCGGGCGGTCCGCCAGACGTTCGCGACCATCAGCGCGCCGCCGGCGAGCATCGGCAGCCACAGCACCAGCCAGGGCAGCACCGGGCTGATCGTGTTGACGATCACCAGGACCAACGCGAGCACGGTGACCGCGACGGAGGCCCGCAGCAGGCGTCCGCCCGGCAACCGGTTCCACAGCGCGCGGACCATAGGCCGCCTCCTCAACTAGTTCTGCCCGGCTTGCATCGGCGGAGCAGGGTCCGAGGTGAGGAAAGGCGCTGTGACGCTGGTCCTATCGATCGGCGGTTCGCCGAGATGGCCGGAGCTGTACTTTGTTGTCGTGCTACGACCTGCGGCGTACGCCGAACGTGATTTGATCTTGACCTGGCGCAATCATCCGGCGGTTCGTGCGATGAGTTTGACCACGCACGAGATCCGGCCGGAGGAGCATGCGGCCTGGTGGGAGCGGAATTGGGAGACCGTCCTCATATATGAGGATGAAGGCTCGCCGGCCGGCGTCGTAATCTTCAGCGGGGAGACCTGGTCCTTCTACCTCGACACCGAGGGACTCGGCCGGCGCATGCTGCCGGCCTGGATGCGGCTGGAGAAAGAAGCCATCGCGTACGCCTTCGGCACGCTCGGCCTCGAACGGCTCGACGGCGAGACCCTCGAGGAGAACAAGCAGGTCCTGGCACTGCACCGGCGCTTCGGCTTCCGGGAAGTCCGTCGATACGAGCGCTCCGTCGACGGCATCATGAAGACCGTCGTGGTGACGGAGAGAGGCAAAGATGACTAAGTTCGGGCCGGAGAAGCGGCCATACATCGTCGCGGAGATGTCCGGCAACCACAACGGTTCGCTCGACCGGGCGCTGGCGCTGGTCGACGTCGCGGCGGAGTCCGGCGCGGACGCGATCAAGATCCAGACCTACACGGCCGAGACGATGACCGTGGACGTCAAGCACCCCCGGTTCCAGATCTCCAAGGGCCACGAGCTCTGGGGCGGCGAATACCTCTACCAGCTGTACGAGCGGGCGCACACGCCGTGGGAGTGGCACCAGCCGATCTTCGAGCGGGCCCGCGAGCACGGCATCGAGGCGTTCTCCAGCCCGTTCGACCGCACCGCGGTGGAGCTGCTGGAGAAGCTGGACGCGCCGATGTACAAGATTGCGTCCTCGGAGATCACCGACCTGCCGCTGATCCGGCTCTGCGCGAGCACCGGCAAGCCGATCATCATCTCGACCGGCATGGCCTCGGTGCGCGAGATCGCGGCCGCGGTCGAGGCCGCCCAGGGCGCCGGCGCCACCGACGTGACCGTGCTGAGCTGCACCGCGTCCTATCCGGCCCCGCCGGAGGAGACCAACCTGCGCCGCATCCCGGTGCTGGCCCAGATGCTCGAGGTGCCGATCGGCCTGTCCGACCACACGATGGGCATCGGCGTGCCGATCGCGGCGGTCGCGTTCGGCGCCTGCCTGATCGAGAAGCACCTGACGCTGGACCGCGCGGACGGCGGCGTCGACTCGGCGTTCTCGCTCAACCCCGTCGAGCTGAAGCTGCTTCGCGAGGAGTCGGAGCGGGCCTGGCAGGCCCTCGGCACCACGCACATCGGCCCGACCGAGCACGAGAAGGAGGGCCTGCGGTTCCGCCGGTCGCTCTACGTGGTCACCGACGTCAAGGCCGGCGACCAGGTCACCCCGGAGAACGTGCGCTCGATCCGCCCCACCGGCGGCCTGGAGCCGGACGCGATCGGCCTGGCGCTCGGCCGCACCTTCACCGCCGACGCGGCCAAGGGCACGCCGCTCACCTGGGATCTGATCTAGGTCTTTTTGGCGCGAC
The DNA here is from genome assembly GCF_040638295.1 of Actinoplanes sp. NPDC026619. Taxonomy (NCBI): domain Bacteria; kingdom Bacillati; phylum Actinomycetota; class Actinomycetes; order Micromonosporales; family Micromonosporaceae; genus Actinoplanes; species Actinoplanes sp. NPDC026619. The sequence continues at coordinate 148,851 of NZ_JBEZYA010000006.1, forward strand.
GGCTGCGAAGAAATTTGCGGCCGTCGCGACCGACCACCCGGTACGCCTCCCGGGCCAGCACCATCGCCTTGCCCGGCAGCTTGCTCCGGTAGAACTGCAGCTCCCGCTCCATCCGGCTGAGCTGGTTGTCCCGGGACTGGATGATCGTCTCGGTCCACTCCATCAGCGCGAGCAGATGACTGGCCTGGTAACGCTGCCGCCAGAGCGCCTCGGACAACTCCCGGAAGCCCTCGATGTCGACCGGCGCGGTGCCCGGCGTGACCGCGAGCAGCCTCAGTCGCAGCTCCTGCTGCTCGGGCAGGCTCAGCTCGAACTCGGCCGCCTCTCGCAGCACGTGCAGGTCGACCGCGGCGCGGACCTCCGGGTCGGAGATGCCCCGGCCGACCATGCCGAGCATGGTGGCGGTGAGGTCGACGGCGCTCGAGCTGATCGGCCACGGGTGCGGCTGCCCCGACGTGATCAACTGGACCGCGAACGCCCAGAGTGCCCGGACCAGCACGGCGTCCAGCGGCGTGGGCTCGATCGGCTCCCAGCGGGTCGGCAGCAGTGTCGGGCCATCCGGAGTCACGAGCACATCGGCGAAGCCGGCCAGCGCGACCGGGCCGGCCAGCGCGCCGTCCACGGCCTGCCCGGCCAGCCAGGACTCGAATCGGCCGAGCTCGGTGCGCAGCTCGGTCAGGTCGGTGGTCGCGCAGAGGTGCAGCAGGCGTTCCTCGAGCACGTAGCCGTCGGCGCCGGGCGCGGGCGGCTCGGCAACGCGGCGCAGGCCGTCCCGCTCGATCGGTTCGGCCAGGGCCTCGAGCACCTCGGTGCGGACCTCGCCGCCGGCGGCGCCCACCGCGTACGCGAACGAACCGTGCCGGTCGCCGACCAGGAGTTCCCGGCCCGGGACGGCGGCGGTCGCGCTGTCGTCCGGCGCTCGCGCGATGACCAGCCAGGCCGGCGCCACCGTCTGCTCGGCGCCGGCGCGCAGAGCCCGGTGAACCAGCCGGCGCGGGTCGCTGAGGACCGCGCGGCCACGGAACCCGGCGGCGAACGCCTGCCCGAGGGCCGTGCCCAGACGGGACCGCAGCGGGGAGTCGACGTTGCCGAGCAGCCCCGGGCCGACCAGGATCGTCGGCGCCGACGGCTCGGGGAACGCGGCATAGGTGACGTCGACCGTCAGACCGGCGGCGGTCAGGCGGTCGGTGAGCTGCTCAGCGGAGGCCGGCCGGTGCGGGTCGTGCTCATCCAGCGGGTACCACGCCGAGTCGTCGGTCTCCCGGGCGCCGGGGTCGAGCCGCACGGTGTGGTGCACGCCGAGGTGGTTGTCGTGGGTGAGCAGCAGCACACCGCCGGGGCGGACCGCCTGGGCTAGTCGGTCGAGCACCTCGCCGGCGGGCATCTGGCTGCCCTCGGTGGAGTTCAGCCGCTCGATGCCGTCGGCCGCCACGACCAGGTCGAACTTCTCCTCCGGGTCGAGCCGGACGAGGGCGCCGGCCAGCACCGTCACGGTCTGGTGCTCGCGGGACGCAAGCTCGGCGTCGCCGAGCGAGCGGAGCAGCCAGAAGACCTTCGAGCCCCCGTCGGCCAGCGCCGCGACCAGGTCGTCGGCGTGCGGCCCGGCGACCAGCACGGTGCGGCCGGGACCGGCGGACTGGCCGGCCAGGAGGCGCAGCAGGGCGCCGCGCGGCCGTTCGGGACCACGACCGGGATCGCTGTCCGTCCAGGCGAACATCTCGCCGCCGATGCGCCGCAGGTTGGCGACCGGCGGGACGGCGAGGGCGGCGGCGTAGTCCGTGCCCTGGGCGGGGACCAGAGCAGCGGTGTCCGACATGCTCCTACCTCTCTCTGGTAGCTGCCGATTCGACATTACTCAACGTTTCCGCCCGAGGCGTCGCCCGTCAGGTCGACCGGGAAAGGTACCACCGAAGAGTAAACACTCGCTGTGTCTGGTTTGCCCCACGAACAACCACCCTGGTCATGATCATCCTATCTCGGCCCCGGTCGATCAGCCCTGGCGGACGCCGCCTACATTGGACAACTCGCAACGTGAACTATTTTCAGAAATGTCCGCGGATCGTCACGGTCCGTGGTCGGGCCGGGGTCAGGCGCCGCCACGACTACCCCGGTCGCACGACGCCGACCCGGTGCGAGGTATGCCCCCACTTCGCACCGGGTCGGCTTCGTTGGGCTTGCTCAGGAAACTCCGGCAAGCTCCCGCTCCGGGCTCGCCGGGCCGTCGGCCGGCGCCTGCTCGTGGGCGATCTGCGGCAGCCAGCCCAGCCAGCGCGGCAGCCACCAGTTCTTCTCGCCGAGCAGGGCCATCACGGCCGGCAGCAGCACCGCCCGGATGATCGTCGCGTCCAGCAGGACCGCCGCGGCCAGGCCGATGCCGAGCTGCTTGGTCGAGGCCAGCGGCAACGTCGCGAACAGCGCGAACACCGCCACCATCACGACCGCCGCGCTGGTGATGACGCCGGCCGTGCGGCCGATGCCCTCGCGCACCGCTTCCCGGGTGGACAGGCCCCGGTCGTAACCCTCGCGGATCCGGCTCAGCACGAAGACGTGGTAGTCCATCGAGAGGCCGAACAGGATGATGAACAGGAACAGCGGCATCCAGTTCGTGATGCCGGGCGACGCCTGGAACTGCAGCTGCTTCTCGAAGTGGCCGTACTGGAAGACCCAGACCAGCATGCCGTAGGCGGCGGCCACCGAGAACAGGTTGAGCACCACGCCGGTGATCGCCACGACCACCGAGCGGAACGACACCAGCAGGAGCAGGAAGGCCAGCCCGAGCACGAAGCCGAACACCCACGGCATGCTCGTGTGGAGCCGGGCGTTGAAGTCGGCGTCACCCGCCCTCTCCCCGGTGACCAGCGCATCTTTCCCGAACGTCGCCGGCGCCTGGGTGCGCAGCACATCGAGCGCGTCATCGCCGACCAGGCCGAGCGAGACGACCGTGACGTTGCCGGCCGGGTTGACCCGGGTCTCGACCGGGCCGGTCAGCTTGCCGTTGCTGGCGGCGACAGCCTTCTCGAAGGCGGCCAGCCGATCCTTCGGCACCGCGGCCGGGATCACCACCTCAGCCGGCGAGGTCTTGCTCGGGAAGGCCGCGTCCACCGCCTTGAACGCCTGCACGATCGACGCCTGCGGCGGGAGGTCCTCGAAGCCCTCGGCCTTGGTGCGCAGGTCGAGCGCCGGAGCGGCGATCGCGGCCAGCGCGCCGATCGCCACGATCGTCGAGATCAGCGGCTTGGCCAGCACCATGCCGAGGAAAGCGTTCCAGACCCGGCCGTCGCTGCGGCGGCGGTAGAGCCCCGGGATCTTGATGGCGTCGACCTTGTCGCCGAGCGCCGAGAGCATGGCCGGCAGCACCGTCAGCGAGCCGAGCACCGCCGTCGCGACCACCAGGATCGTGCCGACCGCGAAGCTGACGAAGGTCGTGTCGAAGGTCAGGAACATGCCCGCCATCGCCACGATCACGGTCAGGCCGGAGATCCAGATCGACCGGCCCGAGGTCTGCGCGGCGATCACCAGGGCTCGGTGCGGATCGGCGCCGTTACGCCGCTCGTCGCGTTCCCGCCGGATGTAGAACAGGCAGTAGTCGACGCCGACCGCGAGCCCGACCAGCAGCATCACGTGCATGGTGGTGTCGACCGTCGGCGCGAACCGGCTGGCCACGGCGAGCAGGCCGATCGCCGCCACCACCGCGGTGATCGCCAGGGCAACCGGCAGCAGCGCCGCCACCACCGCGCCGAAGGCGATCAGCAGAATGCCCAGGGTCACCGGGAGGGACAGCATCCCCAACCGGCTCAGGCCCTCGTCGAGATCGTCGCCGATCAGCTTGTCGCCACTCGCGTCGCCGCCCTCGGCGATGTAGAGATCGGGGTGCGCGGCCTGCACCTTGGCCACCGTGTCCAGCGCGGGGCCGACCCGGTCCTTCGCGGTGTCCGGATCGCCGGCGATGCTGAAGGTGATCAGCGACGACTTCTTGTCCGGCGACTCGATCGCCGGCTGCACGCCGGTGACGTTGCTCGTGGCCTTGAGCTGCCTGGTCAGATCGGCGATCGCGGCGGTCCGATTCGCGCCGGACCGGTTCTGCACGATCGCCATCTCGCCGGCTGGCTGCACCGGGAAACCGGCGTCGGCGACGATCCGGTCGGCCCGCCCCGAATCGCCGTGCCCCTGGTCGGCGTTGGTCGCCTCATGGGTGCCGATCTGTCCGCTGAGGACGGTCACCCCGATCACGAAAGCGATCCAGCCAAGGATCGCGAGCGTCCGGTGCCGGGCGCTCCACATCGCGGCCCGTGCCGCGATTCCCTTTACGTTTTCCCCGCTTCTCATGGGAAAGACGCTATGGATTCCGGAGACCGGTCTCGATGAAGCAGGCTGCCCACTTCGGGGTAGTGCTAGCACTACCCCGGGAGGCCAACTAGCCCTGCAGGAAGGCCAACACGGCCAGCACGCGCCGGTGCTGCTCCTCGTCCTGGTGCAGGTCGAGCTTGGTGAAGATGTTGCGCACGTGCTTCTCCACCGCGCCGTCGGTGACCACCATCTTGCGGGCGATCGCGGTGTTGGACATGCCCTCGGCCATCAGGCCCAGCACCTCACGCTCGCGCGGGGTGAGGTTGCTCAGCGGGTCGTCGCGCCGGCGGCGGACCAGCAGCTGGCCGACCACCTCGGGGTCGAGGACGGTGCCGCCGTTCGCGACCCGGCGCAGCCCGTCGAGGAACTCGGCGACCTGGGACACCCGGTCCTTGAGCAGATAGCCGACCGCGCCCGCGCGGTCGGCCAGCAGGTCCTCGGCGTACGAGACCTCGACGTATTGGGAAAGAACCAGGATGGGGCTGCCCGGCACCTTGGAGCGAGCCTCCACGGCGGCGCGCAGCCCTTCGTCGGTGTGGCTGGGCGGCATCCGGACATCCACGATGGACACATCCGGTTTGTGCTCGACGATCGCCGCCACGAGGGAAGGCCCGTCGCCGACGGCCGCCACCACCGTGTGGCCGTTCTCCTCGACGAGCCTTATCAAGCCCTCGCGCAACAGCACCGCGTCGTCCGCAATCACCACCCGCATGCCGCCATGCTGTCAGATCGGCGGCCTCTTATAGGGGCAGGGCGGCAGTAAGCCTGGTTCCGCCACCCACCGGGCTCTCCACGTGCAGCACGCCACCGGCCGCCCGGACCCGATCGTCGAGGCCGGCCAGGCCGTGTCCCTTGGCCAGGCTGGCGCCCCCGACACCGTCGTCGGCGACCTCCACCAGCAGGCCGGAAACCGCGCGCTGCACGCTGACCAGCACCTCGCCGGCGTTGCTGTGCTTCGCCACGTTGGTCAGCGACTCGGCGACCACGAAGTAGGCGGTCGACTCGACGGCCGGGTCGAGCCGCTCGAACTGCGGCGCTTCCAGGATGACCGGCACGGTGCAGCGGCCGGCGAGCGCGGTCAGCGCGGCCTGCAGCCCCCGGTCGACCAGGATCGGCGGGGCGATGCCGCGGGACAGGGCGCGCAGCTCGTCGAGGGTCTCCCGGGTCTGGGTGAGCGCTTCGGCGACGGTGGCGCGGGCCGCGTCGGGGTCGGTGGCGAACTGCTGCTCGGCGCGGCCCAGGTCCATGGCCAGGCGGACCAGGCGCTGCTGCGGGCCGTCATGGATGTCGCGTTCGAGCCGGCGCAGGGCGGTGGCCTCGGCCGAGACCGCGGCGGCCTTCTGCTCCTGGGCGACCTGGCGGGCGGCATTCGCCGCGGCGACCTGCTCACGCAGGTCGTTCACACCGCTGAGCAGACCCTTGGCGAAGTACGCCTCGAGCAGCGCGGCCGCCCGGACCACCCAGTAGAGCGTGCCGAGGAAGAAGACGCCCGCGGCCAGGTAGAACGCGACCTTGGTGCCGTAGCTGCTGTCGAAGCCGAGCAGCTCGGGCAGGTCCTGGTCGTCCGGGCCGCTCGGCAGCGACCAGCCCCACAGGCCCCAGCTCAGGCCGCCCAGCGCACCCGACCACCAGGTCACCACGAAGACGAACGCGATCGTGCTGGGGATGAACCGGAAGATGGCGTGCAGCAGGTCGAGCCAGCTCTGGCCGTCGATGAGCGGGGTGAGCATCCGGCCGATCGGGCCGGCGTCGGGCCGGGTCTTGTAATAGGGATGCTGGAACCGGCGGCCGAACACCGGGCCGATCCGGGCGCGTTCGACGGTGGCCAGGCCCCGCACCATGTACATGGTGCCCATCAGGATCGGCAGGCCGATCCAGATGATGGTGGTGCCCACGCCGAGCCAGAACAGGGGCATGGCCAGCGAGATCGCGATGATCCCGAGCGGGAACCCGAGCAGGACGAATTGCGTGTCGATGCCGATCTGGCGAATGACACTGCGGCGGACGGGCGCGGCAGCTTCGGCGTAGGTCGTGGTCATGTCATGAACGCTAGGCATCGGCGGCCTCCCATCCGATCCCGCTGCCTGCCGGATCCGCGGTAGGGCTAACCCTACTAAGGCTTATCTGGTGGATCACGTGGGAACGAGGCGAGGTCCAGCCCCGCGTGATCCACCAGATAAGCCTTCAGTCAGCGCAGCTGGTAGATCGTCACCGGACCCGCCGTGAAGACCGGGGGCAGCCGCAGCCCCACCGGGCCGGAGCGGGTGTCGGCCAGGAGCCAGCGCACGTGGTAACGATCGCGCAGCTCGGCCAGATCGGCGGGGGCGCCGGTGGCGAAGACCCGCTGGTTGAGCGCGTAGCGATCGGGAAAGGGCGGCGGCTGACGGACGTAGCGCAGGCCGTTACGGCCGTCGGCCGCGACCGCCTGGTCGGTGTAACCCCAGCTCTCGATCAAGGTGCGCCGCCCGGTCAGGGCGGCCACCCAGAAGGCCCGCGAGTCACAGCCGGCCGACGGCCCACCGGGCGGCCAGCAATGCACGTTGGTGGCGACCACGTCGTCCGGGCCGGCCTGCCGGTCGACCCACTGCGCGGCGGCCATCTCGTCGTGCGTGATCGCCAGGGCGCTGGTGTGCTGGCCAGGGTCGCGCAGGGTCTTCCAGTCCGCCTCGGCCGCGCGCTCGGCGAACACCCCGACGCTGCCGCCGAGCACCGCGGCCAGCAACACGATCGACAGCCCGCGGCGGCGGATCACCAGCACCGAGGCGAGGATGATCGCGGCGACGATCAGGGCCAGTGCCCAATAGAGGGACCACACGCCCGACATCGGCAGCCGGGCAGCGGCGCCGGCCGCCAGGAAGCCGGCGGCCAGGCCACCGAGCAGGAGCCGCTGGCCGGGCTGCCGGTCGGCGAGCAACCGCACGCTCAGGACCGTCGCGAACGGGATCACGCCGAGGTAGAAGTAGGTCTGGCTGAGCGACGGGTGCCACAGCAGCCACATGCCGCCGACGCCGGCCACGGTCAGCCCGGCCAGCAGCCAGACGGCCGGATCTCGCCGGTTCCGTGCTCCGCTCAGCGTGATCAGACCGGCGAGCCGGGGCAGCTGCACGAGAAGCCACCACAGGACCAGCGCCGCCACGAAGAGAATGCCCCCGGTGGACGCATGTGCCAGGCTGGCGTCTTCGGCGCCGAACATCTGCCGATAGGGCGCGAATCCGGACAGGACTGCGAGCGGCTGCAGCCGGAGGATTCCCGCTCCCCCACCGGCGAACAGCAGCCCGCCGACGATCATCGCGGCCAGGGTGAGGCCAAGCATCGCCAGCGCGGGGCGCAGCCGGTCCCGGCGCCGAAGCGTCGACACGGCCGCCACCGCCAGGCCGAACACCACCGGCGGCAGGGCGCTCGACTTGGCGGCGGCACAGGCCAGCGCGAGCGGGAAGGCGAACAGCCAGGCCCAGCCGAGGCCGCGGCCGCGCACCGCCGCCACGGCGAAGGTCAGCAACAACCCGGTCAGCGGCAGCATGTAGACCTGGGACGGGCTGTAGTAGCTGATCGGATTGCTGCCCTGGGCCCAGGGCAGCAACGGCAGCCCGGCCACGCCGGCCGCCGCCGCCAGCACGCCGGCCCACCACTTGCCCCCGGTCAGGTCGCGGGCCAGCGCGGCGACCACGAGCACGGTGATCGCGGCGATCGGCACCAGCCACAGCCGCAGCAGCACGACGGCCGGGTCGATGCCGGTGATCATGGACGCGGTGGCCATGTCGGCGTTCGCGAGGTAGTGGTAGCGCAGCGTCTCGCCGGCCAGCTGCGGCACCTGGAACGGCATCGAGCGGGTCATCTCGTGGACCAGCGACAGGTGGTAACCGAGGTCCTGGAACCAGACGTCCTGCGCCGGCGGCAGCAGCTGGTTGTGCCAGAACGGCACGAGCGACGCCACCACCAGGGTGATCGTGCAGGCCAGAACCCAGGTCCAGCGCAGCGGCACCGGCCGGGGCTGGCTGATCAGCCAGTGCCGGCGCAGCCGGGGCACGGCCAGGAAGAGGACGACGATCGCGGCGGGCCAGACCGGCAGGAAGGCCTGCAGGCCGGTCGCGGCGGCGGCCGCCCAGCCGATCAGCAGCAGGAGCAGGCCGGTGGCGCCGCCGAGACCCAGGTCCTCGGGGAGATTGCCGCGGCTGCCGCGCAGCGCCCGGTGCACCAGCGTGCCGGGCAGCACGACCGCCAGCCCAAAATAGGCCGCATATCGCACTACGTCGACAAAAGAGACGCCGGTGAGCACCAGCGCGACGACGAGCGCGACCGCCGGGAGGAGCCAGGGCGCGAAGCGGGACCTCAGGACGCGATCGTGGTGAGGCGAGTGAACTCGCTCGGCAAGTCGTAGCCGTCCCATATGGCGCTGAAGGTTAGCGCCTGGCCGAACGGCACGATGCGATCGACCCCCCGGCCACCCAGCGCGAGGGCGAACTCGCGCAGCTCGTCGTGGGCGAAGCCGAAGTGGCTGAACGTCTGGTCCTGCCGGTTCATCGCCGGCACCAGGTCGATCAGCGAGCGCACCTCGGCGAACGGGAACGCTCCGGCGCCGATCCAGCGGCGCGGCGCATCGGGCACGGCGGTCAGCGACATCGCGGTCACCGAGTTGGCCGGGAACTCCATCGCCGAGATCGCGCCGGTCGCGGCCATGCCGTATGCGTTGACCCGCTTCTCCACCGCCATCGCCGCGTCGACCGCCCAGCCGCGCTGGTCGACGACCTCGAGCAGCAGCTCGACGAACTCGGCCCGGACGTCGTCGGTGTCCGTGCCGACCAGGAACACCGTGCGCGGCGAGGAGCAGGCCGCCTGGTCGAACCAGTAGGCATCGTTGGAGAAGCCGACCACGGCGTCGCGCTTGGCCGCCGGAGTGGCCGCACGCCAACCGGCCGCCGAGAGCGCCGCCCACGACGTACGGTCCGGGAAGGTCAGGTCTCGGGCCGACGGCCGCAGTGGGTTTTTCCGGATCGCCTCGACCGCCGCGTCGCCGCCCCAGATGACGCGCAGGTCGCACCACTGGCTCAGGGCCGCGGTGACGGCGTTGTCGCGACCGTAGGTGATCATGCGCTGGGTGCGGCCGATGACCGGGTCGGCGTCGGCGAGCACCGCGTTGAGAGCTTCGAGGATGGTGTCGGCCGCAGCGGCCGAGCGCTCCGAGATGCGGACCACATTGTGGTTGCCGGCCAGCGCGGACAGCGCCCACGAATAGACGAAGATCGTGTCGACGTTCGCCGGCGGCACGTGGAAGACGTTGCCGCGGGGGAAGACGATCGCGTCGTCGCGCTGCATCCGCGCGACCGCCCGGTTGAGCTCGGCCGGCCGCAGGAAGAAGCCGAGCGAGCCCAGCTCCGGGTGCCGGCGAGCGACGGCCGGGGCGAGCAGCTTGCGGGCGACCTTGGCCAGGAAGTCGAGAACACGCGGGTCGCCGACGGTCAGGCGGTCGTCCACGGGGGCGGTCAAATCCAAAGCGGAAGACCCGAATCGGTACTTGATCACGCCGCCTCCCGGTACGTGTCGGAGCAGCCCCGCGCCTCGGCCCGCGGCAGCCGGCCGATCACCGAGAAGCGCTTGCCGGGCCAGTCCCCGTCGTCGATGCCGTGCACCACGCCCATGTCCTCGGTGAGAAGCACATGCCCGGGGTACGACGTGGGCAGCGTGCTGATCACCTCGAGCAACCCGGTCTCGCCCGGCGGCAGCTCCCGCCAGGTCTGCGGGTCCCGCACGATCACGTCGGCGAAGTCCGGGCAGTAGAGCGAGCCACCGGACGGCCCTTCGAGGAAGACCGTGCCGATCTGCTCGACCATGCCGTAGTAGTTGTGCACGTTGGTGAGGCCGACCCCGGCCAGCCGCGCCCGGAACTCGTCAGGCGACACCGCCTGGTCGATCAGCTTCTTCCAGCCGCCGGAGTGGATCAGGATGCCGTTCGAGAGGTCGAGCCCGTTGTCCCGGGCGACCTCGTAGAGGTGCAGCCAGACCAGGTACGTGAAGCCGAAGATCAGGAACGGCGCGTCGCCGTGCTTCTCCAGGAAGCCGCGGATCGCGGCGAGGTCGACCTGGCCGTCGTTGTCGAGCGCCCAGACGTGGTCGCGGCCGAACGTCGACATCCCGAGCACGCCGGCGCCGCGCGCGGAGAAGGAGCGCCGGTCCTTGAGCATCGCTTTGGTGTCGACCAGGATCATCGGGAGCCGACGGGGGCCGAGCACGGTCTGCACGGTGGCGCCCAGCCGGCGGGTCTGCTCGGCGGCCGCCTGCTTGTCCAGGTAGATCTTGCTGACCTCGCCGGTGGTGCCGCTGGAGGTCAGGACCTTGAAGACCTCGTCGTCCGGGATGCTCTTGAGGTCGAGGTTCTTGAACAGCCGAACCGGCAGCCAGGGCAGGTCAGCCACCGTCTCCGCTCCGGAATACCCATTTGCCGCCAAAATCCGGGCATAGGGCTCGCAGCGGTCACGGTGGTGCTCGGTCAGGGCGGAGAGCTCCTTGAGGAGCACCTCTTCCTTCTGAGCCTGCGGAAGGGTGAAGACACTCACAGTGCCACCTCTCGTTCGCGCTGCGGGGCTCGCAAAACCGGCTCACTCCTCGCGCTCACAGTGACGACTCCAGGGCGCGGTAATCGACCTTGCCGTTGGGCAGCAGCGGCAGGTTTTCGATGCTACGCACCACGACGCCGGAGAAATGTGTCCCGAGCCACTCGGAGATCTTGGTGCGCAGATCGCGGACCTCGTCGTCGGTCGCGCCGAGGGCGAAGACGTTCAGCTTGTCCTCGCCGGCCACGGCCGTGACCGGGAAGTGTTTCTCCACGTCGTCCAGGTTGATCCGGACGCCGAAGACCTTGCCCATCCGCTTGATCCGGCCGGTGATGAACAGGAAACCGTCGTCGTCGATGCGACCGAGGTCACCGGTGTGCAGCACGCCACCCAGCTCGTCACCCTTGGCCAGGTCGGCGGCGGTGTCGGCGTACCCCATCATGACGTTGGGTCCGTGATAGAGCACTTCGTCGTCGGCGGAGAGTGAGAAATGGGCGCCGGGCAGCGCGAGGCCGACCGAGCCGAGCTTCTCCTCGAGCCGGGCGGGCGGCAGGGTGGCCATCCGCGGGGCCGCCTCGGTCTGGCCGTACATCACGTAGAGCGCACCCTCGACCGTGGCCATCCGCTGGGCGAAGTCGCTGACCAGATCGCTGCGGAGCCGGCCGCCGGCCTGGGTGAGCTTGCGCAGCGACGGGTATTTCGCCGGGTCGAAGCGCAGCCGGCGCAGCATTTCGTACTGGTAGGGCACGAACGCCATCGACGTGACGTGGCGCTCGGTCACCGCGGTCCAGAAGTCGCGCTGCATGATGCCGGTGCGCTCGAGGATCACGGTGGCGCCGCGCAGCAGGTGCGAGTTGAGCACGGACATGCCGTACGAGTAGAAGAGCGGCAGCGTGGTGATCGCGACGTCGTCGGCGGTGATGTCGAGGACGTCGGCGATCTGCCCGGCGTTGGCCAGCACGGCGTCGGCGGAGAGCCGGACGAGCTTGGGGTTGCCGGTCGAGCCGCTGGTGGTGAGCAGCAGCGCCAGATCGGGATGCACGTCATCGGTGGCGAAGCGCTCGGCCCAGTGCGCGTTGTCGCCGTCCGGATCGAGCAGAACGATCGGCCGGCCGAGCCGCAGCGCGGCCAAATATCGGGCTATATCCGAAATCGTGGTCGAAACCGGATGAAAGACTACCGCGCCGTCTTCTGTCGCCAGAGCTTCGGCAGCGGCATCGACATCGGCCGCGGACAGCGATGCGCCGGTCGCGGCGTCGATCACGCGCGCGCCGGGATGCAGCAGGTTCACAGCGTCAATCCTCCATCAACTCCGAGCACCTGGCCGGTCACGAACCGGGCCTGCTCGGAGAGGAGGAAAACGATCACGTCGGCGACCTCGTCGGCCTCACCGAGGCGGCCCAGCGCGGTGTCGCCGATCCGCTCCGCGCGGCCCTTCTCGTCGAGCGAGTCCAGCATGTCGGTCGCGATGAAGCCAGGCTCGATCGCGTTGACCCGGATGCCCTGCGGACCGAGCTCCTTGGCGGCCGATTTGGCCAGGGCCGCCACCGCGGCCTTGGACGCGGCGTAGACGGCCTGGCCGGCGATGCCGCGACTCGCGGTGATCGACGACACGAGAACCACAGCTGGGGTACGCCCGCGAGCGAGCAACCGCGACGCACCGCGCAGGGTGTACGCCGCACCGGCCGCGTTCACCGCGAACAGGCGCTGGATCGTGGCGTCGTCGGTCATGCCGAGCATGCCGGCCGCGTGCGTGCCGGCGTTGACCACCAGGGCGTCGAGCCGCTTGAAGTTGGCGAACGCGACCTGCATGAGGGCCTTGCTAGTGGCCGGGTCGCCGATGTCGCCGCTGCCCGTGAAAGTGCTCACACCAAATTTTTCGGCGAGCTCGGCGGCCACCTGGGCCACCGCCTCCGCACCGTGACCGTGCAGAACCAGGTCGTAACCACGCTCGGCGAGTTTGGTCGCGGTGGCGCGGCCGATGCCGCGGGAAGCCCCGGTAATCAGGGCAACCCGATCACTCACTGATCTCGACCCCGTACTTACCGAGAATCTTGATCGCTTCCTGGAAGCTCGACATGTTGATCACGTCGTCGGTGTCGATCATGACGCCGAACTCGTCCTCGAGTGTCGCAATCAGGGACATATGGGCCAGAGAGTCCCATTTTTCATTGTCCTGATACTGCAGGTCGTCCACGGGTGCATCCGCCGGAAGGTCCAGGGCGGTGCGGAAAGCTTCCCGCAGTTTCTGCAGCGTGCTCACAGGGGGGCTCCAAGGTGGGATAGACAGAGGCCTCCCACTTTCTTACAGGTTCACGGTCGTCATGACCAATCCCGCCTGAACCCAACGTGAACGAGTGTTGTCCTTTTCCGTCTACCCTGTTAAAGCCTACGAAGCTGACTATGCTTCCGGCTCGTACTGCCCTCGTGCTGCCCCTGGTTACCCCCTCTGGAGCTCAATCGTGTCTGTACTCAGCGGATCCTCGATCCTCGTCACCGGTGCCACCGGGTCGTTCGGCAAGGCGTTCCTCCGATACGCCCTCGACAACCTGGACCCGCAGCGCATCGTCATCTTTTCCCGGGACGAGCTGAAGCAGTACGAGCTCCGCCAGATGTTCGGCGACGACAAGCGCCTCCGGTTCTTCCTCGGCGACATCCGTGACCGCAACCGGCTCGCCCGCGCCATGCACGGCGTCGACTACCTGGTGCACGCGGCCGCGCTCAAGCAGGTCGACACCGCGGAGTACAACCCGTCGGAATTCGTGAACACGAACATCAACGGCTCGCAGAACGTGCTCGACGCCGCGATCGACGCCGGCGTCAAGCGGGTCGTCGCCCTCTCCACCGACAAGGCGTCCAGCCCGATCAACCTGTACGGCGCGACCAAGCTGGTCGCCGACAAGCTGATCATCGCCGGCAACCACTACGCCGCGACCCACCCGACCCGACTGTCGGTCGTCCGCTACGGCAACGTGATGGGCAGCCGCGGCTCGGTCGTGCCGCTGTTCCGCCGCCTGGCCGCCGAGGGCAAGAGCCTGCCGATCACCGACAAGCGGATGACCCGCTTCTGGATCACGCTGCCCGCCGCGGTGAAGTTCGTGGTCGACTCGTTCGACGTGATGGAGGGCGGCGAGCTCTTCGTGCCCCGGATCCCGAGCATGCGGATCATGGACCTGGTCGAGGCGGTCGCGCCCGGCTCGCCCACCCACGAGACCGGCATCCGCCCCGGCGAGAAGCTGCACGAGGAAATGATCGCCTCCGACGACAGCCGCCGCACCCTGCGCTTCCCGGACCGCTACGTGGTGCAGCCGGTCGCCGCGAGCTGGGGCTACGAGACCCCGGCCGGCGGCGAAGAGGTCGCCGACGGCTTCAACTACCGGTCCGACAACAACGACCTGTGGCTGACCATCGATGACATGCGGGCGCTGATCGCGGCCGACGAGAAGAACTGATGCTGCCGTACGGGCGGCAGTCGATCGACCAGTCGGATGTCGAGGCGGTGCTCGCCGCCCTCGGCAGTGACTGGCTGACGACCGGCCCGCGGGTCGCCCAGTTCGAGGCGGACATCGAGGCCGTCGCCGGCGCCCCGGCCGTGACCGTGACCAACGGCACGACCGCGCTGCACACGGCGTACGCGGCGGCCGGCGTCGGCCCCGGCGACGAGGTCGTCACCACCCCGATGACGTTCGTGGCGACCGCGTCGTGCGCCAACCTGTTCGGCGCGAAGGTGATCTTCGCGGACGTCGAGGACGAGACCGCGAACCTCGACCCGGCCGCGGTCGAGGCCGTGGTCACGTCGCGCACCAAGGCGATCGCGGCGGTCGACTACGCCGGCCACCCGGCCGAGTACGACGCGCTCCGCAAGATCGCCGAGCGGGTCGGGGCCGTGACGATCGGCGACGCGGCGCACGCGATCGGGTCGACCTACCACGGCCGCCCGGTCGGCACCCTCGCCGACCTGACCACCTTCTCGTTCTTCCCGACGAAGAACCTCACCACCGCCGAGGGCGGCGCGGTCGCTTCCACCCGGCCCGACCTGCTGGCCGCGGCGCGCACGTTCCGCAACATCGGGATGGTCCGTGACCAGGACAAACTGCGGCACCCGGACGAGGGCGGCTGGTACTACGAGGTGCAGTCGTTCGGGCTGAACTTCCGGCTGCCCGACCTGCTCTGCGCGCTGGGCAGCTCGCAGCTGAGCCGGATCGCCGAGTTCAAGGCGGCCCGGCAGCGCCTGGTCGCCCGCTACGACGAGCTGCTCGCCGACGTGCCGGGCCTGCGCCTGCCGGTGCAGCGCGAGGGCGTCGACCCGATGCGCCACCTCTACCCGGTGCGCATCCTCGACGGCCGGCGGCGCGAGGTCTACGACCGGATGCGCGAGGCCGGAATCGGCGTGCAGGTCAACTACATCCCGGTCTATTGGCACCCGGTCTACGCGGACCTGGGTTACCGCCGTGGGATGTGCCCGGTGGCCGAGGCCTTCTACGCTGAAGAGCTGTCATTGCCGCTCTTCGTGGATCTCACCGACGCCGACCAGGATCGTGTCGTGGAGGCTCTGCGGACCATTCTCGGGAGCTGACCGGTTGCACCACGCCAACCACTTCTACGGGCACGCGCACGTGCTCGCCGAATACTGCGGCCTCGATCCGGCCAAGCCACCCCGGATCGACGGCTACGTGCAGCATGGCTGGAATGTGGTGGACGGGCTCGGTCCGGGCACGCCGTACGCGCCGGGAAAGCCCATCTTCCTGTGGTCCGAGCAGACCCGGCGCCGGGCCTGGTCGATGGGTCGCCGGCAGGCGACCGTCATCGGCGCACCCTTCCTCTACCTGCTCGAGTTCGCCGCGCCACCGGTCGACCCGGTCCGCCGGGGCACCATCTGGTACCCGTTCCACGGCTGGGAGCGCCAGGACGTCGAGGGCGACCACCGCCGGCTGATCGACGAGATCATGGCGACGGAGCAGGGCCCGGTCACGTTCTGCCTGTACTGGCACGAGTACCGCAACGACCAGGTCCGCGCCACCTACGAGAAGGCCGGCCGGGTGATCTGCCACGGCTACCGCGGCAACCAGTGGCTGGACACCGACATCCGGTTCCTGCACAACCAGCTGGCCGAGCTGCGCGCGCACGAACGGGTGGCATCGAACAGGTTGAGCAGCGCGATCTTCTACGGGGTGGCGGCGGGCTGTCGCCCGGCGGTCTACGGTGACCCGATGCAATTGGAGTCCGAGGATCTTTCGACCGCCGAGCGGATCCGCCGCCAGTGGCCGGAACTGCACGGCAAGCACCCCGATCCGGCCGCGGCGGGGCCGGCCGCGCTGGCCGAGCTGGGCGCCGGCTATCTGGCCTCACCAGCGGAACTTCGCACCATGTTCGGGTGGGCACACGACCGGGCGGCGGCCGCGGCATGATCCGGCTGATCGGCGGAGAGATGCCGAGCTGGACCGAGGATCAACCAGCCGCCGGCGGAGCGTTGTTACGCTACGTGGTCGAACAGCTGCCGACCGATGCCGAGGTGCTGGTCGCCGGGCCGCATGACGCGGCGTTGATCGAGGCGCTCGCCGCCCGAGGGCCGGTGACCTGCCTGGTCCGCTCGCAGACGGAAGCAAACGCCCTGGCCGCCACCGGCGTCGACGTGCTCTGCGGCTCGCTGCCCAAGCTGGACAGCGAGCGCTGGGACGCCGTGGTCGCGCTCGACGGCGTCGGCCGGCTCTGCTCGGTGGAGGGCCCGCAGCTCGACTGGGCGGAAAGCCTGGCCGTGCTCAAGCGGGCGCTGCGCCCCGGCGGCACACTGCTGCTGACGGTGGAGAACGCGCTGGGCGTGCACCGGCTGGTCGACCCGGCCACCGCCACCGCCGTGCAGGACGACAGCGCGTGGCGGCCGCTCGGCGAGTTCGACGACAGCCGCCCCGGCACCCCGGCCCGGCTGACCGCCCGGCTCGCCGACGAGGGCCTGACCGCCGACTGGTTCGGCGCGGTCTGGCCCACCCCGGCCGCACCCACCCTGATCACCACGCCGGCGGCGCTGGATGACGGCCCGGCCGGCGCCCTCGCCGCGCTGACCGCGAGCGCGCTCGCGGTGGCCTACGCCGAGAAGAGCGTGCTCAGCGATCCTCGCCGGCTCTCCTCGGCGGCCGTGCGCGCCGGCCTCGGAGCGGAACTCGCGGCCGGCTGGCTGGTCGTGGCCCACCTCGCGCCGCGCACCGCGCCGGTGTTGCAGCTGCCGGCCGTGCTGCTCGGCGACGGTCCGCTGGGCGAGCGCGCCCTCCCGGAGGGGCGGCTGCTCGAGGAACTGCTGCTCGAGGCCTGCTTGTCCGGCGACCTGCCGGCCCTGCGCCGGCTGCTCACCGGCTGGATGGCCGCGCTGCCCGAGGCCACGGCGGAGAACATCGTCGTGGATCACGACACTTTCGTGGCGCTGGACCCGAACGTGGCGGCTGCGCCGGACGCGCTCCGCCGTTTCGCCCGCACGCTGCTGACCGGCGGTTACGCACACCCGTGGCCAGCCTTCACCGAGCTTTCGGCCCTTACCGCGATCCTGCATGGCGCCGCAGGGTTGCCTGGCGACTACCCCGCGGTTATGGACGGCGAAGATCCGCTTGTGCCAGACTCCCGCCGCGAGCATGAGGAACAGCTCCGGGCCCTGCGCCGCGAGTTGGCCGATGCCGCCTCCCGCGCCGAGTTCTACGAGAAGCTGCTCACCAAGCGGGAGAAAGAACTCCAGAAAGCTCGCCGGCAGATCGCCGCTTTCAGCGACAAAGCCGGCTACCGCTTCGTGAAGCTTGGGTATGGCGTAGCGCGTAAGGCCCGTAACCGCCTTCGAAAAGGTAAGAAATGACCACCCTTGGGATTATTCAGGCGCGGATGGATTCCTCGCGCCTTCCGGGCAAGGTTCTTCTCCAACTCGGCGGCCGCTCCGTGCTCGAACGCTGCGTGCGCGGCGCGCAGCTGAGCGGGGTCCTCGACCAGGTGATCGTGGCGACCACCGTCGAGGCGACCGACGACGTGATCGTCGAGGAGTGCGCCCGGATCGGGGTGCCCTGCCACCGCGGGCCGGTCGACGACGTTCTCGCCCGGTTCCTCGGCGTGCTCGACGAGTACGCCAGCGACATCGTGCTGCGGTTCACCGCGGACAACCCGCTCATCGACCCGGCCATCATCAGCCGGGCGCACCGGGTGTTCGTGGCGGCCGGCGCCGATTACCTGACCACCTCGATCGCGCACACCCTGCCCCGCGGCATGGACGTCGAGATGGTCCGCACCCCGGTGCTGCGCGCGGTCGACGGGCTCGCCACCGATCACCACCGCGTGCACGTGACCTCGTACATCTACACGCACGCGAACGACTTCGACGTGATCGGCCTGACCCTGCAGCCCGACCTCTCCCACCTGCGGCTGACGGTGGACACCGAGGACGACTGGCGGGTGGTCTCGGCGATCGTCGACCACTTCGGCGACGAGCCGGTCCCGCTCCACAAGTTGGCCGCCTGGATCGAGAGCCGGCCCGAGCTGGTCGAGTTGAACGCGCACGTCCTGCAGAAGGCCCTCGTTCAGGCGTGACGGTCGTCGGAATTCGCTGCGACGCCGGTGCTCGCACCGGCGTCGGGCATCTGGTCCGGTGCGTCGCGCTCGCCGAGGAGTTGATGGCCCGCGGCGCCCAGGTCCGGTTCCTCGCCGACCTCGGCGGCGTCCGGTGGGCCGAGTCCCAGCTCACCCAGCGCGGCCTGCCCTGCGACCCGCCACCGGCCGACCCGGCCGGGCTGGTCGCGGCGGTCGAGCGGCTGGGGATCGACGCGCTCGTGATCGACTCGTACACCCTGCCGCCGGCGCACAGCGTGGCGGTCCGCGCGGCCGGGTGGCCGGTGCTGGCCATCGTGGACGGCGATTTCCGCGGCCAGTCCGCCGACATCTACGTCGACCAGAACCTCGACTCGGTGATCACGATCGCCGACGCGGTCGGGCTGGCCGGGCTCGACTACGCGCTGCTGCGTGGCTCGGTGCGGCAACTGCGGCCGCCCGCTCCCCCGGTGCACGACTCCACCCGTACACCTAGGGTGGTTGCTTTTTTCGGCGGAACCGACGCCTACCGTGCCGCGCCGCAGGCAGCCGCACTGCTGGCGGCGACCGGCGTTGCCTTCGACGCGACGATCATCGGCGCCAACGAGGAGCTGCGGGCGGAACTGCGCGCCGTCGGAGTTCGGCCGGGCCAGCAGTTCGAGATCATCCCGCCCACCGACGACCTGCCGAAGCTGCTCGCCGGCGCCGACCTGGCGGTCAGCGCCAGCGGCACCTCGACGTGGGAACTGCTCTGCCTCGGCCTGGCCTCGGCGCTGGTCTGGGTGGTCGACAATCAGATTCTTGGGTACGACCGGACCATGGCTCGCGGCTTCGCGGCCGGGCTCGGGCAGCTCGGCCACTTCGACGACCGCTCGGTCGAGACGCTGCGCACCCTGCTGACCGACGCCGGCCTGCGCACCGCCCTGGCCGCCCGGGGGTGGGCGGCCGTGGACGGGCGCGGCGTGGAACGGGTGGCCGACGCGCTGCTTACGGCTGCGTCACCTCGATGACGACCTTGCCGACGGCGTTCTGCTCGACCGCCTCGTGGGCGTCGCTCACCCGCTCGAACGGGAACCGCAGGATCGGCAGGCCGGCCTCGTCACCGACCCGGAAGACGCCGCCGTTGACCGCCTCGGCGACCGACGCGACCGCGTTGTCCTTCTCCTCGGTCGAAGTCGTGTAGGTCAGCACGAAGTCGAGGCTGACGTTCTTGAGCATCGCCTTGAAGCTCGGGATCGTGAGCTCGCCGCCCACGTAGATGGCGATGTTGCCACCGGCGGCGATCACGCTGAGGTCGGTGCGCAGGTTCTCGGTGTTGACCTCGACCACGACCTGCACACCCGCCGGCGCCAGCTCCTTGACCCGGGCGACCACGTCCTCCTCGCGGTAGTTGATCACCGCATCGGCCCCGGCCGCGGTGGCCAGGTCGGACTTCTCCTTGGAGCTGACCGTGGTCAGCACGGTCGCGCCGGCCCACTTGCCGAGCTGGATCGCCGCGTTGCCGACCGCGCCCGCACCGCCCGCCACCAGCACCGTCCGCCCGGCCAGGGCACCCGGCGCGAGTCGCGCGGGCCCGTCGCCGGCCAGCGTGAGGCACCGATGCGCGGTGAGCGCCGGAATGCCCAGCGCCGCGCCGACCTCGAACGGCACGTCGTCGTTCATCCGCACCACCTGCCGGCGCGGCAGCACCACCATCTCCTGGGCGGTCCCGTTGGCCCGCCCGTAACCGGCGTCCCACACCCAGACCCGGTCACCCACCTCGAGCCCGTGCACCCCGTCGCCCACCGCATCGACGACGCCGGCGCCGTCCTGGTTGGGCACGCGCGGCGGGTCGACCCCGTCCGGCACGCCACGACCGGCACGCGTGCCGGTATCGGTCGGATTGACGGCGGACAGCACGATCCGGACCCGGACCTCACCCGCCCCTACCGGCGGGGTCTCCCGCTCGACGATCTGCAGGACGGCGGCCGGACCTGGCTCTTCAAAGACGGCAGCAAGCATGCATCACACATTAGGCCAGCACTTGCCGGGCACCACCCGGCATGTTTTCCGGCCGCTCCGGCAGCGTGGAATGCATGGGGCCAAGGTCATAGGCATCGCCGACACGCATGACACACCCACCTCACTGTGCACGTACGTCACAACCTAACCGTTGTGCACGTACGTGCACATTGACCGAAATGGCTCAGCGGCCTCCGGCATAGTGCCGAAGAGCAAGGTGTTCCACTTGGCCCGGCCCTGGAGGCAACCGTGTCAACCGTGCTCATCGCCGACGACGATGCCGATCACCGCGAGCTGCTCGGCCTCGCGCTGCGCCGCGCCGGGCACGACGTCGTCGTCACCGTGGACGCCGCCTCCGCCCTGGCCGCCCTGCGCGGTGGCGGCATCGACGCCGCGCTGCTCGACGTGCGCATGCCCGGCGAGTCCGGCATCGAGCTGTGCCGCCGGCTGCGCAACGAGCCGGCCACCGCCCTCCTGCCGGTGATACTGATCAGCGCCGACGTCAACGACCGGCGGATCCTCGACGCCCTCGACGCCGGCGCCGACGACTACCTGACCAAGCCGTTCCGCCGGGCCGAGCTCTGCGCGCGGCTGGAGAAACAACTGCTGAACCGGTCGGCCATGGCCGCTCCGGGGGTCGGGGCCACGTGGACCCCGACCCGGTCGGTCCGCGCCACCGTCATCCGCGAGTCGGAGACCCTCAGCAGCAACATCGCCTGAAGTCATCCGACTGATGCCGGGCCGATCGGGGCCCGCGTAGCCTCGGCGGCATGGCCGACGAAGCTTTGATCAAGTACCGCAGCTCCACCGGCCGCTGGGTGCTGCTGGCCACCGTGCTCGGGTCCAGCCTGGCCTTCGTCGACGCCACCGTCGTCAACATCGCGCTCCCCGCGATCGGGCACAGCCTCGACGCGGAATCAGCCGGCCTGCAGTGGACGGTCAACGGGTACGCGTTGAGCCTGGCCTCCCTGGTCCTGCTGGGCGGGTCGCTGGGCGACCGGTTCGGCCGCAAACGGGTGTTCCTGATCGGCGTCGCCTGGTTCGCGACCGCGTCCCTGCTGTGCGGGCTAGCGCCCACGATCGACCTGCTGATCTCCGCCCGGGTGCTGCAGGGCATCGGCGGCGCGCTGCTCACCCCGGGGGCCCTCGCCATCCTGGAAGCGTCCTTCGCCCGCGAGGACCGGGCCCGGGCGATCGGCGCCTGGTCGGGGCTCGGCGGGATCGGCGGCGCGCTCGGACCGTTCCTCGGCGGGTGGCTGGTCGAGGCCGGCAGCTGGCGGTACATCTTCCTGATCAACGTGCCGCTCGCCCTGATCGTGCTGCTGGTGGCGGCCAAGCACGTGCCCGAGTCACGCAACCCGGCCGCCGCCCGCCGGTTCGACGCCGCCGGCGTCCTGACCGGGGCGATCGGGCTGGGCGGCCTGACCTACGGGTTCACCGCCTGGTCGGCGCGCGGGCCTGGTGACCCGATCGTGCTGATCTCGCTGGCGGTCGGGGTCGCCGGTCTGGTGTCGTTCGTGCTGTCCGAGCGCCGCTCGCCGGAGCCGATGGTGCCGCTCGGGATCTTCCGGACCACCGCGTTTGCCGGCGCCAACCTGGTGACTTTCCTGGTCTACGCGGCGAACGGCGGGGTCTTCTTCCTGGTCGTGATCAACCTGCAGGTGGTGGCCGGGTTCACGCCGCTGGTCAGTGGCATCGCGATGCTGCCGGTGACCGTGCTGATGCTGCTGCTGTCATCCCGCGCGGGCGCGCTCGGGCAGCGGATCGGGCCGCGCATCCCGATGACGGCCGGCCCGCTGGTCTGCGCGGCGGCCCTGGTCTACCTGTCGATGATCGGTCCGGGCGCGTCCTATCTGACCGACGTGCTGCCCGCGGTGATCATCTTCGGGCTGGGGTTGTCGCTGCTGGTGGCGCCGCTGACCTCGACCGCGCTCGGGTCGCTCGACGACGCGTACGCCGGGATCGCCTCCGGGGTCAACAACGCGGTGGCCCGGGCGGCCAGCCTGCTGTCGGTGGCGATCCTGCCGCTGGCGGCCGGCCTGGGCGCCGGCAGTCTCACCGTGGCCGATCAGCTCCATCCGGTCTACCGGCACGCGATGCTGATCTGCGCGGCGCTGATGGTGGGCGGCGGTGTGCTCGCGTTCTTCCTGATCCCGAACCGTCTGGCCGCCCACGCGCCGGCCGACACCTTCTGCGATCCATGCGCACCGCCGCTCCGCAAGCCGCTCAAAAGTGCGCGATGATCCGCCGAGCCGGGCCGTCGATGGTCATCGCACCGCCGTAGGGAAGGATCCACTGCGGCGCGGTGTGTCCGAAATCGACACCGAAGACGGCCATCGCGCCCGGGTTGTAGGTCGCCAGGGCGCGAAGGACGGCCTCGCGCTGATCATCCCGGAACTTCGCCCGCTCCGGCTGCGGCGGCCGGTTCTCGATGTTGCTGGCCTTGGCGGTGGCAACGACCACGGCGGGGAACTGTTCGAGCAGGCCGCGCTCGCCGGCGTTGCGCAGCACCCGGAACACGTCCTCGGCCGAGGGCATCTCCTCCGAGGTCTCCAGCAGCAGGACAGCGCCGGCGTAGTCGGAAGCCGGCCTGATCCACCGGTTCGCGGCCAGGTTCCAGCTCACGATCTCCATGCTCCCGCCCCAGGTCGGCCCGGCGACGACCCGGTCGGCCTGGTGCCAGACGAAGCCGGGGCTCTCGACCCTCGGCGACGACGTGGTCAGCGACGCCGGGTCGGCCCAGCTCAGCTCCTCGTCGGTGAAGGTCGCGACCGGGGTGATCTCGAGGTCGATGGTCTCGAAGAGGGCGGCGCGCAGCGAGACCAGGTGCTCGGGGTCGACCGCGCCACCCCGGCCGAGGTGCACCATCGTCGAGCCGCCGTGGTAGCCGGCCACGCCGTGCATCCACAGCCAGTTGAGCAGGTTGGTGTTGTCGGAGTAACCGAAGTAGGGCTTCGGATCGGCCCGGAACGGCGCCGGGTCGAGGTGCGGCAGCACGGTGATCTGGTCGCTGCCGCCGATCGTCGCGAAGACCGCCCGGATAGTCGGATCGGCATAGGCCGCCATCAGGTCGGCGGCCCGGTCGGCGGGTGACGCTCCCGCCTGCCGGGTCGTCGGGAACTCGACCGGCTCGAGGTCGAGCAGTTCCCGGATCCGCTGCATGGCGAGCTCATGGGTGGCCGGATAGACCGCCGGCCCGGCCCACGACGGAGAGACGATGGCGACGCGATCGCCGACCTTCAGTTTTGGGGGGTTTTCCACCCGGACATCAGATCATCCCGGCGCGCAGCGCGTAGGCCACCGCGTGGGAGCGATTGCGCAGTTTGAGGCGATGTGTCACGCCATAGATGACGTTTTTTACGGTCCGCTCCGAGTAACAGAGCTTCCCGGCGATCTCGTTGGTGTCGAAGCCGTCCGCCATCAGCCGCAGCACGTCGATCTCGCGCGGCGTCAGCCCCGACGCGTTCAGCCCGTTCGGCGCCAGCACGTCCCGCTGCATCCGCTCGACCTGCTTGAGCAGCTCGCCGACCAGGTTCGGCGGCATCACCCCGCCACCGGTGGCGGCCGCCCGCACGCTGTGCGCCAGCCGGTCGGCGGTGACCGCCGAGCGCGGCAGGATGCCGACCACCCGGCACTCCACCGCGGTCATCAGCTCGGCCTCGACGATCTCCTGGCAGACCAGCACGATCGGCGAGCCCACGTCGGCGCCGGCCCGGCGCAGCCCGGCCACCACGTCGGGAGTGAGCCGCTCGGCCGCCGCGACCAGCACGTCGGCGTCGTGCCGCTGGTTGGTGCGCAGCACCACCATGTCGTTTCGGAACTGGAGCAGCGCGGCCAGCCCGGCATGACTGACCGGATCCATCGCCTGCAACGCGACCTTGACCTGTTCCATTGGCTGCTCCCCTCTCAGAGGTGTGGGAGCAAGTGTCGGAAAAGGTTCTTCAGAGAACCTTCAGAGATCCTTCAGGACGGAATACAGGCCGATAGGCCAGTTCAGCAGGGGGGTCGGCGAGCGCGGAAGGGCTACACCGGAGGACTGCCCGTAAGGACGGTTTCTGTTATCCATTGACACCCGGCCCGTCTCCCTCGAAGTTGAGGACACCGACCCGGGAGGACACGTGCCGGAAATCTTGCGCGTCAACGTGCTGGGGCCGGTCCGCGCCTGGCTCGGCGAGCGGGAGATCGAGCTGGGCGCGGCCCGGCAGCGCGCGGTGTTCGCCGTGCTCGCCGCGCACGCCGGCCGGCTCGTCGGGCGGGACGAGCTGATCACCTCGATCTGGGGCGACTCGCCGCCGGCGACCGCGGCGGGCAGCGTCTACACGTACGTCTCCGGGTTGCGCCGCGCACTCCCGCCCGGGCTGCTGACCACGGCGTCGGGCGGCTACCTGCTCCGGGTCGAGCCCGCTGACCTGGACGCGTCCCGTTTCCAGCAACTGCGGTCGGCCGCAGCCGAGCTGCACGCGGTCGGCGACGACCGGGCCGCCGCCGACCGGCTCGACGAGGCCCTGGCCCTGTGGAAGGGCGACGCGTACGCGACGCTGGCCGGCCCGTTCCTGGAGCTGGACCGCCAGCGCCTGGCCGAGCTGCGGCTGACCACCGCCGAGCAGCGGGCCCGGATCCTGCTCGATCGCGGCGGCGACGACGACCTGATCGCCGAGCTGACCGGCCTGGTCAAGGACAACCCGTTGCACGAGCCGCTGCACGAGTTGCTGATGCGGGCGCTGCACCGGGCCGGCCGGCACGCCGAGGCCCTCGAGGTGTTCCGGGCGGCCCGCCGCACCCTGGTCGCCGATCTCGGCATCGAGCCCGGGCCCGCGCTGCAGGAGCTGCAGCGGCAGGTGCTGGCCGGGTCGGCCGAGCAACCGGCCGCGCTGCCGGTGCCCGAGCCGCTGCGCACGGTGGTGCCGACCGCGGTCGCGAAGGCGTTGCGGGACGGACTCAAGACCAGGGACTGGTTCGGGCGCGAGGCCGAAATCGATCATCTGCGCGGCATGGTGCGGCAGGTCGCGAACGGCACCGGCGGGTCGGTCTGGATCGAGGGCGAACCGGGCATCGGCAAGACCGAGCTGCTGACGCACGCGTTCGCCGACGCGGCCCGTTGCGGGTGCCGGGTCGCCTGGGCGGCGGCCGACCAGCTCGGGTCACGCGTACCCCTGCAGGTGTTGTCCCGGGCTCTGGGTCTGGAGTCCGCGTCGCGGCGGCCGCGCAGTCCGCTCGCCGAGCCGGACGTCGCCGAGGACCAGATCGTCGCCTCGGTCCGCGCCGCCTGCGCCGCCACGCCCCTGATCCTGATCGTCGACGACATGCAGTGGGCGGACAGCTCGACGGTGCGGGTGTGGGAGCGGCTGCAGAGCCTCGTCGGCCGGCTGCCGTTGCTGCTGGTCGCGGCCGCGCGCGCGACCGACCGGCCGCGGCATCCGACCGGCGTGCGACTCGGCCCGCTGCCCGCCACCGACCTCGACCGCCTGGTCGCCGCGCAGGTCGGCGCGCCGCCCGGGCCCAACCTGCGGGCGCTGGTGGCCCGCTCCGGCGGCAATCCGCTCTTTGCCCGGGAACTGGTCGGCGCCCTGCACCAGCGGGATGTCATCGAGGTCGCCGGCGGCCGCGCCGACATCGGCCCGGACGTGACCGTCGCCCCGCCCCGCACCCTGCTCGCCGCGGTGCACTCCACTCTGGACCTGCTCTCCGCGCAGACCCGCGAGGTGCTGCGGCTGGCCGCGCTGCTCGGCGCCGAGTTCTCGGTGAGCGAGGTGGTGGCGGTGACCGGCCGGTCGGCGCTCGACCTGGTCGGCGCGCTGGAGGAGGCACTGAAGGCGAACGTGCTGGTGGACAGCGGCACCGACCTGGCGTTCCGGCACGCCTACCTGCGCCAGGCGCTGGTCGAGAGCGTGCCGCAGGCGTTGCGGGCCGGCCTGCACCGGCACGCGGCCGAGGTGCTCGCGGCCGGCGGCAGCTCGGTCACCCGGGTCGCCGAGCAGCTCAACGCGGAGACCCCGGCGGTCGACACCTGGGTGCTCAATTGGCTGCTCGCGCACCACGCCGAGGTGATCCGGCGGACCCCGCAGATCGCCGCCGACCTGATCCGCCGGGCGCTACGCACCGACCTGCCGTCCGCCGCGCAGCGCGGGATGCTGCTGGTCGCCCTGGTGCGCCTCGAGTTCCGCCGCGAGCGTTTCCCGATGACCGAGGCCGAGGAGGCGATGAGTCTCGCCACCGATCCGGCCGACCGGGCCGAGATGCGCCAGTTGCTGGCCACCATGCGCTACCGCCGGGGCGAGCCGGCCGAGGCGGTGGCGATGCTGCGGGACGCGGTGGACGACCCGCGGGTGCCGACGATCTGGCAGGCCCGGCACCGGGTGCTGCTGGCCAACTT
Organism: Actinoplanes sp. NPDC026619; assembly: GCF_040638295.1. NCBI lineage: Bacteria > Bacillati > Actinomycetota > Actinomycetes > Micromonosporales > Micromonosporaceae > Actinoplanes > Actinoplanes sp. NPDC026619. Next base: position 175,674 of record NZ_JBEZYA010000006.1, read on the forward strand.
CCGCCGCGGCGACCTGGACGACCTCGACCAGGCGGAGCGGCGGGCCGAGGTGGTGCACGCCGAGGCGGTGCAGGCCGGCCAGCCGTACGAGACCGCGTTCGCGCTGCAGACAATCTGGCTGACCAGCTCGATCCGCCGCGACCACGAACGCGCCCTCGAACACGTCGACCGCGCCCTGTCCGCGGTGAAGGGCCGCGACGAACTGACCGGGACGTACTTCGACCTGCTTGACAATCGCCTGTTCTCGCTGCAGAACCTGGACCGCCTGGACGAGGCGCAGCGCACGCTGCGGACCGCGGCCGAGTTCGCGGCCGAGCACCGGCTGACGGCGAACATGCAGGTGGCAACGGCCGTGCAGGATTATTGGCTGGGCCGGTGGGACGAGGCGCTGGCCGAAGTGTCGGCGGTGACCGAGGACGGTCCCGGGATCATGTTCCACGGCCTGCGCGAGCCGGGCGCGGTGACGATGCTCCTGCACGGGGTGGCCGCGTTGATCGCGCTGCACCGTGACGCCCGCGATCTGGCCGCCGCCCACCTGGACGCGGCCGACGCCGTGCCGGCCAGCGAGGCCGAGCGGGAAAATTGCGACTTCCTGCTGGTGGCCCGCGCGCTCGCGGCCGAGCAGCAGGGCCGGCCGGCGCTCGACCTGCTCGCGCCGTTGCTCCAGCCGTCCTACGCGCCGATGATGCTGCGCCATCAGTGGCTGCCGGACGTGCTCCGGCTCGCCCTGCGCGAATCCAGAATGGACATTGCCGAACAGGCCGCCCGGATCTGCGCGACCGAGGCCGCCAAGGAGGTGCGGCCGGCCCGTGCGCACGCCGCCCATCTGCGCTGCGAGGCGCTGCGCACCGGCGACCCGGCGCCTGCCCGCGAGGCCGCCGAGCACTACCGCCGGGTCGGCCGCCGCTTCGAGCTGGCCGCAGCGCTCGAAGACGCGGCGGTGCTGGCCGGCGAGCGCCCGGACGAGGCATTGCGCCTTTACACCTCGATGTCGGCGCGCTGGGACATGGCGCGCACATCGAACGCTGTCGTTTAATTTTTCGAACGGGACGCGAACGCGTGCGTCCTTGACAGGAAAAGTTCGATAGTGCGTGAATGTGTTTCCAGGCGGTTACTCCCCGATGTCTCATCACCGCTAAGGAGCACAAATCATGGGCTTTTTGCGCCCAACGGCCGCTACCCTCGGTGCGGCCCTGCTTATTCTCAGTGCCGGAGCATGCGCGAAATCCGAGGACGACGGTTCCTCGACCGGCTCGGCCGCACCGGCCTCAGCCGGCGCGCAGGTCGTCGCCTCCGCCTCGACAGGTGCCGCCACCTGCACGATCGACCAGTACGGCGGGACCAAACTGGACCTCAAGACGGCCAAGGTCGGCTTCTCCCAGTCGGAGAAGGAGGCCAACCCGTTCCGGATCGCCGAGACCCAGTCCATCAAGGACGAAGCGAACAAGCTCGGCATCACCAATCTCACGGCAACGAACGCAAACTCCCAGTTCAACAAGCAGATCAGCGACGTCGAGCAGATGATCGACTCGGGCGTCCAGCTGCTGGTGATCGCGCCGCTCAACTCCGACGGCTGGGATTCGGTGTTCGCCAAGGCGTCGGCCAAGAAGATCCCGATCATCACGATCGACCGGAAGATCAACGCCACGCCCTGCAAGGACTACCTGACCTTCATCGGTTCGGACTTCGCTGAGCAGGGCAAACGCGCTGCCGACGAGATGGCCAAGGCGATGGGCAACAAGGGCAAGGTGGCCATCCTGCTCGGCGCGCCCGGCAACAACGTCACCACGCTGCGGACCAGCGGCTTCAAGGACGAGATCGCCAAGGTCGCGCCGGAGATCAAGATCGTCTTTGAACAGACGGGCAACTTCGCCCGTGAGGACGGGCAAAAAGTCACCGAGCAGCTGCTGCAGTCCAACCCGGACATCAATGGCATCTACGGCGAGAACGACGAGATGGCGCTCGGCGCGGTCACCGCGCTGAAGGGCGCCGGCAAGAAGGCCGGTGACGTCAAGGTGGTGTCGATCGACGGCACCAAGGGCGCTGTGCAGGCCATTGTGGACGGCTGGGCCTCGGCCGTCATCGAATCGAACCCGCGCTTCGGGCCACTCTCCTTCGCCACGGCGCAGAAGTTCTTCACCGGCGACCCGGTCGACGAGGACATCATCATCTCCGACCGGCAGTACGGCACGGACAACGCCAAGGCGGACCTCGCAAGCGCGTACTGAGATCGCGGCGGCGGTGCGCTGGTGCGCACCGCCGCCCGAAAATGTTCGTTCGCGTCACTCTGTGTTGCCCTCCCCCGGATCCATCCCCGAAGGAGCGGAACGTGACCGCACATCCCCGCCGGTTCCTCACTTTGATCATGGCGGCGACGGTGGCCGCGGCCGGCACTCTGGTCGCCACCACCACCCAGGCCGAGGCGTTCGCCCCCAAGACACCGCCGCTGACCACGCCCTGGACCAGCCAGGTCTCCACCAGCAACCCGCTCCCGGAATACCCGCGGCCGCAACTCACCCGCACCGACTGGCAGAGTCTCAACGGCACCTGGCAGTTCGCCGGCGCCACGAACATCAACACCCCGCCGACCGGGCAGACCCTCGGCGAGGAGATCCTCGTGCCGTACCCGATCGAGAGCGCGCTCTCCGGGATCATGCGGCGCCAGGACTACGCGTACTACCGCCGCACCTTCACCGTTCCGGCCGGCTGGACCGGCAAGAACGTGCAGCTCAACTTCGGCGCCGTGATGTGGCAGTCGAAGGTCTGGGTCAACGGCACCCTGCTCGGTACGCACGAGGGCGGCTACGACAAGTTCTCGTACGACATCACGAGTGCCCTCAAAACCGGCGCCAACGAGATCATCGTCGGGACGTGGAACCCGGTCGAAACGCAGGACATCCCCGTTGGCAAGCAGCGGATCAGTCGCGGCGGAATCTTCTACACGCCGTCGAGCGGCATCTGGCAGACCGTCTGGCTGGAGCCGACCAACGCGGCCCGCATCACTCGCCTCGACACCACACCCAATGTGGCAGCGGGCGGCCTCGACCTGATCGTGCAGGCGGCCAACGCGAGCGGCCAGTCGGTCACCGCCCAGGTCCTGAGCGGCGGCACGGTCGTGGGCACCGCGACCGGAACGGTTGGCACATCATTCCGGGTAAATATCCCGAATGCCCACCTGTGGTCGCCGGATGATCCGTTCCTCTACGACATCCGCACGACGCTGAGCAGCGGTGACACCGTCGGCGGCTACTTCGGCATGCGCTCGCTCGGCAAGGCGATGCTCGGCGGAGTGCTGCGGCCCACCCTGAACGGCAAGTTCGTCTACCAGCTCGGCACCCTCGACCAGGGCTACTGGCCGGACGGCATCTACACCGCGCCGACCGACACCGCCCTGCGCTTCGACCTCGAGCAGCAGAAGGCCATGGGCTTCAACATGGTCCGCAAGCACATCAAGGTGGAGAGCGACCGCTGGTTCTACTGGGCCGACAAGCTGGGCCTGATGGTCTGGCAGGACATGCCCGCCCTGGCCAGCGGCAAGGAACCCTCGACGGCCGGGCGCACCCGGTTCGAGAAGGAACTCAAGGAGATGGTCGACGAGCACAGGGGCATCACGTCGATCGTCCAGTGGGTGCCGTTCAACGAGGGCTGGGGCGAGTACGACGCCGGCCGGATCGCCGACCTGGTCAAGAGCTGGGACCCGATCCGGATGGTCAACCACGACTCCGGCTCCAACTGCTGCGACTCCGACCCCGACCCGGGCAACGGCGACGTGATCGACGACCACATGTACGTCGGTCCGGGCATCGGCCGCGCGCCGACCGCGACCCGGTTCGTCGTCAACGGCGAATACGGCGGCCTCGGCCTGCGGAGCAGCCACGAGTGGCCGACGGCCGGCAAGTTCGCCTACGAGTGGCTGCCCGACTCCAACGCGCTGACCAGCCGGTATGTGCAGATCACCGCTCGGCTGATCGATCTGATCAACGGCAACGGACTGTCCGGAAGCGTCTACACCGAGCCCACGGACGTCGAGGAAGAGCTCAACGGCTTCTTCACGTACGACCGGCAGGTCGCGAAGATGGACCTGGCCCGAGTGCGGGAGGTCAACCTCCGCGTGCTCGGCGCGGCGACCGGCGCCACCCTGTCCACCGGCAAGCTGGTCTCGCTGAGGGTGACCACGCCCGGCTACACCAACCGCTACCTGCGGCATTCCGGCGGCGCGGCTCGCACCGATGTGATCGGAACAGCACCGACCGAGCGCCAGGATGCGACGTTCTGGGTGCGGCCCGGCTTGGCCAACTCCAGCTGCTACTCGTTCGAATCCCGCAACGTCCCGGGCCAATACCTGCGCCACCGTGCCTACCGCGTCTACCGGGAGGCGAACGACGGCGGCACGACCTATAACGCCGACGCCACCTTCTGCGCCCGGCCCGGACTCTCCGGCGGCGGCACGTCGCTGGAAGCGTCCAACATGGCCGGTTACTACATGCGGCACCGCAGCGACGAGGTCTGGATGGACGCCAACACCGGCGGTTCCTTCACCGACGACGCGACCTGGCAGGTGGCCGCGCCGCTGTGGCGCAGCGGCGCCGACCTGACCGTCGGGGCGAACCGGTCATTCCGGGTCACCACCGCCGGTTACGACACCCGCTACCTGCGGCATCGCGACAGCCTGGCCCGCACCGACGTGATCACGACGAGCAGCGCGGTCACCGACCGGCAGGACGCCACCTTCACGGTTCGCGCCGGGCTGGCCGACAACAGTTGCTACACGTTCGAGTCGGTCAACTACCCCGGGCAATACCTGCGGCACGCCGCTTACCGGGTGCAGAAGGCGGCCAACGACGGAACGACGACGTTCCAACAGGACGCCACGTTCTGTGCGCAGCCCGGTCTGAGCGGCGCCAACCTTTCCCTCGAGTCCTACAACTACCCGGGTTACTACTGGCGGCACTACGCCGAAGCGGTCTATATCGCCACCAATGGCGGCGGCAACACCTGGGATGCGACCGGCGGTTACAACGCCGACGCGACCTGGAACAACGCGAATCCACTGGGGTAAAGATGCTGGAAGTCCTCGACGTCTCGAAGAGCTTTCCCGGCGTGCGCGCGCTCGACCACGTGTCGTTCACGCTCAACCAGGGGGAGGTGCACGCTCTCGTCGGCGAGAACGGCGCCGGTAAGTCCACTTTGATCAAGGTGCTTACCGGCGTCTATCAGCCGGACGACGGCGAACTCCGATATAACCAACAAAAGGCCCAATTTGGTACGCCGATGGACGCCCAGCACGCCGGAATCTCCACGATTTACCAGGAAGTCAACCTGGTCCCGCTGATGAGCGTGGCCCACAACCTGTTCCTCGGCCGCGAGCCGAGGAACAGGTTCGGCCTGCTCGACGAGGGCCGGATGCACCGGGAGGCCCGCGAGATCCTGGCCGGCTACGGCGTCACCGCCGACGTGCGGCGGCAACTCGGCACCCTCGCCCTCGGTGAGCAGCAGATGGTCGCCCTGGCCCGGGCCGTGATGATCGACGCCAAGGTCGTGATCATGGATGAGCCCACCTCGTCGCTCGAGCCGCGCGAGGTGGAGACCCTCTTCGGCGTCATCCGCGACCTGCACAGCCGGGGCATCGGCATCATCTACGTCAGCCACCGGCTCGACGAGCTCTACCAGATCTGCGACGCCGTCACGATTTTGCGCGACGGCAAGGTGGTGCACACCGGAAAGCTCGCCGACCTGGAAAGGATCAAGCTCGTCTCGCTGATGCTCGGCCGCGAGATGTCCGAAGTCCGGCGAGAAGGCGCCACCGCATTTTCCGGCGCGGCGACCGGCGACACCGGCGCTGCGCCCGTCCTCCGCGCGAGCGGCCTGACCAGCCGGCGAAAACTGCACGACATCAGCTTCGAGGTGCGGCCCGGCGAAGTGGTCGGGCTTGGTGGCCTGCTAGGCGCCGGCCGCAGCGAGACGATCAAGGCGATCGGCGGCGCCTATCCGCTGGACAGCGGCGACGTGTCGGTCAACGGCGTCGACCTCAAGAAACCCACGACGGTTCGGGCGGTCAAGGCCGGCATCGCGGTGCAACCGGAGGACCGCAAGGCCGAGGGCATCATTGCCGGGCTTTCGGTACGGGAGAACATCGCGCTCGCCGTACTCCCCCGCCTGTCCCGCCTCGGCCTGGTCTCGGACGCCAAGATCGACGCAATCGTCGAGAAGTACATGAGCCGGCTGCGGATCAAGGCATCCAGCCCCGACCAGCTCGTCGGCGACCTCTCCGGCGGCAACCAGCAGAAGGTGCTCCTGGCCCGGCTGCTCGCCACCGGGCCCAAGGTGCTGCTGCTCGACGAGCCGACCCGGGGCATCGACGTCGGCGCGAAGGCCGAGGTGCAGTCGCTGATCGACGAGCTCGCGGCCGAAGGACTCGGCGTCGTGCTGGTCTCCTCGGACGCCGAGGAGCTGATCGAGGGCGCCGACCGGGTGGTGGTGCTGCGCGACGGGGTCGTCGTCGGCACCCTGACCGGCGCCGAGGTGACCACGGAGGACCTGATGGCCACGATCGCCGCGGGAGGCGACCAGTGACAACCAACGTTGCCGCCCGGCCGGCGACCAATCTCGGCAATTGGCAGGCCTGGCTGCCGAAATACGGCGTCTACCTGGCCATCGTCCTGCTGGTTCTGTACAACATCTTCTTCACGCCGTACTTCCTGACCTGGAGCAACTTACGCATCCAGCTGATCCAGGTGGCGCCGATCGTGATCGTCGCGCTCGGCATGGCGCTGGTGATCGGCACCGAGGGCATCGACCTGTCGGTCGGCTCGGTGATGGCCCTGGCCGCGGCGCTCATCCCGCTCTATCTGGGGTACGGCGTGGCCGCCGCGATCATCGCGTCGGTGCTGGCCGGCGTGGCCGTCGGGTTCATCAACGGCGTACTCGTGGCAAGGGTTGGCCTGCAACCGATCGTCGCCACGCTCGCGTTGTTCGTCGGCGGCCGCGGGCTGGCCGTGGTGATCAGCCATGGTCAGCTCAAGGACATCCGCAATCCCGACTTCGTCAACCTCGGCTCGGGCGACCTGCTCGGCATCCCGGTGCTGGTCTGGATCGCCGCGGCGCTGGTGCTGGTGGTCGGGTTCCTGGTGCGGCGCACCGTGTTCGGCCGCCGGCTGCTCGCCATCGGCGGCAACCGCCCGGCCAGCGAACTCGCCGGCCTGCCGGTCAAGCGGGTGCTGATCACCGTGTACATCGTCTGCGCGGTGCTCGCCTCGATCGCCGGCCTGCTCAGCGTGGCCCGCATCCAGTCCAGCGACGCCTCCGCGGTCGGCCTGCTCATCGAGCTGTCCGCGATCACCGCGGTGGTCGTCGGCGGCACCCCGCTCACCGGTGGCCGGGTGCGCGTCCTCGGCACCGTGGCCGGCGCCCTACTCATGCAGCTGGTGATCGCCACCATGATCAAGCACAACCTGCAGCCGTCCACGACCGAGATGGTGCAGGCCGTCATCATCCTGATCGCGGTTTACGTGGCGCGAGAGAGGAAGACCCGGTGACCATGGGAACCGCCGAAAAGACGCCCGCCCCGGTGGCCGTGGCCGAGGATGTCCGCAAGGCCGAGCGCACCGACCGGATCGTCGCGACCGTGCAGCGCCAGGGCGCGCTCGCCGTCCTGGTCGTCGTGGTGCTCATCGCGCTCGCCGCCTTCCCGAACTTCCGCAGCTTCGACAACACCGCCACGATCCTGGTCGCGGCCACGCCGCCGATGCTGATCGCGCTCGGCATGACCTTCGTGATCCTGACCGGCGGCATCGACCTGTCGGTCGGGTCGCTCTACGTTCTCGGCGGCGTCCTCGCGGCCTGGGCCTCGCAGTGGGGTTTCGCCGCCGCGTTCGCTGCCCCGCTCGTCGTCTGTGGAGCGATCGGCCTGGCAAATGGGCTGCTCATCGCGTACACCCGGGTGGCGCCTTTTATTGTGACCTTGGCGGCGCTGCTCGGCGCCCGCGGCTTGATGCGGGCGATCAGCTCGGAGGGTTCCGAGACCTACCTGGTCAAGAGCGACCCCTTCCGCGACCTGGGCAACGGCTCGTTCCTGGGCATCGGCTACCAGGTCTGGCTGGTCGTCGTGCTGGTCGGGCTCGGCATGGTGCTGTTGGGCCGCACCCGATTCGGGCACGCGGTCTACGCGGTCGGCGGGAGCGAGGACGCGGCCGCGCTGATGGGCATCGCGGTACGCCGTACCAAAGTCTGGGTCTATGTGATGTCGGGGTTGCTGGCCGGTGTGGCCGGCGCGATCAACGCGGCCAAGCTCGGTTCCGGGGTGACCGTGCTCGGCACCGGCATGGAGCTGGACGCGATCGCCGCCGTGGTGATCGGCGGAACGCTGCTCACCGGCGGCGCCGGCACGATCGCCGGAACCATCGCGGGTGTGCTGCTGCTCGGCGTCATCCAGAACCTGATCAACCAGGTCGGCAACGTGAACAGCAACTGGCAGCAGGTGATCAGCGGAACGTTCCTGGCCCTGGTCGTGGTCGCCCAGACCTACCTGGTCAAGCTGCGCCGAGTCAGCTAATCGACGTTCGCGGTGCCGAGCACGTGGCCGTCGGTGTCAGCGACGCTCACCGAGCTGACGTTGTGCAGCTGGAACGAGCTGGCACCGATCACCTTCGCACTGCCGCTCGTCGTCGGCCCCCACACCGCGGCCTGCTCGACCTTGCCCTCAGCGTTGTGCACCTCGCAGAGGAACGGCCCCTCGCCGCGCAGCTTCGTCACGTCCAGCGACACCGACACGCCCCACATCTTCGGGGTCAGCACGGCCTGGCCGGACAGCCCGCTGCCCTCGGCCGCCTCGAACTGCGCGGTCACCAGACCCGCGCTGGGCAGCACCGTCGTCGGCCCGGTGGGCTGGTTGTTGCGGATCACCGAGGCGCCGACCACCACCGCGATCACCACCGCGGCCGCCGCGGCGAGCCAGCGCACCCGCGACGCCCGCTTCTCCCGGTTGCGTTCCGACCGCATCCGGCGCAGCAGGCCCTCAATGTTCGCCGGGGTCGGCCGGGCGGACAGGCTGATCGGTGGTTGCTCCACGACCCCGGCCGACCGCTGGGCGTCCGGCAGACGCTGCAGAAGCTCCGGTACGGGCGCCAGCCGGTCCAGTTCGTCGCGGCACTCGTCGCAATCCCGCAGGTGTGCGTCGAGCCGATCGGTGTCGTTGTCGTCCAGGCCGCCAAGAAGATAGCCACCGAGCAGTCGCCGCAGCTCATCGTGCTCCGCGCTCACAGCGCCGCCCTTCGTTCGCGACTGCGGGGCTCGCTTCGCTCACTCCTCGCGCTCACCGGAGCACCCCCATCTCCTCGAACGCCGTGCGTAACGCCCGAACTGCGTAGTACGCCCGGGATTTGACCGTGCCCTCCGGCACCGACAGTTGCCGCGCCGCCTCGGCCACGCTCTGTCCCTCGTAGTACATGGCTTTGACCACGGCCTGGTGATCGACCGACAGCCGCTCCAGCGCCTCGGCCACCAGCCAGCCCTCGACCATCTGGTCGACGTTGTCCTCGGTCGGCATCGAGTTGACCGCGGTCTCGTCGGCCACCAGATGCGGCCGGCGCTGCTCGGCCCGCCAGGCGTTGGTGACCACGTTGCGCGCGATGGTCAGCAGGTAGGAGCGGGTGCGGCCCTGGTCGGTGTCGAGATGGTCGATGTGTTTCCAGGCCCGGAGCAGGGTCTCCTGCACCATGTCCTCGGCGCGATGCCGGTCGCGCACATAACGCAGGACGAAGCTGAGCAGGACCGCGTAGTGCTCGGTGTAGAGCGCGGTCATCAGCTCCTCGTCGGGGCTCACCCGTCGCTTCATCCTCAGCCCTTCGCCGTCGCCAACAACTTGTACACCGAATAGCTGAAGGCGGTTCGAAGACTAAAGCCTCTGGGGCAGAAAAGGACGATGCCCGGTCCCCCTCGCCGGGACCGGGCATCGCGTCACGAGAACCTTACTTGGCGACGTCCGCACAGGTGGTGGACGTGCTGCCGCCTCCGCCGTACCGGAATGTCCGGCTGCTCAGCGCATTGGTCGGGTAGACCGGGTACGAGTTGGGGTCTTCCTTCGTGTTCTCTTCCTTGCCCGGGAACGGCCGGATGTACGGAGCCGCGGTGGGGGCCGGCGTCGACGAGGTGTTGACCAGCGTGAAGGTGCCGATGTAGGCCGAGGTGCTCAGCGACGCGTCCTTGCCCGTACCCATGTCGGTGCAGGGGACCTTGTTCTTCGAGGCAACCTCACCGAAGGCCTGGAAGAAGCCACCCTGGGTGAACTTCACGTTCTGGTCGCTCCACAGCGTGGCCGGGAAGTAGCCGACCCACTCCGTGTCGTACGCAATCCACCAGAGGCCGTCCGCGTACTGAATGCCGAACTTCTTGGCCGCGCCGGTCGGCAGGGTGCTGCCCGGCCAGACGGTCTTGCTGTACTGCACGAAGCCGCAGTCGTTGTAGCAGATGCCCTCGTTGTTGATCCAGTAATAGATGAACAGGTGCGGATCCTCGGAACCCTTGTTCACGTTCCGGTCGACGGTCCAGCCGACCTCGATCTTCTGCGCGTTCTCGTCTTCCGAACCGGACTGGACGACCACCTCGGCGAGGCTGTGGTAGTCCTCCGGGGCGAGGTACGGCTTGGCGATGTACAGGTTGGCGTACATCCCGTCCGCCGTCGCGCCCTGCGAGGCGACGTCGTAGTTGAAGTAGGCGTCGTCGCTGTTGCCGCTGCCGGGGGGCTCCGGCGGAAGGAAGCCGTCAAGCGGCTCCGACTTGAGGAACTTCTTCGCGTTACCGCCGCCCTTCGGGGCGTAACGACCGTGCGGCGTGGTCGAGCCGCTCTTGTCGGCGGGCGCGGCGGCCGCGCCGGAGTCCCGCAGCGACTTGCTGCTCGCTCCGGCGGCGCCCCGCTTGAGCGTGGTCGGCCGCGAGCCCCACGGGAGAACCGAGGGCGGGGTGGCGAGCTTGTCCGCGTCGTCGGTCGGGGTGCCGGCGACCGGCTGCTGCCGGGCAGCGCCTGAGATCTGCTCCGCACCCGCGTTCAGCGTCGAGGCGACGCCGATAGCGCCGACTACGGCTACGGCAAGGCCGGCGGCGAGTAGACCGCGGCGTGACTTCAACACGTGTCCGTCCTCGTTGATTTGGGGGGTCGGAGGAGGTGGGCGAGGCAGCCTCCGGCACCGGTTCTCGGCGGCGTCGCCACCATATAGCCTTCTCGATTCGCGGTGCGATCGCCGACGGGATTTCCGTCTTAACGGCTGAGGCACCTAGCCGATCCGGTGAATGAAAGTGTGGTTTCTGGCACACAGCGTGTTCACGCGGTTGCTCAGAGACGGATTTTACGCGTTGTTCGGAAAGAGGCAAACAGCTAAGAGCTTCTTTCAGGTCTAGCGTAAAAGCCATGGCCGGGATTCAGGTCCTGTCGCTGACCGGCGGCAAGATCGAAACACACGCGGTTGCCGAGGTCGGAGCGCTGTTGACGCAGCCCGGCGCACTGGTGTGGGTGGACATTCCGGAGTGTACGGAAGAGCGATCTCCCTGCTCACGGACGTTTTGGAGTGCCATCCGCTGGCCCTCCGGGACTGCATGCAGCGCAACCGCGTGCCACGTGTCCGGATTTATCCGCATCAGCAACTCTTGATCCTGCACGGGCCGGAGCGCGGCCCGTCCGGCCACGTCCACTATCTCGAACTCGATCAGATAATCGGCGATAAGTACGTCGTCACCGTGCACGGGCCGATCAATCCGGCCCTTTCTGGGGAAGTCGCTCTTCGGGAGACCGAAGTGGTGCGCCGCCGGCTGACGAATGGCCGGTTACGCCCGGATTCGCCGTATGAGTTGGCCTACGCGATCACGTCGGCATTGATCCACCGGCTCGAGGTCTTCATCGAGGAAGTGACCGCCGATGTGTGGCATCTGGAGCAACGGGTCACCGGCGGCCAGCTGGGCAATCCCGAGGAGTTCCTGGAGGAGCTGTTCCAGGCCCGGCACGGCCTGCTCGCGGCACGCACGATGGGCGCGCTCGGCGCCGAGGTGTACGGCCGGATCGCCGTCCTCGGGGCCCGCGTCTCCGCCGACGACCTGCCCCTGGTGAACGACCTGGTCGACCAGCTCACCCGGATCAAAGGGCTGGCCGACGGCGAACGGGAGTACCTGCAGGGCGTGATCGAGTTCTACCGGGCCCGGGCCGAGACCAAGATGACGGTGGCCGCCGAGCGACTTGCCGTGATCGCCGTGGTGACGCTGCCGATCACGGCGCTCTCCTCGATCTACGGCATGAACATCATCGTCAACGACACGACCCGGCTTCCTCAGCTCCTGGCCGTGCTGGCAGTCATGGCGATCATGTCCGCGCTGCTGCTTACCTGGGCCAAGCGCCGCGGTTGGTGGTAATCCTAAATTTCGGAACCGGGTTGACTGGTGATCACCGCCCGGGCCAACATGGCTTCATGCAGCGGACGGGCATCCCTCTCGTCGCCGACCTGGCGACCGATCTGGCGCATTGCGCCAGCGCTTGCTGTCACAGCTGAGCTGCGACTTCTCAGTTTCTAGCAGACTTCTTCGCACGAACCTCGGCGCGTACGGCTATCCTTGGCCGCAGTCGGGCGTTAACCCTATAGGATTGATGGGCAATGTATGCAAAACGAGGAGCTCCCGTGACTGCCGTCGACACACGCCTCGACCACCTCGCTGTCGCCACCAGCTACGCCGCCACGCCCGAGCAGTGGCCGGTCGCACCCCGCTTCAACCCGGTCAGCCGGTGGTACGAGCGTCTCGCCGTCGCCGACGACCATGAGGTCTGGCTGCTGACCTGGCTTCCGGGCCAGTCCACCGAGCTGCACGACCACGGCGGTTCGGCCGGCGCGTTCCACGTCTTCGCCGGCACCCTGACCGAGGACACGGTGTCGCTGCCGGCCGGCGGCCCGGCCCGGATCACCGGCCGTGAGCTGGGCGAAGGCGCCGGTCGCCGGTTCGGCACCCGGCACATCCACCGGATCGCCAACCGGTCCTCCCGCCCGGCCGTCAGCATCCACGTCTACGGCCCGGCGCTGACCACCATGACGAAGTACCGCTTCGGCGCCGAGGGCCTCGAGGTCCTCACGGTCGAGAACGCCGGGGTGGAGTGGTGACCGCGGTCCTCTCGCGCCCCGCCCCGCCGCCCGGCTCCGTCGGCATCGACGAGATCCTGGGCCGGGCCCGGGCCCGGCTCACGCGGCTCGGCCCGCTCGAGGTCGCCGAGGCCGTCGAGCGGGGTGCCGTGCTCGTCGACATCCGGCCGGCCGCGCAGCGGGCCGAGTTCGGCGAGATCCCGGGCGCCGTGATCATCGAGCGCAACGTCCTCGAGTGGCGGCTCGACCCGCGCAGCGACGCCCGGCTCCCGTGGGCCGGCAGTTACGACCTGGAGGTCATCGTGACCTGCCAGGAGGGTTACACCAGCAGCCTGGCCGCGGCCGCGCTGCAGGACCTGGGCCTGACCCGGGCGACCGACCTGGCCGGCGGCTACGCCGCATGGCGCGCCGCCGGCCTGCCGGTCACCGCTTAGTCTTCCGGCCTGGCCTTCTTCGGCAGTAGGAAGGCCAGGCCGAAGGCGAGCATCAGCAGGAGCACGGTGACCCCGACCGTACGGATCGTGGTGTCCTGAAAGCCGGCGCGCACCTGCTCCGCGGCGTACGCCCCGATCTGCGGGTTCCCGCCCGAAGACACCGCGCTGTCTCCTTCACAACTGACCGGCACCGTGTCGGGGTCGTCCGCGGCCGAGCGGTCGCGCAGGCAGTCCCGGAGGCCGGCGATGACCGCGGGTTGCGCGTCGGCCGGCACCCCGGCCGTGGTGAGCACCGTGCGCAGCTCGCCGGCCGAGCCGTCCACCTGCGACACCACCTGGCCCGGCAGCAGCGCGAAGAAGATCGTGCCGAGCACCGCGATGCCGAACGCGCCGCCGAGCTGCTGCACCGAGGTGAGCGCGCCGGAGGCCGAGCCGGTCTCCTCGTCGTCGACACCGGCCAGCACGATGTTGAAGAACGGCGCCATGGCCAGACCCATACCCGCGCCGACCAGGACCATCGAGGCAATCATGTGGTACGGCGTGATGTCCGCCCCGGCCAGTTGGACGGTCAGCCCGAACGCGGCCACGCCGATCGTCATCACGACCGTGCCGAACAGCAGCAGCTTGCGACCGAGCTTCTCGGTGAGCCCGGCCCCGGCCGCGATGAAGCCGGCGACCGTGCCGAGCGCCTGCGGCAGCGTGGTGAGGCCGGCCTTGAGCGGTGAATAGCCGAGACCGATCTGCAGGTAGAACGTCATCACCAGGCCGGTGCCGATCAGCGCGCCGAAGAAGACCAGGCCGAGCGCGAGACCGCCGGAGAACGCCCGCTTGCGGAACAGGCTCGGCGTGACCAGCGGATCGAGGTGGTTGCGCTCGCGCCGGGCCTCGAACATCGCGAACAGGCCGAAGACCACGACGCCGGCGGCCAGCATCACGAAGCACCAGACCGGCCAGTCCAGCTCGCGGCCCTGCACCAACGGGTAGAGCAGCAGGAACGCGCCGACCGCGGCCAGCAACACCCCGATCCCGTCGAGGCGCGGCGCCTTGGCGCTCTTGAACTCGGGCAGGAACTTGATCGCGCCGAGCACCGCGAAGAGTCCGAGCGGCAGGTTGATGAAGAAGATCATGCGCCAGCCGGACCCGAAGTAGTCGGCGTCGACGAGCCAGCCGGCCAGGATCGGGCCGCCGACCGAGGAGAGGCCCATCACCGGGCCGAACGCGCCGAACGCCTTGGCCTGCTCGGCCGGGGTGAACAGCTGCTTGATCATGCCGAGGCCCTGCGGCAGCATCACGGCGCCGAACAGGCCCTGCACCGCCCGGCCGACGATCAGCTGGGTCGGTGTCAGGGCGAGGCCGCAGGCCAGCGAGGCGAGCGTGAAGCCGACCGCGCCGATCAGGAACATCCGCCGGCGACCGAAGATGTCACCGAGCCGGCCGCCGGTGAGCAGGCCGATCGCCATGGCCAGCGTGTAGGCCGCGCCGAGCCATTGGATCAGGCTGTAGGACCCGCCGAGCTCGGTGCGGATGGATGGTCCGGCGATGTTGGTGACCAGGGAGTCGAGGAGGTCCATCACCTCGACGGCGAGGATCACGAAGAGCGCGACCCACCGATGTCGATAGGTGCCGGGGGCGCTCGTTTCGATTTTTTGAACAGTGTTCGTCGTCACGAACACTGTTCTACTGGCGAACGGCGTTCGCGTCAAGTAAATTAGGCGACGATGAAAGAGCCACCGTGGCGCCCCGGCGTCGTCCGCCGGCCGGCCAAGCCCGAACGCCCCGCCAAGACCCCCCTCAGTCAGGCGCAGATCGTCGAGGCCGCCCTGCGCATAGTGAAGGTCGACGGCGTCGACGGCGTCAGCATGCGGCGCATCGCCGCCGAGTTCGACACCGGCCCGTCCAGCCTCTATGCCCACGTGGCCAGCAAGGACGAGCTGCTCCAGTTGATGTTCGAAGAGGTGTGCGGCCTGGTCGAGCTGCCACCGCTGGACCCGGCGCGATGGCAGGAGCAGGTGCGCGAGGTGGCCCGCTCCGGCCACCAGGTGCTCCTCGACCACTACGACCTGGCCCGGGCCGCGCTGGGCATGATCCCCAGTGGACCGAACGCGATGCGGATCTCCGAGGCCCTGCTCACCCTGATGCTGGCCGGCGGCGTTCCGTCGCGGGTCGCGGCTTGGGCGATGGACCGGATCTTCCTCTACATCACCGCCGACGCCTACGAGATGTCGCTGTGGCGCGGTGAGGCCTACGCCGCCGCCGGCGAGATCGTGGAGCTCGGCGAGGACCTGGTGGCGTACTTCGAGGAGTTGCCCGAAGACGTCTATCCGAACCTGCGCAAGTACGCACGCGACATGATCGGCGGCGGCACCGAGGCGCGATTCGAGCTCGGACTCGACCTACTCGTTGGCGGTCTCGACAAATTTGTCACGAAATGAGCGATCAACGACGTCTTCAACATCGACAACGCGACCTGTTGATCTGAGCGGTTTTGTTGATACTGATCGGATGGACGGTGGTTCTCGATTGCCGGTGCCGGTAACGGCGTTCGGTCCGCTTCATCTGCTGGCGATCCGGGTGCATCGGCTGGCGAACACCGGCCGGTGCCACGAAGCGATCGACGCCGCCGACGCCTACCTCGAGATCGCCCGCCGCTGCGGCGACGACCGCACCGCGCATTTCCTGCTGCAGGGCAAGATGTATGCCAACCTGCACATGGGCCGGCACCGCGAGGGCGCCGAGTTCGCCGACCGGTTGCTGCATGCGCACCGCGTCGCCGGTTCCCCGCTCGGCGAGGCCAAGACCCTCTGCGACCTCGCCCACTTCGACGTCCTGCGCGCCCGCTACGTCGACGCCATGCGCAACCTGGCCCGCGCCGCCGTCCTGCTGGACCTCCCGCACCCCGGCCGCGACCGCCGGATCTCCGCCCTGTGCTCGTTCGCCGAGGCCGCCACCGCCGCCGAGATGTACGAGACCGCATCCGCCACCTACGAGCAGCTCAGCGAGGCCACCAGCGCATTCGACCTGGTGCACGCGACGACGCTGCTCTATTGGGGACTGCGGCTGGCCCACATCGGACGGCACGACGAGGGCGCCGCCCGCCTGCGGCGCACCGCCGCGATCACCCGCCCGGTCGTCGAGGACCGCCCGGACGACGTGGTCACCGCCGCGATGCTGGCCCTCGCCCTGGCCAAGTTGGGCGACCTGATCCCGGCCGAGAAACTCGCCCGCGAGGCGATCATGCCGCTGCGCACGGCCGAAAATTATCAACCGGCCCGGATGGCCCACCTGGCCCTGGGCATCGTGCTGCGCGCGCAGGGCGCGCTGGCCGAGGCTCGCCGCGAATTCGTCGCGGCCCGCGAGCTGTGCGCCTTCGGCGGCCGCCCGGACGAGAAACCCATCATCCGGTACGAGTTGGCCCGCACCGCCCTGGAGATCGGCGACAGCGAATCGGCGCGCGACATGTTCGACGCCGTCGAGGGCCAGACCCGCGAGCTGTGGCGGGTCCGCCTGCAGCGCGTCGCGATGCTGCGCCAGGCGCGCCAGCAGGAGGAGGCCGAGGCGGCCAGGGCCAGGGCGGAACGCGAGGTGCTCCGCGACCCGCTCACCGGCCTGGGCAACCGCCGCCGCTTCGACCTGCTGCTCGACCGCATCGACCGGGGCCGCCTGGTGGCGCCGCTGGTCCTGCTGCTGGTGGACGTCGACCATTTCAAGGCGGTCAACGACGCCTTCTCGCACTCGGTCGGCGACCGGGCCCTGCGCGAGGTCGCGCACATCCTGCGAGCGCACTGCCGAGCCGAGGACGTGCCGGTCCGCTACGCCGGCGACGAGTTCACGCTCTTCCTCCGCGGCGACCTGACGGTGGGCCGCGAGGTGGCCGAACGCATCCGCATCGCGGTTGCCACCTCGAAAATCATCCCCGGCGTAGACCTGACGGTAAGCGTCGGCCTGGCCACCCTGACCAACGGCATGTCCGGCGACACCCTCTTCCGCCAGGCCGACGACCGCCTCTACGCCGCCAAACACAGCGGCCGCAACACCATCGCGTCCTAGAGGGGTTTTACGACGCCGGATTTGCCGCTGTAGAGGCTTCGGGCGCCGGTTACGTCGCGCGGGGTGTCGGGAGCGTCCAGCCAGATGATGTAGGGGGCGCCTGAGGTCAGGCCGCTGATGGTGGCGGAGACCGTGCAGTTGTCGCCGGCCTGGACGGTCTGCCAGGTTCGTTCGGGCTGGGGGCCGGCGACCACGCCCTGCAGGACCGCCGAGATGCGGTAGTAGGAGCCGTACTTCGACGGCCACTGGACCGTGAAACCGCCGGCGATCGGGGTGACGACCATCGGGATCAGGACCAGGCCGATGTTGTCCGGCCAGCTGACCCCGCACGCCCCCGACGTGGGCAGGAACGACACCGGCGGCAGCGCGGACTTCGGGGAGAAGGTGCTGTTCGTGCCCGGAGCGGCGGTCGGGCTTCCGGAGGTGACCCGCACCCAGGGGGTCTGCGTCGGAGTGGGTGACGCCGAGGCGGTGGGCGTCGCGTTGCTGGTGCAGCCGCCCAGGGCCGACGACGCTGCCGCCAGCGCGAGGGCGAATTTGCCGATCCGCCGCATACGTGCCCCTTACTCCCCGCCTCTCCCCTTCCGATCGGCGCGTCCGGGGTCACGCTTAGCCCTAACCCCTACGGCGGGGACCCGGTCGTTCCGCGGATCACCAGCCTCGGCGGGATGACCACCTCGCGGTTGGTGACGTTGGCGCCGGCTATCCGCTCGACCGCCCGGGCCACGGCCAGCGTGGTCAGCGTGTCGGTGTCCTGGGCGACGGTGGTGAGGTCGATGTGGCCGAGGCGGCTGAAGGTGCTGTCGTCGTAACCGACCACGCTGAGGTCGCCGGGGATGGCGAGACCCTCCCGGCGGAGCACGTCGAGCAGGCCGGTCGCGGCCAGGTCGTTGAAGACGGTGACCGCGGTCGGCGGGTCGGCGAGCAGCGCCTTGGCCGCCCGCGCGCCGTCCTCCTCGCCCGGGCCGCCGGTGACCACCCGCGCATGCTCCTCCAGGCCGTTCCGCCGCATCGCCTCGCGGTAGCCCTGCCGCCGCTCGGCCGAGGCGATCATGCGGCCGCCGTCGACGTGCGCGATCCGGGTGTGCCCGAGCGTGACCAGATGGTCGACGGCCAGGCCGAGACCGCGCAGGTCATCGGTGCGCACCACGTCGATCGCCCGGTGCCGGACGCCGCGCAGCAGGGTGACGACCGGCAGGCGGGCCGCGATCGCGGCCAGCTCGGCGACCGGGATCTGCGGGCCGAGCAGGATCAGCGCGGCGCAGCGGTCCTGCAGGAGGCCGCCGATCGCGGTGCGCTCGTCGCGGCGCGGGGTGACGGCGCTCAGGGTGAGCTCGTAGCCCTGCTTGTCGGCTGCGTCGTAGAGGCCGGTGAGCAGATCGTGCTGGAACGGGTGCTGCACGCCGAAGACGACGCCGAGCAGCCGGCTCTCCCCGCTGCGCAGCAGGCGGGCCCGGCTATCGGGCTGATAGTCGAGGCGGCGGGCGACCTCGAGGACCCGCTGCCGGGTGGCGGCGCTGGCGCCGGGGGCGTCGCGCATGACGATGGAGACCAGCGCGACCGAGACGCCCGCCTCGGCGGCGACGTCGGCCAGCGTGGGTCGGCGTTGCTCTCCTGCTCGCATGACCGAAGAATTTACTTGTGATCACTAGAACGTTCTACGACGCCACGGACTAGAACGTTCTAGAGTTCGTGACGTGGAGAAACTCACCGCCGGTCGCCGCTGGGCGGCCCTGCTTGCGCTCGCCCTCGGCGGCTTCGGCCTCGGCCTCACCGAGTTCGCGGCGATGGGCCTGCTGCCCGAGGTGGCTCAGGACCTGCTGCCGGAGGCGTACGCACGCTCGTCCTCGGACGCGGTCGCCACGGCCGGCTGGATCATCACGATCTACGCGCTGGGCGTGGTGGCGGGGGCGCCGACGATCGCGGCGCTGACCGCCCGGGTCGCCCGCCGCAAGCTGGTGCTCGGGCTGCTCGCGATGTTCCTGATCGGCACGGTGGCGTCGGCGCTCGCACCCACGTTCGGGTTGATCCTGGCCGGGCGGTTCGTGGCCGGGCTCGCGCACGGGGCCTACTTCGGCGCGGCCGGCCTGCTCGCCGCGGCCATGCTCGGCAAGGGCAACGCCGGCAAGGGGTTCGCGATCGTGCTGAGCGGGCTGACCGCGGCGAACGTATTCGGCGTCCCACTGATCACCGCGCTCGGGCAGGCGGCCGGCTGGCGGATCGCGTACCTCGCGGTCGGCAGTGTCTTCGCACTGACCCTGCTCGCCGTGCTCGCCGTCGTGCCGGAGGTGCCCGCCGCTCCTGGCGGCTCGCCCCGGGCCGAGCTCAGCGCCTTCCGCTCGCCGCAGGTCTGGCTGGTGGCACTGGTGGCCGCGGTCGGCTTCGGCGGCTTCTTCGCGGTGAACACCTACATCGCGCCGATCACCACGCACGTGACCGGATTGTCAGAGTCGGCGGTGCCGTGGGTACTGGCCGTGATGGGCCTCGGCATGGTCGTCGGCAACGCGATCGGCGGTATCGCCGCCGACCGGAACCTGCGGCGAAGCGTCCCGCTCGGGTTCGTCGGGATGGTCGCCGCCGCCGCGCTGTTCGGCCTGATTGCGAGTAACCCGATCGGTTTGTTCGCGGGCGTGTTCCTGATCGGCGCGGCCAGCCTCTTCATGGGCCCGGCGCTCCAGTCGCTGCTGATCTCGGTGGCCCCGGGTGCCCAGTTGATGGGCGCCGCGGTCAACCAGTCGGCCACCAACCTGGCGAACAGCCTCGGGGCGGCGCTCGGCGGCCTGGTCATCGCGGCCGGCTGGGGTTACCTCTCGTCGGCCTGGCTGGGCGTCGTGATGGCCGCGGGCGGCCTGTTCCTGGCCCTGGCCAGCAATCGGCTGGCGGCCCGCCGGCCGGAGGTCCGGGAGCCGGTGCTAGTGGGCTAGGCCCAGGCGGTGGCCGGCCATCTCCAGCTCGCCGTCATAGAGAGCGACCGGAGTGTGCAGGCCCGAGTCGTGATCGCTCAGGGTCATCAGCGCGCCGTCGATGTGGTAGGTGCCGTGGGCGCGACGCCTGCGGCCGGCCACCTGACCGTCGTACGTGCCATCGGTCTTGATGTCGAGCCGGACCGTGCCGTCCTCGCTCAGCCAGAGACCCACCGGCGCCGACAGCATGACCCGCGCGGGCTTCGGCCCGGGCTCCGCGGCGCTGCCGCCCATCACCAGGGCGAGCAGGGCGTTGGCGTCCAGGACGGTGGTGGACTGCGGGCGCATCGGGGCTCCTGGGGGCTCGGGGTTGGCCCCTAACTTCGGCCACCCGGGCCGCGACCTGGAGTGCTTGCCGGTTGCAGCTCGGTAGTTCAGTTCGCGGCCTTGAGCGCCGCGGTCACCGCCACGATCATCTTGTCCAGGTAATCGTCCGGCAGCTGGGTGCGGGCGACCGCGAGCCGCCAATAGAGCGGGCCGAGGAACAGGTCGACGGCCAGGTCGGGGTCGGTGCCGACGGGCAGCTCGCCGCGGGCCACCGCCTGGCCGATCAGCTTCTCGCCGACCGCTTGCTGGTGGGTCCGCAGCGCCTTCTGAAGGGTCCCGGCGATCTGCGGGTTGCGGGACGCCTCGGCCATCAGGTCCGGGATGATCTGCGACGCGATCCGGTGCTGGAGCGCACGACTTACGATCATCAGGAGCAGTTGGAGGTCACTGGCGAACGCGCCGGTGTCGGGCAGTGGCACACTCCGGCCGGCCACATCCGAAACAATCTCGAGAACCATCTCGAGTTTGTTGCTCCAGCGCCGGTAGATTGCGGTCTTGCCGACCCCGGCCCGGCGGGCCACGGCCTCGATCGAGAGCCGGCCGTAACCGACCTCGGCCAGCTCGGTCATGACCGCGTCGCGGATCGCCTTGGTGATGTCGCCACGGAGCACCGCGGCTCCGGCCGGTGCACGCTTCGCTGTCGCCACGCGAACATCATACGCCAGGACGTAACGGTTGCGTTCCGCCGTTCGGTCGGTTAATCTCACGGCACGTCGATACGAACCCGTTCCGTCGACAGCAGCTTGGCATGCTTCATAGTTGTGTTCTCGCGGAAAGCAACAGGCCCCGACGACCCCATCGGTCCGACGAGATCGGAGCACCACCCCATGGCTCAGACGACCGTCGTCGAGTCCTACACCGAGCCCTCGGCGAAAGAGCAGGCTCGGAAGTATGGACTGGGCACGGCTGGGCGCCTGCCCAGCCTGCCGGAATACACCAAATTGCTGTGGTCCTACCGGCACTTCATCTGGGAGTTCGCCGGCGCCAAGGTCTCCGCCTCGCTCGGCAACACCCGGCTGGGGATGATCTGGCAGGTCCTGACCCCGCTGTTCAACGCGGGTGTCTACTACATGATCTTCGGCGTCCTGCTGAACACGAAGCACGGGACCACCAACTTCATCGCGTACCTCTGTGCCGGTGTCTTCATCTTCGGTTACACGCAGACCGTGGTGCAGACCGGCGTGCAGGCGGTCAGTGGCAACCTGGGGCTGATCCGGGCCTTGCACTTCCCACGGGCCAGCCTGCCGATCTCGGTCACCCTGGTCGAGGCGCGCAACATGATCGCCTCGATGACCGTGCTGGTCGCGATCATGCTGTTCACCGGCGAGCCGATCACCTGGCAGTGGCTGCTGGTCCTGCCGGCCCTGCTGCTTCAGACGATCTTCAACGCCGGCGCCGCCATGTTCGTCTCCCGGCTCGGCTCCAAGCTGCACGACCTGCGCCAGCTGATCCCGTTCGTCATGCGCGTCTGGCTGTACGGGTCGGCCGTGCTCTACCCGGTCACGCAGTACACCCAGCACCTGCACGGCTGGAAGCTGGCGGTGATCGAGGCGAACCCGATCCTCGTCTTCATCGAGCTGATCCGGCACGCGCTGATGGAGAACGTCACGCTGGCCGGCAGCCCGATGCTGCTCTGGATCGAGGCGACCGTCTGGGCGCTGGTCGCCGGCGTCGGCGGTTATGTGTACTTCTGGCGTGGAGAGAAGGGCTACGGCCGTGGCTGAGACCGAACGGGTCCCCACCGTCATCGCGGACAACGCGGACATCATCTACCGCATCCACGGCTCGATCGGGCCCCACCAGTCGTCGCCGCTGAGCAGCTTCAAGCGGCTCGTCACCCGGCAGAAGAGCACCGCGGTGCGCGAGGTGCACGCGGTCAAGAAGGCCAGCTTCGTGGCCTACAAGGGCGAGGCGATCGGGCTGATCGGCACGAACGGCTCGGGCAAGTCGACCCTGCTGCGGGCGATCGCCGGGCTGCTGCCGGTGGAGCGGGGCGGCGCGATCTACGCGGCCGGCCAGCCGTCGCTGCTCGGCGTCAACGCGGCCCTGATGAACGACCTGTCCGGCGAGCGCAACGTGACGCTCGGCTGCCTGGCCATGGGCATGACCCCGGCCCAGGTCAAGGAGCAGGTCGACGACATCATCGAGTTCTCCGGCATCAACGAGCGGGGCGATTTCAGCTCGCTGCCGATGCGCACCTATTCGTCCGGCATGTCGGCCCGGCTGCGCTTCGCCATCGCCGCGGCCAAGAAGCACGACGTGCTGCTGATCGACGAGGCGCTGGCCACCGGTGACGCGAAGTTCCGCAAGCGCAGCGAGCAGCGGGTCCGCGACCTGCGCGCCGAGGCCGGCACGGTCTTCCTGGTCAGCCACAGCGAGCAGTCGATCCGCGACACCTGCGAGCGCAGCATCTGGCTCGAGGGCGGCGTGATCAAGGCCGACGGCCCGACCGAGGACGTGATGAAGGAGTACGAGACCTTCGTCAAGAAGTAGGTCCCGTACTCCCCCGGGTTACTTCACCGATAGATGTACGTGGTTGGTGTGATCGCTGGATGGATCGCCGTTGCCACCGCTGTACGACTTCCAGCCGCTGCTGGGCAGCCAGATGCGTCTGAACCAGATGACGTAGAGGACGCCCAGCCGGCTGGAGTTGTTGATGAAATAGTTCGCCAGGTTGACGCCGTACGTCTTGCTGCTTCCGGTGGCGACCCCGCCGAAACCGTCCTTGTCGGCCGCGAAGTCGCAGGCCCGGCCCTTGGGATGCTCGCCGCTGTTCTGCTCGCGGAAGCAGTGCGTGTAGTGGGTGAAGCCGGCCGCCCGCGCCTGGTTGTAGGCGAACAGCATCCGCTGGGTGATGCGGCCCCCGCTGGTCGGGTCGTCCACCGTGCCGCTGCCGCCCGAGAACGTGCCGGACGTGTCGCTGCTGCCGCCGTCGGTCGACTGCGGATCGTCCTGGCCGGCGTTGGCCGCCTTCAGCGCGCCCTCCGCCTGCGCCTTGCGCTTGGCCATCACGCTGACCTGCTTGGCCTGGTCGCGGATGGTGGCGTCGATCCCGAGCTTCGCCTGTTCCTGCTGGTCGCGGGTCTGCTTAAGGTCCTTGATCACCGCTTGCTGCTTGACCGCGACCGTCTCGAGGGTCACCGCCCGGTCCAGGAAGCCGCTCGCCGAGTCGGCCGTGAGCAGGGCGCTCATCGGCCCGAGCCGGCCGGTCCGGTAAGCCTGCGCGGCGATTTCGTCGATCGCCGCCTGCTTCGGGCCGAGCTGGGTGTCGAGTTCCTTGACCTTGGCGGTCAGCTGGGTCTGCCGCGTCTTGGACTTGGCCAGCGCCTCCTGGGCATCCACGTAGCCCTTGGACGCCGCCTCGAGCTGTTGGATCAGCGTCTTCGAGCCACCCTCGCCGTCGTCGCCGGTGTCACCCGGCGCCGCGCTCGCCGGTGTTGCCACCGCGAAGGCCAGCCCGGCGACTGCCATCAAAAGGGCCAGGAATGCCGCAGAACGGCGGCGGACAGTTTTCTGCCGCACAAAGGTTTCCTTCCGTCGGCCGCCGACCGAGTTAGCTGACGGGTTCGGGATGGAAGTGATCCCTACCGCGGTTAGGCGGATTCACCCCAAGGAACGTGGTTCCCCGGCTCGCCCTCGCGGGCGATTAAGCGGCGATCCCCCGGCTGGAGATCGGGACCGACGATACTCATGATATTGATTGATCGACAGTTCTCGTACTGTGCGCAATTCGATGATGACCTTGCGTGACAAAAGCACGGAGAGTCGCCGGAACGTCACCGCATTCACATTTCCCGAGCCCTGCCCTATAGCACGGCCTCGGGTAAAGTAGGGCCGGTTCTGCCGCCGAAGGCGCCGCCCCCGAGGTGCCGGCAGACCACCGCCTAATCGCCCGCGAGGGCGTGCCGGGGAACCAGGTCAGTGGGGTGAATCCGCCTAACCGCGGTAGGGATCGCTTCCATCCCGAACCCGTCAGCTAACTCGGTCGGCGGTCAACTGGAAGGAACGTGCATGTCCGTACGCCCGCGCCGGTGGCTGACCCTAGCCCTGGCACCGCTCGTTGCGGTCGCCTTCTTGGCGGCGCCCGCATCGCCCGCGAGCGCCGACCCCGACACTCCGTCGACGTCCTCGGCCCAGCCCGACGAAAAGGGCGACGACAACGCCGACCAGACCCTCGATGACGTTCTCGAGTCGTCGAACCGCAAATACGTGCAGGCCAAGGCCGCGGTCGCCAAGTCGACCACCGCCCAGAAGCAGCTGACCGTCAAGGTCACGCTCGCCGAGGCCAAGCGCAATGTCCTCATTCCCGAGGTCAACGCGATCGCGGCCCAGCAGTACCGCACCGGCCACCTCGGCACCGTCAGCTTTCTGCTCGGCAGCAACGGCTCGGATGACTTCCTGGCCAAGGCGGTCTCCCTCGAGGAGATCAACACGCTGCACGACAAGAAGCTGCACGAGCTCAACGAGGCGATCGACGAGGTCAACACGACCAAGGCGGCACTCGACGCCGAGGTCAAGGCGGAGCAGACCAACCTGACCGCGATGGCGAAGCAGAAGCAGACCGCCGACAAGGCTCTGTCGCTCATCGGCGGCGCGGGCCTCACCGCCGGATTCGTGGACGCCACGTCGAAGGTCGCGGCCCCGGCGCCCCGCAATTCCGACGGCGGTTTCTCGCCCGAGAAATGCACAGTGAACGATCCGACGACCAGCGGTTGCATCACCGCCCGCACGCTGCACCTCTACCAAGAGGTGAAGAAAGCCGGCTTCAACAACTTTGTCGGTTGTCACCGCGACGGCGGGCCGTTCGAGCATCCAAAGGGCCGGGCCTGCGACTGGTCGTTGCAGAAGAGCGGCTTCTCGGAGTCACACAACGCCACCATGAAGAAGTACGGCAACGACCTGATGGCGTTCCTCGTGCGTAATGCCGACCGGCTGGGCATCTACTACGTCATCTGGTATGCGCAGATCTGGTTCCCGGCGACCGGCTGGCATGCTTATCACGGGGTCAGCAATCACAAGGACCACGTACACGTATCACTGCTCTGAAAAAAAAGCCCCCGCCGGATCGGCGGGGGCTTTTCTCATTCCTGTGGGGCCCGGCGCACCGGGGCGCGACCGGCCGGCTGGGTCGGCGGCGGGCCGACCGGACCGGCCGGCGGGATCGGCACGGTAACCGGCTTCACCTGGGTGACCTCGACGTCCTTGCCGTGGTGCTGGATCACCAGGCGAGCCGACCCACCGCCGTTGCGCAGCGAGTAGGTCACCTCGTCGGAGGTGACGTTCACCCGCAGCCGCAGCCCGCGCCAGAGCAGCGAGAACTCCAGGTTGTTGATCCGGCTGGGCAGCCGCGGCGAGAACGACAGCTGGCCGTTGAAGTCGCGCATGCCACCGAGGCCCGCGACCAGCGAGATCCAGGTGCCGGCCAGCGACGCCACGTGCACGCCGTCCCGCGAGTTCTGGTGCAGGTCGTGCAGGTCCATCAGGGCGGCCTCGCCCAGATAGTCGTGGGCCAGCTCGAGGTGCCCGACCTCGGCCGCCACCACCGCCTGGATGCACGACGACAGCGACGAGTCCCGGACGGTCCGCGCGTCGTAGTAGGCGAAGTTGCGCTGCTTCTCCTCCGGCGTGAACGAGTCACCCCGGATGTACATCGCCATGACCAGGTCGGCCTGCTTGACCACCTGCTTGCGGTACAGATCGAAGTACGGATAGTTCAGCAGCAGCGGGTACGCCTCCGGCGGCGTGTTCTCGAAGTCCCACTCCTGCAGCCGGGTGAAGCCCTCCGACTGCTGGTGCACCTGCAGCTCCCGGTCGTACGGGATGTGCATGGCCGCCGCCGCGTCCCGCCAGGACGCCATCTCCTCGTCGTCCACGTTCAGCTGGCGGGCCAGGTCGGGGTGCCGCTTGGCCGCCTCCACCGCGCTGAACATGTTCTGTTGCGCCATCAGGTTGGTGTAGATGTTGTCGTCCACCACAGCGGTGTATTCGTCCGGGCCGGTGACGCCGTCGATGTGGAAGCGGCCGTGCCGGTCGTGGTGGCCCAGCGAGCGCCACAGCCGCGCCGTCTCGACCAGCAGCTCGAGACCGACCTCACGCTCGAAGTCGTAGTCGCCGGTGGCCTGCACGTAACGGCGGACCGCGTCGGCGATGTCGGCGCCGATGTGGAAACCGGCGGTGCCGGCCGGCCAGTACGCCGAGCACTCCTGCCCGCGGATGGTCCGCCACGGGAAGGCCGCGCCCTGCAGACCGAGCGTCTGCGCGCGCTCCCGGGCCAGGTCGAGCGTCGAGTGCCGCCAGCGCAGCACGTCGGCGGCCGCCGCGGGCTGGGTGTAGGTCAGCGCCGGCAGCACGAACGTCTCGGCGTCCCAGAACGTGTGGCCGTCGTAGCCGGGGCCGGAAAGGCCCTTGGAGCCGATCGGCCGCTTCTCGGCGCGGGCGCCGGCCTGCAGCGTGTGGAACAGCCCGAAACGGACCGCCTGCTGCACCTCGGCGTCGCCCTCGATCTTGACGTCGGAGTGGTCCCAGAACGCGTCCAGGTATTCCTGCTGAGCCTCGAGCAGGCCCTCCCAGCCGTCCAGCCGGGCGCTGGCCAGGGCCGCACCGACCTGGTCGCGCAGGGCGGGCAGCGAGCGGTTGCCGGACCAGCCGTACGCGGCGAGCTTCACCACCCGCAGCTTCTGGCCCGGGGCAACCTTGGCGGCGACCGTGGTGCGCAGCCAGTCGGGGTGGCCCTCGGTGGTGATCTCGTGCCGGCCGGGCGCGTCGACGAAATGCTCGACGGCGGCGGCCATCCGCAGGTCGCTGGCCTTGGTGCGATGCACCAGGAGACCGCCGGCGCGCTGCTCGAGCACCTCTTCGGCCTGCAGCGGATGGTCGAGGACGGCGGCGACCCGCGGGTCCTTGCTCATCGGCGGCAATTGCTCGTTGGCGACCAGCTCGGACTGCAGGATCAGCCGGGTGGAGGCGTCCAGCGGCTCGACCTCGTAGAGGAAGGCGACGACCGAGCGCTGGGTGAAGGACACCAGGCGCACGGTGCGGACTCGAATGGCCTGGCCGGACGGGGAGACCCATTCGACGGTGCGCTCGAGCGTGCCGGCGCGCAGATCGAGGATCCGCTCGTGCGCGCGGAGCTCGCCGTACCGCACATCGAAGGGCTCGTCGTCGACCAGCAGCCGCATCAGCTTGGCGTTGGTCACGTTGATCATCGTCTGGCCGGACTCGGGGAAGCCGTAACCAGCCTCGGCGTACGGCAGCGGGCGCAGCTCGTAGAACGAGTTCAGGTACGTGCCCGGCAGGCCGTGGGGTTCGCCCTCGTCCAGGTTTCCGCGTATCCCGATGTGCCCGTTGGCCAGTGCGAACACCGATTCGGACTGGGCCAGCAGGTCCAGGTCGAGCCGGGTCTCCCGAATGTGCCATGGGTCCACGGGATATGCCCGTTCACGGATCACGGTGGTGCCTCTCGCGAATGAGTAAGAGAAAAGTCGTGAAGATATAAGCGCTGATACGTACTCAGCGCGTCAGGAGTTCGGACAGGTCCGTGACAACGATGTCGGCGCCGTGCTCCAACAAAGCGTCAGCCTGCCCGACGCGATCGACCCCGATCACGATCCCGAAGCCGCCCGCACGACCGGCCTCAACGCCGGCCAGAGCGTCCTCGAACACGGCGCAACTCTTCGGGTCGAGGCCGAGGAGCTTGGCGCCGTAGAGGAACGTGTCGGGCGCGGGCTTGCCCGGCAGGCCCTGCTCGCGGGCGACGACGCCGTCCACCCGGGCCTCCAGGAAGTCCGTGATGCCGGCGGCCTGCAGAACGTCCTTGCAGTTGGCGCTCGCCGAGACGACCGCCCGGCGCAACCCGGCCTCCTGGGCGGCCTTCAGATAGGCCACGGAGCCTTCGTAGACCTGAACCTTGCCTTCCTGGATCTTCTGCAGAACCAGGAGGTTTTTCTTGTTGCCGATGCCGTTCACGGTCGTCTGGTCGGGACCGTCGTCCGGCGTCCCCTCGGGCAGGGTGATCCCGCGGGAGGCCAGGAAGGTGCGGACACCATCGGCGCGAGGCCGGCCGTCGACATATTGGTGGTAGTCGGCGCCGGAGTCGAACGGCACGAACGCCTGGCCGTGCTGCGCCGACCACGTCTCGAGGAACGCGTCGAACGTCTGTTTCCACGCAGCATTGTGCACAAGTGCGGTCTGCGTGAGCACTCCGTCAAGATCAAAAAGGCATGCCGTCACATGCGGAGGTAGTCCGAGCACGCGCCCAATGTAGTCGCATACCGCGCGCGGCGAGCCCCGAAGGGCACCTTCACGTTTTGCGCGCGCTTTACAACCTGTTCAAATCATCGTTTCAAGCGAGTGTCGGCAGCGCCATGCGCAGCCCGATCGTGGTACCGATCGGTCCGGTGTCCACCGTTACCTCGTCGCAGAGCTGGTGGGCGAGCCAGATGCCCCGGCCGCCGACCTCAAACGCCTCAGGAACCTCGGGCGGGCGCAGGAACCTCACCGGGATGCCCGGCCCCGCGTCGGTCACCGTGCACCGCACCGAACCGCCGGCCAGCCAGAGCAGAACCCGGCCCTGGCCGCCGGCGTGCAGCACGACGTTGGTGATCACCTCGTTGACCGCGAGCACGAAACCGTGCCGCCGGTCGCCGGTCAGCCCGACGTCGACCAGCCGGCCGGAAACCTCATGGCGCACCACGGCGATCTCGTCCCGGCCGAAGCTGCGGTCGAGCAGGCGGGAGGGATCGGTGGGACGTGCAGGGTCGGCCGACTCCACCTCGGGAGCCGAGCGCACGCTCTGCCGCAATCTTTCCTCCACCGTGGTGCAGCCTACGCGTCATGCACCCGCTGACCCTAGAAGAGGTGGCGGTCGTCTTGCAGATCTCCGCACAGAAGTTGTTGTCGATCTGGTGACCGGCTGAATTTCACCCGTCTCAGCGCCAGCCGACATCGATGCGGGCGCCGCTCTCGGCGAAGAAGTGCAGCATGTCCATCCGGACCGCCACGGCGAGCGGGTGACCCGGTGAAACCGCGGGGTACGGCGCCAGGCGGACGGCCAGCTCGGCCGGTCGGCGGTGGTGCCGGCCCGGGTCGAGCACGCTGCGCTCTTCGCGCGGCTGGACGACGGTGGCCGCCGAGCCGTTCGTGCGGCCGGCCAGTTTCTGCAGCGTGCTGCCGAACCGCCGGAGCGCCCCACCGGGCTCGGCCTCGGGCTTGCCGGTGCCCATCTCGTCCACCATGATCGCGGTCGCGCCGATGTCCAGGAAGGCCAGCGACTCGTGCCCGTGGTGCTCGAGGTAGCGGATCCGGCCGCGGAGGACGTCACCCTGCACCTCGGGCGCCACCGGGGTGAGCGCCTCGGCCCGCATGCCGACCACGATGCGCTCGCCGTGGTAGTGCGCCACCGCCCGGGCCCGGATGTCGGTCCAGGGCAGGTAGAGCGCCTGCTCGCCGAAGTTGAGCGCCACATATTGGTCGAGATGCACGTAGACGGACGCCTCGAGCAGGTTCATCCGGGGTGAGCCGAGGAACGCGGCAACGTAGAGGGTGGCGGGTCGCCCGTACACCTCGGTGGGGGTGCCGACGTCCTGCAGGACGCCCTTCCGCATGATCGCCACGCGGTCGGCCATGGTGAGCGCCTCGGCCTGGTCGTGCGTGACGTACATGGTCGTCACGCCGAGCTCGCGGGTCAGGCCGGTGATCTCGGCACGCAGCTCGGCACGCAGACCGCTGTCCAGGTTGGACAGCGGCTCGTCCATCAGGAAGAGGCCCGGGCGGCGGACGATGGCGCGGCCCATGGCGACGCGCTGGCGCTGACCGCCGGAGAGCTGGCTCGGCTTGCGGGCGAGCACGTCGCCGATGCCGAGCGCGCTGGCCACATCGCCGACCCGGTCGAGCCGGTTGCCCTGCTCCATTCCGGACAGACGCAGCGGGAAGCCGATGTTGTCGCTGACCGTCATATGTGGATAAAGAGCAAAGTCCTGGAACACCATGGCGATGCTGCGGTCGCGCGGCGCGAGCTCGAGGACCGGGTCTCCATTGAGGAGAATGTCCCCTTCGCTGGGATCCTCCAGACCGGCGATCATTCGCAGGATGGTTGATTTCCCGCAGCCCGACGGCCCGAGCAGCACGAGAAACTCGCCGTCCTTGACGTCGAGACTCACGTGGTCGACGGCAATCGTGCCATCGGGCCAGACCTTGGTGACGTCCTTGAGCAAGACGGTGGACACCGTCTCTACCTCCTGCCGGGAAAGAGTGCAGTGATCCCGGTCCCACGACGTCCGGCGATCTAGCTCACTTTGACGAGGAGTATCGATATGCCGCCATCGGGTGAACGTGCCATTTGCTCACAGTAGTGAACCGATTACAACTTTCTCTCACCCATCGAGAAACACCCGGCGAACCACGCGTTCCGCCGCTCCCCCGTCGTCCAGGTAGCAGAACTTGGCCCGGAATGCAGCCCGTGCCGCTTCCGCCTTCGCGCCGGCATAGATGCCCTGGTCAAAGACTTCTGCGAGCTGCGCGGAGTCGATTGCCACGGCGCCGGGCGGTTCCTCCATGAGATCGAAGTAGACGCCCCGAACATCGCGGTAGGCCGGCCAATCGGGCGCGTGGATCACTACGGGGCGATCGAGGACCGCGAAATCGAACATCGCGGATGAATAGTCAGTAACCAGCACATCAGCGGCCAAATAGAGATCCTCGACCACGGGGTAGCCAGAGACGTCCACGATCCGTTGCCCGCCGGTCGGCGCCTGCCCCTGCTGGGCCGCCGTCACATAGAAGTAGTGCGCGCGGACCAGCAGCGTCGTGTCCGGGCCGAGCTGCTCGGACAGCCGCTCCACGTCGAGCACGTAGGCGCCCTTCGGCATCCACTCCCGGTGCGTCGGCATGTAGAGCACCACGCGCTGCCCCGCACCGATGCCGAGCTTCTCCCGGGCCGCCGCGGTGTCCGCCTCGGTGGCCGTGGCCAGCCGGTCGTTGCGCGGGTAACCCACCTCGAGCGTCTTGTGCGAGCCGGGGTACGCCCGCTCCCAGGCGACCGTGGTGTGCGCGTTCGCGGTGACGCTGAAATCCCAGCGGTCGACCCGGCGCATCTGGCCGGCGAAGTCGGCGTCGGTCGCGGCGGCCGGGTGCTCGAGCTGGTCGAGTCCCATCATCTTCAGCGGGGTGCCGTGGTGGGTCATCACGTGCGTGGTGCCGCGCCGCTTGACCATCCATTTCGGCCAGTTCACGTTGTTGACCAGGTACCGCCCGCGGGCCAGCGCACGGTAGTAGGCCCACGAGCCCGCCTCCACGTACTCCGTGCCGGGTGGCACCGAGCCCTTCCGCGACGGGCCCACCACCCAGACCGGCCGAACCTTCGGAGCCAGTTCTGCCGCCTTGGCCGCGATCGCCGCCGGGTTGCAGGTCACCCCGCGGTACCAGTACGCGCTGTAGACCGCGAGCGACTGATCCACCGGAAGGCGCAGCTGGACGCGGTAATAGAGGTGGTGAGCGAGCTGCCGGAGACGGTGCACGACCTTGCCGCGCAGACGCCGGGCCTTGACCCGGGTGCGCCGGCTCCGGCGAATCGCCTGATCCGAGATGACGAACCGCCGGTACGAGCCACTGCCGACCAGCCGGTAGCGCAGCGCCTCACCGCCGTCCGGCGGCGGGAAGCCGGCCGGGGGCAGGTAGCGGTGATACATCTCGGTCATCTGATCGAAGAACCGCCGCCGGGACGCGGCCGGCAGCCGATTGTCGTTGCGCAGCACCCGCACGAGATGCCACAGCATCCGGCGGAACAGCAGACCGCGCACCTCGTCGCCGGACTCGGCGTATTTGGCACACAGCGCGAGCGCGGTCTCCCAGTGCTCGAAGACCTCGAAGTGCCGGTCCCCGACCGTCCGGGTGATCGCGCCGGTCCGCCGCTGCCGGTAGTGCACGCAGGTGCGGGGCAGGGTGCTGATCTTCGGGGCGGCCACCAGCAGCGGGAAGGTGAACGAGACGTCCTCGTACCATCCGGTCGAGAAGCCCAGGTCGAGCCGGGCCAGCAACTCGCGGCGGATCACCCGGTTCCACGCCACGTGCAGCACGCTCAGCGCCTTGGGCCACTGCTCGAGGGAGAACACCCGGGGCGCGCCGGACAGCAGCTTCTTGGCCGTGCCGACCTGCACCTTCCCGTGCCAGTGCACCCGATCCCAGCCGACGAGCAGCAGGTCGCAGTCGGTGGCGCGGAGCCGGGCGGCGACCGCCGCGAGCGAGCCGACGGCCAGCCAGTCGTCGCTGTCCAGGAACCAGACGTAGTCACCCGTGGCGTGCTCGAGGCCCAGGTTGCGGGCCATGCCCAGGCCGACGTTGGCAGGCGAGGTGATCACCCGGACCCGCGGGTCGCGCGCCGCGTATTCGGCCAGGATCTCGCCGCTGTGGTCGGGCGAGCAGTCGTCGACCGCGACGACCTCGAAGTCCTCGAACGACTGGCTGAGCATCGAGTCGAGGCACTGGCGAAGATAACCCTGCACCCGGTAGACGGGCAGGACGATGCTGAGCAGGGTCACTTGCGGTTGCCACCCCTCCAGTCGACAACGGCGTTGATCAGGAACAGCCCACCGACCACCGCGGCCAGCAACGCTTCTGCCAGAGTGGCCCACCCGAGCAAGGCCAACCCAGTGAGCAGCACCACGCGGACGTCCCAGCCGATCAGCGAGCCCGATCCGCGGCCGGCCGGGGCGCCCTTTTCCATCCGGGCGATTCGGTCATAGTGCCGCAGGGCCAGCGCGAACAACAGCAGGAACACCACCGGCGTCGGCACGCTGCCGATCAGCCCGACCGCCACGACCAGCAGGTATTCGCCGGCGCGCAGGAAGGCCGGCACCAGCCAGTCGAGCGGGCCGCGATGCCCGGCCCGAGCCGGCAGACCGGCTGCCAGCACCAGGAGCGCGGCCACCACCAGCTCCACCCGGGCCGGCGGCTGCGCCCAGCCGGCCAGCAGCGACACGGTCAGGGCCAGAGCGGCCACGGCGCCGAGCGCCGCGAAGGCCAGCGGCATCGGCGCACCGAGCCGGGAGAGGACGACGCCGACCAGCGGCCCGTCATCCCGGCTGGCGGCGGTGTCGCGCTTGTCGAGCACGCTCACCCGCATCGAGAGCGAGCGCAAAGAACGCAGAGCGAGGGTGTACGCGAACGCCAGCAGCCCCCAGCCGACGACCGCGGCCAGTGCCGTGCGCCCGTTGCTGACCGCGGCGACGACCGCGATGAGCGCCCACCGCTCGCCGATCGGGAAGACCACGATCCGCTTCAGCCAGTACGCCGCCGAACCGGTGTCGCCCTGCACCTTCGCCGATGCCGCGCTCAGCCGGGCGCCGACCCCGCTGGCCGCGGCCACGACCGGCCGGGCCGCGGCCTCGTCGTGCAACTGGCCGTACCACGCGTCGGTCATGTGCCGGACGGTCTGCAGCAGGATCGCGGTGATGGCGAGAGGCCAGGCGTACGGCAGGCCGATCCGCTCGGCGCCGGCCGCGAGACCGGCGTACGCCACGTATTCCTTGCCGCGGTCGGCCATCGTGTCCAGCCAGCCGCCGAACGCGCCGAACGTGCGGGTGTAGCGGGCCAATTGCCCGTCCACGCAGTCGAGCACGAAGCCGAGGTAGAGCAGGATGCCGCCGGCGATCATGGCGGGCCGGGACGCCTGCCAGAAGGCGAGCGCGGCCAGCACCGAGAACAACACCGAGATCCAGGTGACACCGGTCGGGGTCAGACCGAGGCGGGCGGCGGCCTTGGTCACGATCGGCGACCACGAGCTCACCGCGTACGTCGTGAAGAAGTCGTCCTTCTCCTTGACCGCCAGCCGGAGCCGGGCCGCGTCCTCGTCGACGGCGGCGACCGCGGCCCGCGCCCGGGCGAGTTCCGGCTCGGTGTGCACCTGCTCGGCGTGCAGCAGCCGGACCGAGGTGGCGATCGGCACCACGCCCTCGGCAAGCAGCGCGGGAAGCAGGTCGGCCGACCTCTCCAGGGCCTTGTCGAGCGCCGGCAGGTCGGCCGGCGCAACCCGGATCGCCCCCACGAAGCGGGCGGTGCCGTCGCCCCCCGGAGCCGCGGTCACCTGGCCGCGGTCGGCCCGCAGGTCACCGGCCGGGTCGGCGACGATCAGGGCGGTGCTGCGGCCGGACGGCTCGGTGGCGAGGGTCCACAGCAGGCTCGGATGGGCCACCAGGTTGTCGGCACAGATCAGCACCGGCTCGTTCGCGTCGTGCGCCCGCCGGGAGATCTCCCGCAATCGGGTCGCCGGGTCACTCCCGAGGCGCTCGACCTCGACCGCACCGGCCGCGTGCAACGCGGCCGTGAGATCCGTCGCGAGCTGGGTGGCGTCCGCCGGCGCCAGGGCGTTGCCGCCGCCGGCTGTCAGGACGGCCAGCGTCACCGCTGCCTCCAAAGGCTGGGGGCCGAGGCCAAGCGCCAAGGCCGGTAAACGGCACCCAGGTTAACAGCGAGTGAGACTCGGGTACGGGTGACCCTTACGGGAACGAAGTCGCCTTTCTCCCCCTGCGGACCGAGGGAAGGCAGTCCCGGCGCACCTACCGTCGAGCTTGGTCGTGGCGACCGCCCACGAACCAGATATGAAGGAGTGAGTGACCGTGACCCGCCGACTCGCCCGCCCCCGCGACGACCGCTGGATCGCCGGGGTTTGTTCCGGTCTTGGCCGCCGCTTCGGACTTTCGTCCGGCACGGTCCGCCTGATCTTCGTAGTCTCCTGCCTGCTGCCCGGCCCGCAGTTCCTGATCTACCTCATCCTCTGGGCACTGCTGCCCAACGAGTGACGTTTCCCGCCCAGCTCAGGGTGAGGTTGCCCGCCCGGCTCGCCCCCCGCCAGGGACGAGCCGGGCCCGGCATTAAATCAGGGGTTGTTGGCGTAAGTGATGGTCACCGACGTGTAGCCCAGCCGGGTGAACAGGCTCTCCAGCATGCGCTGGGTGTTGTCACGGGCGCGCTGGTCGAGGCCACTGCCCCGGGCCGCCTCGGTGATCTTCGTCTGAGCCATCGCGTAGACCCGCTGCTGCTTGTCGGTGTCGCTGCGGAACGCGTCGCCGATCGCGGTGAGGGCGCCGCGCTGCTCCTCCACCACGTAGCTCTTCTGCATGTCGAGCGCGGCGTTGCCCTGCTCGGGCGGCGGCAGCGTGATCTTGATGGTCTTCGACTCGTTGTCGACATCGAGCGCGCTGGTCGCCAGCTTGGAAAAGTCGACATACTCCTCGACGGTGCCGGAGCCGACGAAGAGGATGCGCCGGTTGACCAGGAAGCTTGGAATGTTTTCCTTGTTTTCCTGCAGGTCGACGATCACCTGGAAGGTGCCGTCGGCGGCGACATAACGGTTGAGGTCGCGCATCGACTGCAGCAGGACCGGCTGGCTGCGGTCGGTCGTCTTGCTTTCGAACGGGTTGTCGAAGCTGGGCAGCACGTGCAGCGCCCGCAACCCGAAACAGGCCGCGACCATGACGGCGAAGACGACACCGAAGAAGATGAGGACGCGAGCGACGATGCTCCGCTGTGGGGGGTCGGCGCTCTTCTCTTCGAGCTCAGGTTTCTTGTCAAGCTCAGGGGTGGCCGGCGAGGCGTCCTCAGGGACAGCCGGATATTCCCTCGTGGGTTCATCGACATCCGGTGACTGGGCCATACCCTCACGGTACGAGGGGGGTACGACACTCGCATCCGCTCAGTTGGCGAATGCGTTCAAACCAGTCAATTTTTGGCCGATGACCAGCTGGTGAATTTCCGAAGTTCCCTCGTACGTGAGCACGCTCTCGAGGTTGTTCGCGTGCCGCATGATCGGGTACTCGCCGCTGATGCCGTTTCCGCCGAGGATCGTGCGGCACTGCCGGGCGATCTTGATGGCTTCCCGCACGTTGTTGAGCTTGCCGATGCTGACCTGCTCGGGCCGCAGCGAACCGGCCGAGTCGCGCAACCGGCCCAGGTGCAGCGCGAGCAGGAAGCCCTTCTGCACCTCGAGGGCCATGTCGGCCAGTTTCGCCTGGGTCAGCTGGAAGCCGCCGAGCGGCCGGCCGAACTGCTCCCGGGTGCTCGCGTAATCGAGCGCCACCTGCAGACAGTCACGGGCTGCTCCGAGCGATCCCCAGATGATGCCGAATCGGGCTTCGGTCAGACACGACAACGGGGCCTTCAGACCACGCGCGCCGGGCAGCTGAGCATCGGCTGGAAGGCGGACGTCATCGAGGCTGATCTCGCCGGTGCTGGACGCCCGCAGCGACATCTTGTGTTTGATCTCCCGCGCCGAGAAGCCCGGGGTGTCGGTCGGGACGGCGAAGCCGGCCACGCCCTCGTCGGTGCGCGCCCAGATCACCGCCACGTCGGCGAGCGGCGCGTTGGTGATCCACATCTTGCCGCCGTTGAGCACCCAGTCGTCGCCGTCACGGCGGGCGCGGGTCGACATGTTGGCCGGGTCGGAGCCGTGATCGGGCTCGGTCAGGCCGAAGCAGCCGATCAGCTCGCCGGCCGCCATGCCCGGCAACCACCGTCGTTTCTGCTCCGCCGACCCGAAGGACCAAATCGCGAACATCGCCAGCGAGCCCTGGACGCTGACCAGCGAGCGGACGCCCGAATCGGCGGCCTCGAGCTCCATGCAGGTCAGGCCGTAGGCGACCGCGGAGGCGCCGGTGCAGCCGTAGCCGGTCAGGTGCATGCCGAGCAGGCCGAGCTTGCCGAACTCCAGCGCGAGGTCGCGCACCGGCGCGGTGCCGTTCTCATACCAGTCGGCGACCGACGGGCGGACCCGATCGTCGGCGACCCGGCGGGCGAGCGCGCGGATGTCGCGTTCCTCGTCGCTCAGCAGCGAGTCGAGGTCGAGCAGGTCGAGCGGGTCGGCGGCCACGGTCAGCCCCCGACGACCAGGACGCGGGCGTGGATCTGATTGCGCTGCTGCAGGGCCGCCCGCAGCGCGCGGTGCAGGCCGTCCTCCAGGTAGAGCGCACCCTTGTATTCCACGACGTGCGGGAACAGGTCGCCGTAGAAGGTCGAGTCCTCGGCGAGGAGCTTGTCGAGCGCGAGCTCGCGCTTCGTGGTGATCAGATCAGCCAGCCGGATCGGCCTCGGCGGAATCTCCGACCAGGCCTTCAGCGTGGTGTTGTGATCGGGGTACGGGGCTCCGTCCCGGACCGCTTTGAAAATCACGCCGGGTTGCCCCCTCTCCAAGAACCCAAACTGTCGGTGTCAGCCTAGCCGCGCCCGCGGTCACTCGGCTGCTGCCGCCCATCGGCCATGATGCACCACTTCGTCCACCGGGCGGTGCCCCCGCTTCAGTGACGGTGACCTCTTGTCCGTGGCACGGTAACCGATCGTGAGCGCTCCGATCGGGGTGAACTCGTCCGGCACCCCGAACGCGTCCTTGAATCGTTGCAGCCGGTTCACCGGAATCCCGAAGAAGCACGAGCCAAGGCCCTCGTCGACCGCGCTGAGGTGCATGAGCAGCGCGGCGAACCCGGTGTCGATGTCCCAGTACGGCACCGGCCAGTGCTTCTCATCCCTATCCGTCCAGCCCTTGTCGTCCTGCGCATAACGGTCCAGATAGACCGACTTGTTGGAGAGGCAGACGACGATCGCCGGGGCGTTGCGCATCCGGGTGAGCCAGTCGTCCCACTCACCTTCGGCCGTCGTCGACCAGTACAGCTCGCGATCTTCGGCGGCGGTGAGGACCAGGAAGCCCCACCCCTGGGAGAAACCGGCACTGGGCGCCCGCAGCCCGTGCCGGACGATCTTGTCGAGAAGCTCGGCCGGCACCGGGCGGTCGGGGTCGTAGTTGCGCACCATCCGCCGGCGGCGGACGACCTCGTCGAACTCCATCAGCTCCGGATCCCCCAGGACGCGGTCCAGGTCTCGCCCGGGGCCAGCACGATCAGGTCGCGGCCGGTGCGGAACGAGTCGGGCGGGCAGGTCATCGGCTCGATCGCGACCGATCGGCGGAACCGCTCGCCGTGCAGGGTGTCGCCGGAGAAGACCTGCCAGTACTTGAACTTGTCGTCGGCCCAGACCACGACCTTGGCGTCCGAGCCCGGGTCGGCGATCGTCACCTCGGTGATGCCGGCCGCGTCGTGCTCGATCTCGCCGAACGTGGTGTCCAGGACCAGGTCGCCGATGGCGCGCGCCGCGGTGAAGTCGAACTCGGTGCCGGCGACGGAGTTGGAGCCGATCGGCAGCAGGCGGTTGTCGGCGATGATCCGGGTCTTGCCCGGCACGTGCAGCAGGATGTCGTCGACCGCGACGCCGGGCAGCTGCAGGTAGGGGTGCACGGAGTAACCCCACGGCGCGTTCGACGGGCTGTTGTTGACGACCTCCTGCGTGCAGCTCAGGCCGGCCGCGGAGACCGACCAGCGGGTGCGCAGCGTCAGCCACCAGGGGTAACCCACCTGGGCGGGCAGCTCGAACTCGACCGTGATCGCGTCGGCGGACTGCTCGGCGAGCGTCCAGCGCGACCAGTTGGCCAGGCCGTGGATGGCGTTGTGCCGGGCCGGCTCGGTCAGCGGCAGCTGGTGGGCCTGACCCTCGAACTCGTACTGGCCGTCCCGGATCCGGTTCGGCCACGGCGCGAGGATCTGCCCGGCGCTTGCCGGCGAGAGCTCGTCGGCGTCGAAGCCGTCCAGCACCTGCACGTCGCCGACGGAGTAGTGGCGCAGCACGCCACCGACCTCCACGACCACGGCCCGGTGGCCGTCCGCCTCGATCGCCCACTGGGTTCCGGTCTTCGCCGGCACGACGCTAGTCATGACTTCCAACCTAGTCTTCAGACCGATTTTGGGTGGCGGGCGGGGCGGTTGGACGGCGGTTGGCTCCGTCCGGGGTTTGGGCTGGCGGGCGATAGCGGGCCAGGGCCGGGAAGGCCGTGGCCACGACCAGGGCCAGACCGGCCGCTACGAAGCCGCCGCCCGCCCACGACGCGGTCGTGCCGGTCAGGTCGGCGGTGGCGCCGGCCCGCAGGTCACCCAGGCGCGGGCCGCCGCCCACCACCACGATGAAGACGCCCTGCAGCCGGCCGCGCAACCGGTCGGGCGCGAACGTCTGCAGGATCGACTGCCGGTAGACCGCGCTGACCAGGTCGGCCGCGCCGGCCACGGCGAGCAGCAGCACCATCAGCCACAGCTGATGCGCGAAACCGGAGAAACCGATCGCGACGCCCCAGCCCACCACGGCCACGATCAGCGCGATGCCCTGCCGTTTCAGGCGCCCGATCCACCCGGAGGTCAGGCCGGCGATCACCGAGCCGATCGCGATCGCGGCATAGAGCCAGCCGACCGCCGAACCGCCGCCGAACCGGTCCGCCGCGACCTCGGGGAACAGCGCGCGCGGCATGGCGAACACCATCGCGATGATGTCAACACCGAACGAGAGCAGCAGCACCGGCTGGGTGACCAGGAACTTCAGGCCGTCGGTGATGCCGCGCAGCCCCGCCGACGGCTTCTCCTCGTCCTCGGCGTGCACGATCGGCGGGATCGACGGCAACTTCCAGGTCGCCCAGAACGAGATCGTGAACAGGGCCGCATCGACCAGGTAGGCCACGGTCACACCGGCGCCGGTCGAGGCGATGCCGAAAATCAGCCCGGCGGCCAGCGGCCCGAGCACCCCGCCGGCGGTCGTGGTCGTGTAGCTCAGCGTGTTCGCCGCCGGGACCAGGGCGGTCGGCACGATCCGCGGGATGATCGCCTGCCGGGTCGGCGAGCTCACCGCGAAGCCGGCCGACTGCACCGCGGTCAGCGCCAGCAGAAGCCAGCCGCTGTTCAGCCCGAACAGCGCCTGGGCCAGCAGCCCGATGGTCGAGATCCAGGCCAGCATCGAGCTGGCCAGCAGCAACTTGCGTCGGTCGACCACGTCGGCGGCGGCGCCACCCCACAGACCGAAGATCAGCAGCGGGACCAGGCCGGCGACGCCGAGCAGACCGACCCACGCGCTCGAGTGCGTCACCGCGTACATCTGCACGGGCACCGCGACCGCGGTGAACTGGAACCCGAAGAACGACACCCCGTTGCCGATCCACATCCGGCGGTAGGCCAGCACCCGTAACGGCCGGGTGTCGATCACCCAGGAGCTGCGCTCCTTCTCCTGCTCCTCGACGACCTCACTCACGGCGCGAGTCGTTCGACGACAAAAACCCCATCAGGTGTACGGCGGAACCGCAGCCGATCGTGCAGACGACTCGTGCGTCCCTGCCAGAACTCGACCGTCTCCGGCCGGACCCGGAACCCACCCCAGTGCGGCGGGGCCGGCACCGGTCCGTCGCCGAAGCGCTCCTGGGCGGCGGTCAGCCCGGCCTCGACCGCGGTCCGGTCGGCCAGCACCCGCGACTGCGGGCTGGCCCAGGCGCCGAGCTGGGAGCCGCGCGGCCGGGACGCGAAGTATTCGTCGGTCTCGGCCCGGGTGACGTGCTCGACCGCGCCGCTCACCAGCACCTGGCGCTGCATCGGAAACCACGGGAAGACCAGGCTTGCGTACGAGTTGGCAGCCAGCTCCGAGCCCTTGCGCGACTCGTAGTTGGTGAAGAACACGAAGCCCCGCTCGTCGTACTCCTTGAGCAGGACCGTGCGGGCCGACGGCCGCCCCTCGGCGCTCGCCGTGGCCACGATCATCGCGTTGGGCTCCGGCAGGCCGTAGGCCGCCGCGTCGGCGAACCAGGCGGCGAACTGGGTCGGCCAGTCGGCCGCCAGATGCTCTTCGAGCAGCTCTCCACGCTCGGTGTAGTCGCGCCGCATCGTTGCGGGCGACGGAGGTTCCACGGTCACGAGCGCTCCCCATTACTTTCGTCCTCAACGACCGTAAGACCGAGCGGCCCGTACGTCAGCTCGGTAAGGATGGGTGTCATCGAGAGCACATCGCGTCGGCCCCGCTAACCGGGCAATATGAAAGACTCGTAGTAATTCTTCACAGGGGAGCCCTGTTCGATTTGAGCGCCGGGTCCGAATTGAGTTCTGTGTCCGATTTCAAACCGGGCCTTGAAGGTGTCGTCGCGTTCGAAACTGAGATCGCCGAGCCGGACAAGGACGGCGGCGCACTGCGCTACCGCGGCGTCGACATCGAAGACCTGATCGGGCACGTCTCCTTCGGCAACGTGTGGGGCCTGCTGGTCGACGGCCGGTTCGGCCCCGGCCTGCCGCCCGCCGAGCCGTTCCCGGTGCCGGTGCACTCCGGCGACATCCGCGTCGACGTGCAATCCGCGGTGGCCATGCTCGCCCCGTACTGGGGGCTCTCCCCGATCTTCGACATCGACGACGCGCAGACCCGCCGTGACCTGGCCCGGGTGTCGGTCACCGCGCTCTCGTTCGTGGCCCAGGCGGCCCGCGGGCTCGGTCTGCCGGCGGTGCCGCAGAAAGACATCGACCGGGCCGAGACGATCGTCGAGCGGTTCATGCGCCGCTGGCGGGGCGACCCCGACCCGCGGCACGTCAAGGCCGTCGACGCCTACTTCATCTCGGCCGCCGAGCACGGGCTCAACGCGTCGACCTTCACCTGCCGGATCGCCGCCTCGGTCGGCGCCGACGCGGCCGCCTGCATCTCGGCCGGCATCGGCGCGCTCTCCGGCCCGCTGCACGGCGGCGCCCCGCTGCGGGTGCTGCACATGATCGAAGAGGTCGAGCGCAGCGGCGACGCCGAGGGGTACGTGAAACACGTCCTCGACCGCGGCGAGCGGCTGATGGGCTTCGGCCACCGCGTCTACCGCACCGAGGACCCGCGCGCCCGGGTGCTCCGCCAGATCGCCCGCGACCTCGGCGCGCCCCGCTTCGAGGTGGCCGAGGCGCTCGAGCGGGCGGCCCTGGCCGAGCTGCGGGAGCGCAAGCCCGACCGGCCGCTGCCCACCAACGTGGAGTTCTGGTCGGCCGTCGTGCTCGACTTCGCCGAGGTGCCGGCGCACATGTTCACCCCGATGTTCACCTGCGCCCGGGTGGCCGGCTGGAGCGCGCACATCCTCGAGCAGAAGAAACTCGGCCGCATCCTGCGCCCCAGCCTGCGTTATGTGGGCCCGGCCGCACGCAAGCACGAGCAGGTCGAGGGCTGGGAGCAACTCGCGCATAATGTGTGACCGTGACTGACATCCGGATCCCTGACGAGATCAAGCCGGTCGACGGACGCTTCGGCTCGGGCCCCAGCAAGGTGCGACCGGAGGGCGTCGAGTCGCTGTCCGCGGTGTCACGCACGCTCCTGGGCACCTCGCACCGGCAGAAGACGGTGAAGGACCAGGTGGCCCGGCTGCGTCGCGGCCTCGCCGAGTTCTTCTCGATGCCCGACGGCTACGAGGTGGTCCTCTCCAACGGCGGCACCAGCGCGTTCTGGGAGACCGCCACGTTCGGCCTGGTGCGCGACAAGGCCCAGTTCGCCGAGTTCGGTGAGTTCGGCGCCAAGTTCGTCAAGGCCGTCGCGGACGCGCCGTTCCTGGCCGACCCGACCGTGCACAAGGCGCCCGGCGGCCAGGCCGCCTATCTGACCGCCGAGGCCGGCGTCGATGTCTACGCGAGCGTCCACAACGAGACGTCCACCGGCGTGGCCGTGCCGGTCCGCCGGGTGGCCGGCGCCGACGAGGGCGCGCTGCTGCTCACCGATGCCACCTCGGGCGGCGGCAGCCTCGACGTCGACCTGCGCGAGACCGACGTCTATTACCTGGCCCCGCAGAAGGCGCTCGGCTCCGACGGC
This sequence comes from Actinoplanes sp. NPDC026619, assembly GCF_040638295.1. Taxonomy (NCBI): domain Bacteria; kingdom Bacillati; phylum Actinomycetota; class Actinomycetes; order Micromonosporales; family Micromonosporaceae; genus Actinoplanes; species Actinoplanes sp. NPDC026619. The sequence goes on from NZ_JBEZYA010000006.1 coordinate 219,210, forward strand.
GGCATCTGGCTGGCGCTCATGTCGCCGGCCGCGATCGAGCGCGCGTTCGAGATCAAGGGCAGCGGCCGCTACATCCCGCAGTTCCTCGACCTGGTCACCGCGATCGAGCAGTCCCGCCTCGAGCAGACCTACAACACACCCGCGCTGGCCACCGTGTTCCTCGCGGCCGAGCAGCTCGACTGGATGAACGCGCAGGGCGGCCTGTCCTGGGCGGTCAAGCGGAGCGCCGAAAGCGCGACCGCGATCTACGGCTGGGCCGACCGGTCCTCGTTCGCGACGCCGTTCATCACCGACCCGTCGCTGCGGTCGGCGGCCGTGGCCACGATCGACTTCGACGGTGTGGACGCCGCGAAGATCGCCGCGGTGCTGCGGGCCAACGACATCGTCGACACCGAGCCGTACCGGAAGCTCGGGCGCAACCAGCTGCGGGTCGCGCTCTACCCGACGGTCGAGCCGGCCGACGTGGCCGCGCTGACCGCGTGCATCGATTACGTCGTCGAGCGCCTCGCATAGGCTCCGCACAGGAATAGACGGTTAGCTACCCGGATGATCGATCCGGGTAACTCCGCCTATGTTCGGCTGGTCCACGACAAGGGCCTACGGTTCGACCGTCGGCGGCTGCTGACGATGCTCGGCAGCGCGGCCGTGCTCTCTGCCTGTTCGGATTCCGCCTCACCGACTCCGCCGGCCTCCTCCGGCACTGTTGCCGAGGTCGCCTCGGAGACCGCCGGGCCCTACCCTGCCGACGGGTCCAACGGGCCGGACGTGCGGACCATCGACGGGATCGTGCGCAAGGACATCCGCTCCTCGTTCGGCACCGCGACCGGCAAAGCGGACGGGGTGCCGCTGGAGTTCTCGCTGGTGGTGAACGACCGCAGCGGGAAGCCGGTGACCGGCGCCGCGGTCTACGCGTGGCACTGCGACAAGGCCGGCAACTACTCGATGTACTCCACCGCGGTGACCGGCGAGAACTATCTGCGCGGCATCCAGGAGACCGACGCGACCGGCACGGCGAGCTTCACCAGCATCTACCCGGCCTGCTACACCGGCCGGTGGCCGCACATCCACTTCGAGGTGTACGCGTCGGCCGCGCACGCCACCAGCGGGGACGGGCCGATCGTGAAGACGTCGCAGATCGCGCTGCCGGAGGACGTGTCCGATCTGGTGTACGCGACCGACGGCTACAGCGCGAGCGTCACCAACATGAAGGGGATCAGCCTGGCCACCGACAACGTGTTCGGCGATGACAAGGCGGTCACCGAGCTGGCCACCGTGACCGGAAGCGTGTCCGAGGGATACAAAGCGACGCTGACGATCTCGATCGACCCGGCCGGCGAGGAGAAGGGCGGCGGCATGGCCCCTCCCGGCGGCGGCATTCCCCCGAGCGGCATGCCCGGCGGCCCTGGTGGCGCGCCCCCGAGCGGGATGCCGGGCGGACCCGGTGGCGCTCCGCCGAGCGGCATGCCGGGCGGGCCGGGCGGGGCACCGCCGAGCGGCATGCTTACCGGTGCGCCACCGAGCGGCGCGGCCGCCTGACCACCTCCTCACGCGAGAGTCGCGCTGCGGCCCCGGCCATGCAGCGCGGCCGCGCTGAGCGCCAGGGGCTGCGCTAGTGCTTCTGGTCACTCCTACGCGCGTACCATTACGTGGGTTTATGAGTTTGAATGGGTTTGCCCTTGTGGAGAACGATGATCATCTCCGCAGTTCAGAGCAATCCCAGCAACACCCCGGGCGCGTCTCCTCCCATCGAGTGACCAAGGCGCGTACCGTGTTCCGAAACGCGCCCGAGTGGCTGACTCTCGGGAGCACAGGCCAGCGAGTTTGACGGGACGGAGGCAACGCATGCGGCCGGTTCGCTTCGTCGCCCTCTCCGAGGACGGTCAGGCCCTGGTGCTCGCCGATGAGGTCGGCCGGCTCCTGGCCCTCCCCATCGACGACCGCGTCAGCGGCGCTGTCACCCACGAGACACACCCGGGTTCACCGGGCGGTGCCGTGGCCGTGATGACGCACGAAAACGCGGTGGCGTCCCTGTCACCGCGCGACATCCAGGCCCGCATTCGTTCCGGCGAGTCCGCCGAGGATGTCGCTCGCGTCGCCGGCGTCCCGGTCGACCGCGTGCTGCGTTACGCCGGTCCGGTGCTGCAGGAGCGGGCGATGCTCGCCCAGCACGCGCGCCGCACTCGGCTGAAGACGTCCGACTCGGGCGCGCCGCTCGCCGAGGTGGTCGACAGCCGCCTGGCCCAGCACGGCATCGATTCGGAAAAGATCTCGTGGGACGCGTTCCGGCGTGAGGACGGCACCTGGCGCATCGTCGCCACCTGGCCGTCCGGCAAGGCCACCGCCCAGGCGATCTGGGACCTCGACAAGGGACGCCAGGTCGTCTCCCCGCACGACGACATGGCGCAGTACCTGTGTGCCGAGCGCCCCACGCAGATCCTCGGCCAGGACCCGGTTCCCGAGCGCAACTTCCTCGCCGAGCGCAGCGGCCACGGCCTGCCCAGCTCCGCGCGCGGCAACGAGCCCGCCCGCGGCGGCCACGGCCTGCCCGCTAACGAGACCCCTGCGCAGAAGCCCCAGCAGCGTCCGACCCGCGACCCGATCCGGGCCGGCCGCGACGCGCTGCTCGCCTCACTCGACCGCCCGCTCAGCGGCGGCCGCGGCCTCGACACGGCCGGCCCCTCCGAGCAGCCACGTCGGCCGGTCGCCGGTGGCGCGGCCGCGCTCCTCGGCGGCGGCTCCGGCTCGGCCTTCGACGACGACGCCGACCTGCCCAAGGAGGTGCCCGCCGTGCCGTCGCTGGCCGTGCTGCGCCCCCGTCGCACGGTCGGTCAGCAGGGCCAGCAGTCCTCCGAGACCGACGAGACGAAGCCGCGCAAGCGCCTCCCGAGCTGGGACGATGTCCTGTTCGGCGGCGGCCCGGCCGCCCGCGAGTCATCCTGACCCGCCTGTTCGTCGCGCTCTACCCACCACCGTCCGAGTTGTCGGCCCTCTCGCGCGCCCTGCCGTCCGGCTCTCGCTTGACCCGAGCCGCCAAGTGGCACGTCACGCTGGTCTTCCTCGGTGACATCCCGGTCACGCCGGTCGCCGTGGTGCTGGACGGCATCGTGGCGCCACCTCAGTTCGCGCTTCACCTCCACGGGGGCGGACAATTCGGAAATGCGGCTTGGGCCCGAGTGGAGGGCGACCTGGGCCCGCTCGGCGAGTTGCGCTCCGAGGTCCGGGACGCGCTGGCCCACGCCGGTTTCCCCTCGGACGACCGCCCGTACCGACCACATTTGACCGTCTCGTACCGAAGCGACGATCCGATCCGCACAGCGCTGGCGAATTACCGCGGGTCTCCGTGGCGTGTGACTGAGTTCGCGCTGGTCGAGAGCCACAACGGCGAGTACAAAACGGTGCAGAAGTGGCCACTCGCCGCCTGATCTCTCGATCTTGGAAACTTGGTGCGCGGCACTGACAGCAACTCACCAAGATCGAGCGCCTGGCCCTGCGCTGGGCAGGGCGCTGCGCGCCCCGCTCAGCGCAGGGCCAGGCCGGCGGCCTGTAGGTCGTGTTCCATGCGCATGCGCTCCAGGTCGCGGTCCATGCCCTGCAGTGGGCCCAGGTGCTCGGCCACGCCCAGGCAGTGGCACGCCAGGCACAGCCGGTCGTCGTAGGCGCGCTGGACCGCCGCCAGCCACTTCTCCGAATGCCGGGTCGGGCCGGAGCGGCGCTGCTGGGCAAGCCGGCGCAGGTCGAACGCGATCTGCTCGATCGACGGGTTGTCCAGGACGGCCAGCGACGGCACCGGGTCGGCGGCACGCATCTCGCGGTCGAGCCGCCGCAGAGCGCGAATCTCCTGGCGGCCGGTCCGCGTCCACATGCGGCGCATCGCCAGCTCGTCGGCGCAGACCACGGCCGCGACAACGCACGGTAAACAGAGCAGCGTCAGCAACGCTGCCGTCAGCACAACAATGTGCGCGATGGCCACGGAAAAAACGCTAAGCCGCCGGACGCAAGTGTCGGAATACCCGTTCGGCCGACTCAGTCTGCCAAACCCGCGCGCGAGCGGAGGTGCCGGCGGGCGGTACCGTCGGTCGCCATGCGGCCCTCCACGGTTCTCGGCGTCCTCGCCGAGCTGGCGCCCGCGGCCGGAGATCGCGTTCTCGACGTCACCCGCGGCGGCCAGCCACTCGTCTGGCTGGACGATGCCGAGCGGGCACCCCGCCGCGCCGAGATCGACCGGCTGGCCGCCCTGGACGCGCTGCACCGCGAGGAGCGCCTGTTACGCCGCGGCTGGGGCTTCCTGGCGGGGGAGACAACGGGCGAGACCGACGACAAGCCGCGCAAGGTGCGGCTGCCGCTGCTCAGCCAGCCGGTGCGGCTGGAACGCACGCTGACCGGCTACCGCGTCGTCCCGGCCGGCGATGTGGAGATCTCCCCGCTGGTGACCGACCGCGACCTGGCCGCCGCGCTGGAGGCCGCGCCGGGGCTGGCCACGCCGGGCTGGCTCACCGCGACCGGCAGCACGGCCTGGCTGTCGACGGCCGCCGAGGCGACCGGCATCCCGGTCTTCGCGGTCAGTGACGATCACCGCCGGCTGCCGAAGAACCGGGTGGTGCTGGTGCCGAAGGCAGCCCTCTACGTGGCACGCGACGTCTTCGGCGGCGGCCTGGCCGACAGTCTGCGCAGCTGGGCCGCGCGCGACCTGGGCGGAACGGCATTCGCCGCGATCTACGGCGAGGAGCGGGTGGAGCAGCCCGTCGACGACGAGGTGCGGTCGCCGCTGCCGCTGACCGAGGCACAGGCCGAGGTGGTGGCGCGGGCTCGCACGGCAGCGATCACGGTGGTCTCCGGGCCGCCCGGCAACGGCAAGAGCCACACCGTGGTGGCGGCCGCTCTGGAGGTGGTGCATCGGGGCGGTTCGGTGCTGGTGGCGACGCAGTCGCCGCACGCCGCCGAGGTGCTCGCGGCGCTGCTGGCCCGCTACCCGGGCCCGACGCCGGTGCTGTTCGGCGACGCCGGCCGCCGGGAGAGCCTGGCGGCCGAGCTCACCGCCGGAACAGACCAGGGCGCCAGCGACAAAGAGCTGAGAGCGGACGTCGCGGCCATCAAGACCAAATCCGATGACGTACGCCTACAACGCGCCGCCGTGGCCGATGCTCTCCACCAGGAAACTCAGGCCGCGACCCTGGAACACTGGCAGCCACAGCTGGCCGCCCTCGCCGCCGACGTCCCCGGCGCGTTCAACGGTGATCTGGACCGGGGCGGCCTGGCCGGCTGGTGGGCCCGCCGGCGGATCCGGAAGATCCCGCCCCAGCGGGTGTCCGACGCCCGGACCGCGGCCGCCGCCCAGCGAGCCGCCGCCCTCCTCGCCGCGACCGGCGGCACCGATCTGACCCAGCACTGGCCGGCCCTGCACGCCGCCGAGGAGGCCCTGGCCACCGCCGTGGGCGACGCCATGCGCCGGGCCGCCCGCAGCGAACGCCGCTGGGACCGCGATGCCCGCCGGGGCGCCGCGTCGCTGGCCGCCGCCCTGCGCGCCGGCCGCAACCGCCGCCGCGAGCTGCTCGCCAAGCTCGACGCCGCCCCGCTGGTGCGCGCGCTGCCGCTGTGGATCGGCACGGTGGCCGACGTGGAGGACCTGCTGCCGTCGGCGCCCGGCATGTTCGACCTCGTGGTGATCGACGAGGCGTCGCACGTGGATCAGATCCGGGCCGCCCCGGTGCTGGCCCGGGCCCGCCGCGCGCTGGTGGTCGGCGATCCGCGACAGTTGCGGTTCGTCTCGTTCGTCAGTGACGTGGACGTGGCCGAGGTGCTGTCCCGGCACGGCGCCGACGACCGTCTCGACGTGCGCCGGGTCAGCACTTACGACCTGGCCGCGGGCGCGGCGCCGGCGACCTGGCTGGCCGAGCACCACCGGAGCACACCGCATTTGATCGGGTTCTCGGCGCACCGTTTCTACGGCGACCGGATCGCGGTGCTCACCCGCACGCCGGCCACCGAGGCCACCGACGCGATCGACGTGGTGCGCGCACCCGGCCCGAGCCTGGCCGACGAGGTGACGACCGTGCTGAAGGTGGTCGAGGATCTGGCCGCCGAGGGCCGTCGCGGCATCGGGGTGATCTCGCCGTTCCGGCCGCAGGCCGAGGCCCTGGAGGCGGCGCTGGTGGCCGCGTACCCGGTGGAACGGATCGAGGAGCTCGGCTTGCGAGTTGGCACCGTGCACGCGTTCCAGGGCAGCGAGGCGGACGTGGTCGTGGTGTCGCTCGGGCTGCTGCCGGGCGACTCGGCCGGCCGGCGCCGTTTCGTGGCCGACCCGCACCTGTTCAACGTCATGATCACCAGGGCGCGGCGGCGGCTCGTGGTGGTCAGCTCGCTGGACGAGGCGAACGGCCTGCTCGGCGACTATCTGGCCTACGCCCAGGCACCGCTGGATGCGAAGCCGGATGCCGCGGCCACCGGCTGGGCGGCGGAGCTCGCCACCGAACTGCGCAACCTCGAGGTTCCGGTGAAGCCGTCCTATCGCGTCGGACCGTGGACCGTGGATCTCTGCGTCGGCGAGATCGGCGTGCTCTGCGGGCCACATCCCGATGGGCCGGACGCGCATCTGGCCCGTCAGCGAGCCCTGCATCGGGCCGGCTGGCGGTTGCTGGACGCTTTCCCGAGCCGCTGGAACGGCGATCCCCGCCGCGCCGCCCTCGAACTGGCGGCGGCGCAGCGCCCGGTCAGCGTGCCGAGCTGAGCTCGACCTTCTCGGCAACGGCCACCGGAACCGGTGCCCCGGCCACGGTGTCGATCGGCGGCTCGTCGACGACCGGCACGTCTTCGGCCGGCACCTCATCGCGGGCCCGGCGGACCAGCTCGATGCACGGCCGCGGCCGCAGGCGCACGACGAGCCGGTCACCGCTGACCCGCAACTGCCAGACCAGCGCCGCCACCGCCGCGACGAAGCAGAGCAGGCCCGCGCACCAGATGCTGGCCGGCACCCCGAAGCGCTCACCCCACCAGCCGGTGACCGACGCCCCGATCGGCGTGGTGCCGAGGAAGACCAGCACGTAGAGCGCCATCACCCGGCCCCGGTACTCGGCGTCGACACCCATCTGGACCCGGTGGTTGGCGGCTTGGGCCAGGAAGATCGAGAAGAAGCCGGTCGGCAGCAGGATCAGCATGGCGACCAGGAAGTTCGGCGCGAACCCGACCGCGAACTCGAGCACCCCGAAGGCCAGGGCCGCGCCGAGTACGACGTACACGCTGGGGCGGGCTCGCCGGGCGCTGCCGGCCAGCGCGCCGCCGAGCGCACCGACCGCGAGCGTCGTGGTGAGCAGGCCGAACGACGACGGACCGGCGTGGAAATTGATCTTCGCGAGGGCGGCGAGGGTGACCGGGAAGTTGAACCCGATCATGCCGACCACCGCCATCAGGCAGATCGGCAGGAGCAGGTCGGGATGCCGGCGAACGTACTGCAGACCGTCCAGGACGCGGGCGCCCTTCTTGGCCGCCGGCGCGTTGCGGTAGAGGTCGGCCGGACTCATCCGCAGGTAGCTGAAGACCGGCGCGATGGAGAGCACGGTGGCGATCAGGAAGACCGGACCGGTGGAGAACGCCGCGAGCGCGATCCCGGCCAGCGCCGGGCCGGCAATCCGGGCGCAGTTGAAGGTGGCCGCGGAGAGCGCGAGGGCGTTCGGCAGCAGCGGCAACTCGACGAGCTCGGAGACGAAGGCCTGGCGAACCGGGGTCTCGACGGCGTTCGCGATGCCGAGCAGCCCGGCGAACAGGAAGACGTGCCAGAGCACCACTGAGCCGGAGGCGACCAGGACGGCGAAGACGACCGCGGTGACGGCGAAGACAGCGTTCGCGGCGACCAGCAGCTTCCGCTTGTCGTACCGATCGGCGAGCCGGCCGCTGTAGAGGGTGAGCACCAGCACCGGAAGGAACTGCAAGGCGGCCACCGTGCCGAGCGCGCCCGGAGAGTTGCCGGAGAGGTCGAGCACCAACCAGTCCTGCGCGGTGAACATCATCCACACGCCGACCAGCTTCACCAGCTGGCCGATGCTGAAGAGTCGGTAGTTGCGAACCTTCAAGGACCGGAACGTGGTACTCAGCACTGCCCGCACTAGGCTGCGCCTCCCTCTCGGCCGTACGCGTCATCGTCAAGTGATGAAGCGCGGCGACCGAGTCGGTCGAGGCGGTCAGGCGCGGGCGACCTGCTGCATGATTTTTGCAGCCTGGGCGAGCACGTTCTGCTCCTCGGCGCTGAGAGCGGCCAGCTGTTCGGCCAGCCACTCGTTGCGCACCTGTTCGAACTGGGCGTACATCGCCCGGCCCTGCTCGGTCGGCGCCAGGATGACCTGACGCCCGTCGGTCGGGTGCGGGGTGCGGGCCACAAGCCCGCGCTCCTCCAGCTTTCCGACGATCTTGGTCATCGTCGGTGGCTGGACCCGCTCGACGTCGGCGAGCTCGCGAGGAGTCAACGCGCCGTGCAGCTGAAGGCTGGTCAGGGCGGAGAGCTGGCTGAACGTAAGATCGCCGACCGCACGGGTCTGCCGGACCCGCCGGTTGAGCCGCAGAATGGCCTCGCGCAGCGTCATGGCCAGCTCGTCCGCTGTCCCTCGCTCCGTAGCCACCGGCCACTCCATCACGATTCTTAGCTTAGCTAATGAGCTTGGCTAACGACTATGACTGCCGTCACCGGGAGTTCCGGTGACGGCAGTCTAGATAACCCACGCATGCTTTCAAGGCGGGGGTGACCAGCGCAAAGCCGTGTTGTCCACCGCATACCCACGGATGATCGTTACGCACGTACCCTGTCGGTGTGACTCAGCCGAAGCCCCGGGTCGAACCGCTGGATCCGCCGATGGTCCCGTTCGCCGCGGCCGGCCTCGCCGCGTTCGCGATCGCCGCCGCGGTCGTCTGGCTGGCCGACGGGCCGGACACCTGGCTGCAAACCAGCGTCGCCGGCTTCCTGGTCGGCATCCCCGGCCTGGTCACGATGCTCATCCACGACCGCAACCGCAAGCGGCGCCGGTCGATCAGCCACGCGGAGTTCCGCGAGGGCTGAGCGGCTCAGCTGTGGCCGTAATCCTCGGCCGGCTCCTCGTTCTCGACCGAGCCGTGGCCGCGCGACACCGCCACCGACTCGACCTCGCTGTCGTCGTAGACCGTCGGGAGTTCCTCGACCGGCGGCTCGGACGTGCCCAGCAGCGCCTCGGAGTGCGCGCCACAACCGTGGTCGGCGCTCACCGCGCGGGAGTCGTCCGGCGCGTAGAGGTTGCCGCAGACGCCGAACATCGTGCGCAGCGAACCGGCCAGCGGAAGGTAGAAGCCGCAGGTGCCGCAGCGCGCGTTACGCGGCGCCGCGGTCGAGATCGGGGCTTCCGGGCCGGAGTCGCCGTCATACCACCTCTGGGCGGTCTCCATCCGGCCCTCCTGCGACATCACCCGGGACCGGCCGAGGCCCAGCTCCCAGCTGACCTCCTCGACGGCGGGGTCGTCGCTCAGCACATAACCCTGGGCCAGCCGATCGTCGTCGGGCGCGGTCGGCATGAGATCGCCCACACCGAGGTCGCCGGGCTGCAGCCGCTCGTTCCACGGCACCCAGCCCGGGGCCATCAGCGCGTCGGGGCCGGGCAGCAGCACCGTCTCGCAGTTCGTGACGTGCCGGCTGCGCGGCACCCGGGTCACCGTGACGGCCCAGCGCCACCCCCGGTAACCAGCGAGATGGCTCTCGAAGAAGTGAGTCACGACACGATCGCCCTCGGCGACCGCCTCGAGGTGGTCACCGATGTCAGAGGGATCCACATCCGTGATCGCGCCCCGGGCCACCCCGACAGCATCGGCACAAACCTGGTCGAGGCGGGCGGCGCGCGCGGCGGTCCTGGTCGTCACGTATCCATTGTCCCCTACCGGGACTGATGTGCCGCAGCGACTCCCCCGAATTCGACGGCCACGGAACGGGACGCAGGTAGACCGGATCAGTCAGGATGGTTGCCATGCCGCTGCTTCCCACACTCGGACGCACCGTCGGCACCGGCGTCAAGGCCGTCCGGCTGCTGGTGCGCGGCTCCGTGCGCGGCGGCGCCTGGGCCACCCGCCGGGTCGGCTCGGCGCGGGCCAAGGGCGCCGCCAACGAGATCGGCATGATCCGCCTCTTCGACCTGCACGCGATCTCCTGCGCCGGCGACGCGCTCATCACGATCGGGCTGGCCGGCACGATCTTCTTCAACGTGCCGCTCGGCGAGGCACGCGGCAAGGTCGCTCTCTACCTGTTGATCACGATGGTGCCGTTCGCGCTGCTCGCGCCAGTGGTCGGCCCACTGCTCGACCACTTCCGGCACGGCCGCCGCTACGCCCTCGCGGCCACCATGCTCGGCCGCGCCTTCCTGGCCTACGTGATCTCCGATCACCTTTTCGGCTGGGGGCTCTATCCGGCGGCCTTCGGGGTGCTTGCGCTCTCTCGGGCGTACGGGGTGGCCCGCTCCGCCGCCGTGCCCAGACTCCTGCCCCAGGGCGTCCGGCTGTCCCAGGTCGGCGCGCGAGCCAGCGTCTACGGCACGTTCGCGGGCGCGGTGGTCGCACCCATCGGCCTGCTCGCCTTCAAGTTCGGCCCGCAGTGGCCGCTGCGCGTCGCCACGATCATCTTCGTGGTCGGCATGGTGATCTCGCTGCGCCTGCCCCCGCGCGCCGACTCCGACCCGCCCGAGGAGGTCCCGCGCCCGTGGCGGGCCGTTCTGGGCCTGAGCCGCGGCAGCGACCGGCCGCTCTCCGGCAAGCTGGTGATCGCCGCCCTGCTCGGCAGCGCCAGCCTGCGCCTGCTCTACGGCTTCCTGCTCCTGTTCCTGGCGTTCGTGATCATGGCCAACCAGCTCGACACCACGGTGCTCGGCCACGACATCGGCCGGCAGGGCGCGGTCGGCCTGATCGGCGGCACGCTGGCCGTCGGCACGTTCCTGTCCACAGCCGCCGGCACCCGGTTGCGCATCCGCCGCCCGCTGGCTCTGCAATCCGGCGGCCTCACCATCACGGCGGGCGTGGCCGTCCTGTCCGCGATCTTCTACAGCCTGCCGATGCTGGCACTGCTCGCCCTGATCACCGCCATCTTCAGCGGCATCGCGAAACTGGCCGTCGACGCCAGCATCCAGGAACGGATCCCTGAGCGCCTGCGGGCGAGCGCCTTCGCCCACTCGGAAACGGTCCTGATGATCGCCTGGGTGGCCGGCGGCGCGATCGGCATCATCCCGCTGGCCGGCCGCCTCGGCGTCGCCCTGGCGGCCCTCCTGGCGGTGGCGGCGGCGCTGCGCGCGGCCTGGGCGGCAACCCGCCTGCACAACGAGCGCCTGAGCGGCCGCGCCGACGGCGAAAATCCCACCGACTCACCCGGCCCAGCCCACTCCGGCACCGCCGGAGTGGGCAGCGCCGGCTCTGGCACCGCCGACTCAGGCACCGCCGACTCAGGCACCGCCGACTCAGGCACTCCTGGTTCCGGCCGCGCCCGCTCTGGCACCGCCCGCTCTGGCACCGCCCGCTCTGGCACCGCCCGCTCCGGCACCGCCCGCTCCGGCGCCGCTGGCACCGGCACCGGCGGGTCGACCGGACGGGACGAGCCGACCGATCCCTGGCCCGACGCGCCGACCGTCCCGGTCCGGAATCAACCGCATCCACCGGCGCCACGAGCACCGCAGAGCGGCCGCACAGCGACGCAGGCCCGACCGGCGGACCGAACCCGCCTCGACCCCACCCCGGCCGACTCCGGCCCTGCGCCCACCCTTCCCGACATTTCGGATAAGCCGGAAAAGCGGAAGTGGGGCTTCGGAAAGCGGCGATCCGCGCCGCCCAGCGGACCGGACTCGCGTTCCACCCCGACCGCGCCGCCCGCCCAGACCCCGCCGGCCGCTGGACGCCCACCGACCGAGTCGCCGCCGCCTGCCGCCGATCACCGGCAAGCACCCACTCCCACCAGGCCCGACCCCGCGGCCCCGCCCGGCTTCCACGTCTACCGCCCCTCCTCGACCGGGCGCAACACCGGCAACGGCGGCGGCGAAACACGCTCCCCGGAGGATGACGACCGCTGATGCCGTACCCGCTGCTTGTGGTGACCGCGGTGGCCGCCGAGGCCGATGCCGTCCGCGCCGGGGCCGACCCCGGCAATGTCGTCGTCGAGCCGGTCGGCGTGGGGCCGGCCGCGGCCGGCGCCGGGACCGCCCGGCTGCTCGCTACCGGCCGCTACCGCGCGGTGATCAGCGCCGGCATCGCCGGCGGCTTCGCCGGGCGCGCGCCGGTCGGCAGCACCGTCCTCGGCGCCCGCAGCATCGCCGCCGACCTGGGCGCCGAGTCGCCGGACGGCTTCCTGCCGATCGAGGAGCTCGGCTTCGGGTCGAGCGTGCTGGTCGCCGACCCGGTGCTGCTGAAAGGCCTGACCGGCGCGCTGCCCGACGCGCTGGCCGGTGACGTGCTCACCCTGGCCACGGTCACCGGCACGGCCGCGACCGCCGCGATTCTCGCCGCCCGTTTCCCGGCCGCGATGGCCGAGGCGATGGAGGGCTTCGGCGTGGCGACCGCGGCGGCCGGCGCCGGGCTTCCGTTCGCCGAGCTCCGCACGATCTCCAATCCGATCGGCCCCCGGGACCGGGCGGCGTGGCGGCTGAAAGAGGCCTTTAGCGCGTTGTCCACAGCTTCGGGCGCCCTGTGGACAGCCTGTGGATAACCTCACGATGTGGGGTGGAAGACAGGTGGTGTTTCGGGCGAGGCGGCCGTTACCGGACTAGCGTGTCGACCGTGGCGCTTTCACTCGCGGTCTCTCCGTGTCCCAACGACACGTTCGTCTTCCACGCCCTGGTGCACGGTCTGGTGCACGGCGCTCCCGAGGTCAATCTGACCTTCGCCGACGTGGACGTCACCAACACGGCGGCCGAGCGTGGCGAGTTCGACCTGGTCAAGGTCAGCTACGCGGCACTGCCCTGGCTGCTCGACGATTACGACCTGCTGCACACCGGCGGCGCCCTCGGCCGTGGCTGCGGCCCGCTCGTCCTGGCCCGCACCGCCGACCAGGACCTGACCGGCGCCCGGGTGGCCGTTCCCGGTGACCGCACCACCGCTTACCTGTTGTTCCGTCTCTGGGCCGAGGGCAAGCAGCCCGGCCAGATCGACGTGGTCCCGTTCCACCAAATCATGCCGGGTGTCGCCGACGGCACCTACGATGCCGGCCTGGTCATCCACGAGGCCCGCTTCACCTACCAGCGCTACGACCTGGTCGCGCTGGCCGACCTCGGCGAGTGGTGGGAGGGCGACACCGGCCTGCCGATCCCGCTCGGCGCGATCCTGGCCCGCAAGGGCGCGGTCGACCCGGCGCAGGCCACCGAGTGGATCCGCAACTCGGTGAGCATGGCGTGGGCCAACCCGGACGCGAGCCAGGAGTTCATCCTCGCGAACGCGCAGGAGATGGAGCCGGACGTGGTGAAGCAGCACATCGATCTCTATGTGAACGAGTTCACCCTGGAACTGGGCCGGGACGGACTCGCCGCCGCCGACGCTCTGCTTCAGCGTGCGGCGGCGGCGGGTCTGACGCCAACCGTGAAACCGTTCCTCTAGGGGATTTAGATCTCGAACTCCCGCGCCACCGCGTGCGCGACCTGCGCGATCGTCGCCGCGGTCTTCTTGTCGGGGTAACGACCGCGGGACAGGGTCGGCTGCACCTGCTGCTCCAGCACCTTGATCATGTCTTCGATCATGCTGTGCAGCTGGTCGGCCGGGCGCCGGCGCAACTCCGCCAGGGACGGCGGCGCATCGATCAGCTTCACGCCCATCGCCTGCGCACCCTTGCGGCTGTCCACGACACCGAACTCGACCCGTTGACCGGCTTTCAGTTCCGCCGTTCCGGCCGGCAACGCGCCCTTGGGCAGGAAGACATCCCCGCCCTCATCGCTGGTGACGAAGCCGAATCCCTTCGCCGCGTCGTACCACTTCACTCGACCCGTGGGCACCGCTGACCTCAACTTCACTCAATGGAAACAACCGCTCACCGCCAGGCTACTGAAAGCGAGCACTACGGCCCAACTGCAATCTCGCGCAGCAGCTCGGGGAACGGGACGAGGTCGGGCAGTACGTACGAAGCGCCCGCCGCGCGGAGGTCATGCGCGCTGCACGGGCCGGTGGTCACACCGATGCCGGGAACACCGGCGGTGCGGGCCGCGATCATGTCGGCCGTGTGATCGCCCACATACCAGCGGACGCCGTGCTCGGTCACCGCCGCCGCCTTGCCCTCGGCGAACAGGTCGCCGGCCAGTTCGTCGACGACCATGCCGAGGTGGTCCAGGTGCAGCCGGGCCAGCCGGCCCAGCTTCGAGGTCACCACGACGACGCGCAGGCCCAGCTCGCGCACGGCGGCGAGGGCCTCGATCGCGCCCGGCGTGGGCACACTGGGCGTGATCGCGTAGTCCGGGTAGAGCCCCCGGTAGGTGTCGACCGCCTCTTCGACGTCCTCGGCCGGGAACCATGCGCTCAGCTCGGTGCGCAGCGGCGGCCCGAGCCGGGTGACCGCCAGATCGGCGTCGACGAGGACGCCGGTGGCGGCGGTCAGCGCGCGGTAGGCCGCATGGATCCCGGGCCGGGAGTCGATCAGGGTCATGTCCAGATCGAAACCGACCGCGGGTGGGGTCACGCCGGGGTCGACGGGATGTAGATCAGGCTTTCCACCGGCAACGGGAAGGTCTGGTCGTCACCGAACGGCGACGGCGCCGCGGCCCGATCGGAGATCAGCTCGGCGACGTTCAGGTGGCCCTTGGCCGACACCGGCTTGGTCTGACGCGCTCCGGCGCCACCCCGCACGTCGGTTCCCGGCAACTTGTTCTGAGCGGCCACGGATCTCCCCTTCAGGTATTCACTGGACCGGACGCCTCGCCCGGACACCTCAATATCGTCCCACGGCCGCTAGCGTTGAGCTTGATGGCCACCACATTTGCCGATCAACTACGGTTGCTCACCGACGAGGCGCTGGGCGCGCTCATTCAGCTGCGCCCCGACCTCGTCGTGCCCGTGCCCGCCGACATCTCGGCGCTGGCCGTTCGGGCTCAGTCACGCGGTTCGGTCGCCCGCTGTTTGGACG
The DNA here is from genome assembly GCF_040638295.1 of Actinoplanes sp. NPDC026619. Taxonomy (NCBI): domain Bacteria; kingdom Bacillati; phylum Actinomycetota; class Actinomycetes; order Micromonosporales; family Micromonosporaceae; genus Actinoplanes; species Actinoplanes sp. NPDC026619. The sequence continues at coordinate 234,289 of NZ_JBEZYA010000006.1, forward strand.
GCCTGGACGAGTTCACTCTGCGCATCCTCGACGCGGCCCGCCTGAGCCGCTCCGCCGACACGGCTCTGACCTCGGTCGATGCCATCCTCGAGCTGGCCGGCAGCAACGCGCCGGACGACGTGCGGGTGGCGCTCGACCGGCTCCGCGTGCGGTTCCTGCTCTACGGCCCGGCCGACGCTCTGGCGGTCACCGGCGCGGTCGACGAGGTCACATCGCCCTACCCAGCCGGGCTCGGCCGCCCCGCCGACTACCTCGACCCGCAGACCGCCGCGCTCTGCGCCGACAAGGCCAAGCTGCGCCGTGCGGTGCTGGCTGCTCCGGCCGGCGCCCGCGCCGTGCTCGACCGGCTCGCCGCCGGGCCCCCGATCGGCGCGCTGACCAGGGAAGCGGTCGCCGAGCCGGTGCGCTGGCTGGTCGAACAACACATTTTGGTGCCGATCTCGGAGGCCGGCCGGGCGCCGCGCCCCGACGGCGAGCTGGTCGAGCTGCCCCGCGAGGTGGGCATGCTGCTGCGCCGGGAGACCGGCCCGCTCGGCGAGCTGCGCCCGTTCCCGCCGGTGCCGGCGGCCTCGTCGCGCGACCGGAAATCGGTCGACTCGGCCGGCGCCGGCCAGGTGATGGAGGCCGTGCGCAGCGCGGAGGCACTTCTCGAGGCGCTCGGCGCCGAGGCCGCGCCGATGCTGCGGGCCGGTGGGCTCGGCGTGCGCGACCTGCGCCGGCTGGCCCGCTCGGCCGGTCTCGACGAGGCCGGGGCGGCGCTGCTGATCGAGATCACCTACACGGCCGGCCTGCTCGGCGAGAGCGACGCGACCGGCATCTCCCGCTCGGTGACGGTGAGCCGGGCCGGCGGCGCGGTCGACGAGATCTTCCTGCCCACCGGTTCGTACGACCTGTGGCGGGCGCTGAGCATCGCCCAGCGCTGGCACACCCTGGCCCGGGCGTGGCTGGCGATGACCCGCCAGCCCGGCCTGGTCGGCGCTCGGGACGACCGGGACCGGCCGATCAACGCGCTGGCCCCGGAGGCCGAGCGGGCCGGTGCGCCGCAGGCCCGCCGGGAGGCCCTGCTCGTGCTGGCCGGCCTCGAACCGGGAACCTCCCCCACCGTCGACGGGGTGCTGGAGCTGCTGGCCTGGCAGGCGCCCCGTCGTGCCCGGGGCCGGGAGGCGGCGCACCGGGACGCCCTGGCCGGCGCCGCGCTGCTCGGCGTGACCGCGCTGGGTGCGCTCACGTCGTACGCGCGGATTCTGCTCGAGGACCCGGAAGAGGACGAGAACGACCCGCTCGGTGTCCGGGCCGCGGTCACTCAGCCGCCGCCCGACGCGGTCCGCACCCTGGACGCGCTGCTGCCGGCCCCGGTCGACCACGTCCTGGTGCAGGCCGACCTGTCGGTGGTGGTGCCCGGCCCGCCCGAGCCCGAGTTGGCCGCCGAGCTCGAGGTGGTGGCCGAGCCGGAGTCGGCCGGTGGCGCCAGCGTCTTCCGGGTCACCCCGGCCAGCGTGCGCCGCGCGCTCGACGTCGGTTACACCGCGAACGACCTGCACTCGCTGTTCAAACGCCGGTCGCGGACGCCGGTGCCGCAGACGCTCACTTACATGATCGACGACGCCGCCCGGCGGCACGGCGGTCTGCGGTCCGGTTCGGCCGGTTCCTATCTGCGCAGCGACGACGAGGCGCTGATCGCCGAGGTGGTCGCGGACAAGCGGCTCGCCCCGCTGGGCCTGCGGCAGATCGCGCCGACGGTGCTGGTCAGCCCGATGCCGGTGGCCCGGCTGCTGGCGCAGCTGCGCGACGGCGGTTTCGCACCGGTCGCCGAGGACGCGGGCGGGGCGGCCGTGCTCTCCCGTCCCAAGGTCCGGCGCGCTCCCACCCGTACCTCTCTGGCCTCTCGATTGGCCGACCAGGCCGGGCCCCCCGCCCTGGCCGGACCCCGACTGGCCGGGGTGGTCGAGCAGTTGCGCCGGGGCGACATCGCCACCCGGGCGGCCCGCCGCGCGCCGGTCACCGTTCGCGCCGCGAACGGGCAGAGCGTGACCGGTCTCACCTCGGTGCAGCGGCATGGCGAGGCGATGGAGGTGTTGCAGCAGGCGGTCCGGGACAAGGCCCGGGTGTGGGTCGGTTACGTCGACTCGCACGGCGCCACGCTGTCTCGGCTGGTCCGCCCGGTGTCGCTGAGCGCCGGATACCTGCGGGCCGAGGACGAGCGCACCGAGACGCTGCACACCTTCGCCCTGCACCGGATCACCGCGGCGGTCACCGAGGAGGAATAGGGCCGCGTCACGAGGCCGTGGCAAACTGGAGGGTCGGCTTTATGAGGGGACTTCCGTGAGCAACGGGCCATTGATCGTGCAGTCGGACAAGACGCTGCTACTCGAGGTCGATCATCCGGACGCGCAGGCGTGCCGGATGGCGATCGCGCCCTTCGCCGAGTTGGAGCGCTCGCCGGAGCACGTGCACACCTACCGGTTGACCCCGCTCGGGCTCTGGAACGCGCGGGCGGCCGGCCACGACGCGGAGAGCGTGGTCGACTCGCTGATCAAGTTCTCCCGTTACCCGGTGCCCAACGCGCTGCTGGTCGACGTCGCCGAGACGATGGACCGCTACGGCCGGCTGCAGTTGGCCAACGATCCGGTGCACGGGCTCGTCCTGCGCGGCCTCGACCGGATCGTGCTGATCGAGGTGGCGAAGTCGAAGAAGCTGGCCGGAATGCTCGGCGCCAAGATCGACGACGAGACCATCGTGGTGCACCCGTCCGAACGCGGCCGGTTGAAGCAGGCCCTGCTCAAGCTGGGCTGGCCGGCCGAAGACCTGGCCGGTTACGTCGACGGCGAGGCGCACGAGATCTCTTTGAAAGAGGACGGCTGGACGCTGCGCTCCTATCAGCAGGAGGCGGTCGACGGCTTCTGGGCCGGCGGCTCCGGCGTGGTGGTGCTGCCCTGCGGCGCCGGAAAGACGCTGGTCGGCGCGGCCGCGATGGCGACGGCGTCCGCTACGACTTTGATCTTGGTAACCAATACCGTCGCCGGCCGGCAGTGGAAACGCGAGCTGATCGCCCGCACCTCGCTCACCGAGGAGGAGATCGGCGAGTACAGCGGCGAGCGCAAGGAGATTCGCCCGGTCACCATCGCGACCTACCAGGTGCTCACCTCTCGCCGCGGCGGCGCGTTCACCCACCTCGACCTGTTCGGCGCCCGCGACTGGGGCCTGGTCATCTACGACGAGGTGCACCTGCTGCCCGCGCCGATCTTCCGGTTCACCGCCGACCTGCAGGCCCGCCGCCGGCTCGGCCTGACCGCCACGCTGGTGCGCGAGGACGGCCGTGAGGGCGACGTCTTCTCGCTGATCGGCCCGAAACGCTACGACGCGCCCTGGAAGGACATCGAGGCGCAGGGCTGGATCGCGCCGGCCGAGTGCGTCGAGGTGCGGGTCACGCTCACCGACGCCGAGCGGATGACGTACGCGGTGACCGAGGCCGAAGATCGGTACCGCGCGGCCGCCACCGCACGCACCAAGCTGCCCGTGGTGAAGGCCCTGGTCGACAAGCACCCGGACGAGCAGGTGCTGGTCATCGGCGGCTTTCTGGACCAGCTGCACACCCTGGGCGAATATCTCGACGCCCCGATCGTCGAGGGCTCGACCACGAACAAGGAACGGGAGCGGCTGTTCGAGGCGTTCCGCCAGGGTTCGCTGAAGACGCTGGTGTTGTCCAAGGTCGGCAACTTCTCGATCGACCTGCCCGAGGCGGCGGTGGCGATCCAGGTGTCCGGCACGTTCGGCTCCCGGCAGGAGGAGGCTCAGCGCCTCGGCCGGGTGCTGCGGCCGAAGGCGGACGGCCGGCAGGCGCACTTCTACACGGTCGTCTCCCGCGACACGATCGACACCGATTACGCGGCGCACCGGCAGCGCTTCCTGGCCGAGCAGGGGTACGCGTACACCATCGTGGACGCGGACGACGTGCTCGGCCCGCCGCTTCCGCAGGTCGACTAGGAGGCGGCCGGCACCGGCAGGCTCGGCGCCGGTGCCGGCGCGCGCTCCATCTGCGCCGGGCTCTCGGTCGAGGAGCTGACGAAGAACGCGCTGGCGCAGAGGAGAAGCACCAGCACGACGCCGACGATCGCGGCGATCAGCCAGCCCCCTCGGAACTGCCGCCTGGCCGGGGGCGGCGTGACCGGGCCGAACTCCTCGTGCGCGGCGGCCGCTACCACGTCGGGGCTGCCGAGCCGCTCGAGCACCTCGATCAGCTCGCCCTCGGTCTGGATGTTGCGCTCGGCGCGTTCGCTGGCGATGTGCGCGGCCAGGTCGGCCAGCAGCTCGCGGCGCTGAAGCACGGGCAGCCCGGCCAGCCGGACGTCGACCTCGTGCAGGTACTCCGCGACGACGTCAGTGTTCTTGGTGTTCACGCTGAGCCCTCCATTGGCATGCCCTTCTGGCCCTCGCCTGCAACGCCGTCTTCCGGTGCGGCTGGGTGCCGCTCGGTGCAGGCGGTCATGCCGGCTCACTGGTCCCCACGAGACGATCAACGGTCTGACGGAACGAAACCCATTCGGTGCGAAAGTGCGTGAGCGCGGAACGCCCGTCGCTGGTCAGTGCGTAATAGCGCCGGGGTGGCCCGGACGGCGACTCGGCCCACTTGCTGTCCAGCCAGCCGACCCGGCGCAGCCGGGAGAGCAGCGGATAGATCGTGCCCTCGCTGGCCGCGAGGTTGGGCTCTTCGCCGAAGCGGCGGACGATCTCGGTGCCGTATCGGTCTTCGTGCTCGACCATGGCCAGCACACAGAACTCGAGGGTCCCGCGGCGAAGGCTGGTCGCCAGTTCTGCCATGCGTGACACAGTACCTTGCCACGCAAGGTAGGTCCATAAAAAGAAACCCCGCCGACGTACGCCGACGGGGAGTCCTTTAGCGACGGTAGGTACGCGCGGTCGTGTACGTGATGTTGCCCGCCCGGTCGTACGCCCGAAGTTGCATCTTGATCTTCTTGCCGTACTTCGACGCCTTGAACGAGAACGCGTACCCGGCCTTGACGTCCTTCGCGACCAGCTTGCCGTTGAGCAGCAGCTCGACCCGATTGACGCCGTTCCGGTCGCTCGCCGCCGCGGCGATCTTGACGGTGCCCTTCACCTTCGCGTTGTTCTTCGGCGCGCTGGTGAGCCGGAGGGCCGGCTTGGTGTTGTCCACCGTCACGTAGCGGGTGAACGTCGACGAGTTACCCCAGGAGTCCACCAGGTACCAGGTGACCGGGCGCCGCCCGTCCGCACCGGCCGCGATCGAGCTCGCGTACGGCGCGGTGAAGTCGCTGGGCGCGCCGACCAGCGTGGCGTACTGGACGCCGGTCACGTCGGCCGCCTTGAGCGTGCTGGTGATGCGGGAGCCCCGCACCAGCGCGCCGTTCGCAGGCGTCATCGCGGTGACCACCGGCCCGGACCCGTCGACCCGGAAGGTGAACTCATTGATCCGCTCGTTGCCCCACTCGTCCCAGGCCAGCAGCCAGCCGCTCCCGGTCCGGCTGGTCTTGCCGAAGTCGTAGTCGATGTACCGCCCGGTCGAACGCAGCTGCCCGTCCGCCCAGAACTCGATCCGGTCCACCTTCGACGCGTCCGTGACGGTGGTGTAGATCCGGCTGTGCCCGGTCGGCAGGATGTCGCCATGCTCGCCCGGCTCCGGGCTGACGTACGGCCCCGAGTAGTCGGGGTAGTAGCTGCGGATATAGGTGTAGCTGTTCCCGGCCAGGTCGGTGACCTCGATGGTGAGGAACGAGTTGGTCTTCGAGTCGATCTGCGCGACCCATGGCGCCGCGGTCACCCGAGCCAACTGCGCCCCGGTCCGGACGTCGCGGACCGCCATCTCGGCGATGTCGTCCGGCACGTCGGTCGCGGTGACCGGGACCAGCCCGTGCACCACCGTCTCCGTCGCCGGCGTGAGCTTCACACCGGTCGGCGCGACGACATCGACGTGCACCCGGGTGGTCGCCTCCGCGCTCTCGTCGCCGGACCGGACCCGAACGGTCACGTCCAGGTCCTTGCCGTCCTCGCTGCTGGCGAACCGCAGCGTGAGCCCCGTGGACTCGACCGTGGCCGGAACGTACTGCGACACCCGACTGTTGATCATCACCTCGATCCCGGTGATGCCGGAACCGGTCCACACCGGGTGGACCACCGTCCGGTTGCCGACCCGCTGACCCTCGGTGAGCCCGGTCGAGACGTCGGAAACCGCGGCGAACGCGGGCGTGCCGTTCGCCAGAATCAAAGAACCGATAAATGCCGCAATAGCGGCCGAACGCACTCTGCGCACTTGCTGCCTCCCCGTAATGGCAGGCGAAGAGTACGAGAGATCGTCAATGAATGTCGATCACGAATTCGGCACTTTTGGTCCCGGAACCAGGAGCTCCTCGAGCAGGTCGCCGTGCTCCTCGATCCGGTCCAGCACCTCGGCCGGCCGATAGTGGTGCGGCTCCTCGGCGCCGGTGCCGACGGCCTCCACTTCGTCCCAGGTCAGCGGGGTCGAGACGGTCGGAAACTCCTGCGCCCGCAACGAGTACGGCGTCACCGTCGTCTTCGCCGCGGCGTTCTGACTCCAGTCGATGAAGATCTTTCCCGGCCGGATGGCCTTCGCCATCTTCGCGGTGATCGAGCCGGGCACCATCGCCGCCAGCTCCTCGGCCACCTTTTTGGCGTACGCCGAAACGACCTCCGCATCCTGCGTTCCGGAAATGGGGCAGCACAGCTGCATGCCCTTCTTCCCGGACGTCTTCGGCAGTGCCGTGATCCCGTCCTGGCCCAACCGGTCCCGCATCAGCACCGCCACCGCGCAACACTCCCGCAGCCCGGCCGGCGCCCCCGGATCAAGGTCGACCACCAGCAGATCCGGGTTCTTCCCGATCTTCCACTGCGGAGTGTGCAGCTCGAGCGCCGCCAGATTGGCCAGCCAGACCAGGGTCGGCAGGTCGTCCACCACCACGAAGTCGACCGTCTCCCGGCTCTTCGTGGACCCCGGCACCGGGAGTGTCTCCAGGCGCACCCAATCCGGCGTACCCCCCGGCTTGTTCTTCTCGAAGAAGTGCACGCCCTCGACGCCGTTCGGATAGCGGATCCGGGTCACGGCCCGGTCCCGCAGATGCGGCAGCAGGACCGGCGCGACTCGCGTGTAGTAGTCGACCACCTCGCCCTTGGTGAACCCGGCGGCCGGGAACATCAGCTTGTCGAGGTTGGAAAGCTCCAGGTCACGGCCCTCGATCGAGACCGGGAACCGGTCAGGAGCCATCCTCTTCCTCCTCCACGCACTCGGCCGGGGTCTTGTCGTCGCGGACCCGCAGGAAGCGCGGAAAACGCAACCGGCCGTCCGGGGTGCGATTGCCGTACCGCACCTCGACCACCAGCTGCGGATCCACCCAGTGGGCGCCTCTCGCATCCTCCCGCGGAACCGCGCCGGGCGCGAACGGAGAATCCCGCCGGCCAAGTGGCTCCAAGGCGGCCAGCAGCTCCTTCTCGGCGACCGCGCCGATGCCGCCGCCCACCCGGCCACGAAAAATCAGACCCTCCGGGCCCGGAACCCCGACAAGCAGACCACCAAGCTTGCGTACGCCGGCGCGCCACCCGCCGATCACGTAGTCGCCGGTCCGGTCGAACTTGACCTTGACCCAGTCCGGCGATCGGGCACCAGGCAGGTAGACCGAGTCGGTGCGCTTGGCGACCACGCCCTCGAGGTGGTTCTCCCGGGCCGCCGCCTCGGTGGCCGGCCCGTCGCCGAACGACGGCGGCACCATCCAGTTCTGGCCGGCCAGCCCCAACTCCTCCAGCCGCTCCCGCCGGGCCAGGTAGGGCAGTCCGGTGTAGTCATCGCCGTCGTAATAGAGCAGGTCAAAGACCATATACGTGACCGGCGCGGTGATCGCCAGCCGAGCCGCCCGGCTGCGCTCGCGCACATGCATGCGCTCGGCCAGCGCGGTGAACGACGGTCGCCCGGCCGCGTCGAGCACCACCATCTCGCCGTCCAGCAGCGTGCCCTCCGGCAGGTGCAGGTCGGCGATTTCCGGGTATGCCGAAGTCACCACCGCTCCGGATCGCGCGAACAGGTCGGGCGGACCACCGGCGAACAGGGCGAGAACACGCACCCCGTCCCACTTGAACTCGTAGCTCCAGGCCGGCCCGACCGGCAGCGCACCCGCGGTGGCGAGCATCGGGGACAGAGGCGCACCGGGCACCCGATCACCTTAGGCAGGACGGAACACCTTACGCAGGCGTCTCACAAATGCCATCCTGATCGTGACTGACGAGGGGATATTCACGATGCGAGCGATCTGGAAGGGCGCGGTCTCGTTCGGCCTGGTGTCGATCGCCGTGAAGCTGTACTCCGCGACGGAGGAAAAAGACATCCGATTCCACCAGGTGCACCGCACCGACGGCGGCCGGATCAAGTACCAGCGCACCTGCTCGGTCGATGGCGAAGTGGTCAGCTACGACGACATCGCCAAGGGCTACGACATCGGTGGCGGCGAGATGGTCATCCTCACCGACGAGGACTTCGCCGACCTGCCTCTGACCACGTCCCGGGCGATCGACGTGCTGCAGTTCGTCCCCGCCGACGACATCGACCCGATCCTGTTCGCCAAGACCTACTACCTCGAACCCGAGGGCCAGGCCGCCAAGCCGTACGTCCTGCTTCGCGACGCCCTGAAGGACGCCGACCGGGTCGCCATCGTCAAGATCGCCATCCGCCAGCGCGAGCAGTTGGCCACCCTGCGCGTCCACGAGGACGTGCTGGTGCTCAACACCATGCTCTGGCCCGACGAGGTGCGCACCCCCGAGTTCGGCTTCCTCGACGAGGAGATCGAGGCCCGCCCGGCCGAGCTGGCCATGGCCGGCTCGCTGATCGACTCGATGGCGGGCAGTTTCAAGCCGGAGGAGTTCACCGACAACTACCGGGCCGCGCTGCAGGAGGTCATCGACGCCAAGGTCGAGGGCCGGGAGATCGTGCAGCCGGAGGAGACCGAGGAGGCCCCAGCGGCCGCGATCGACCTGATGGCCGCGTTGAAGGCGTCGGTCGAGCGAGCCAAGAAGGCCCGGGGTGAGGAAGCTTCCCCGCCGGCAAAGAAGGCGCCGGCTGCGAAAAAGGCCGCACCGGCGAAAAAGGTCGCACCGGCCAAGAAGGCCGCTCCCGTCAAGAAGGCGGTCAAGAAGTCCGCGTGACTAGAGTTGGCCCGTGGCATTGACGTGGGCAGAGTCTTATCTCGGCAAGGTACGAGCAAGCATCGGCGACACCGACACCATTCTCTTCGTCGGCGCGCGCGGCGTGCTCTTCGACGAGCAGGGGCGTTTGCTGCTGATCCAGCGTTCCGACAATCAGCGGTGGGCGATCCCGGCCGGCGCCATGGAGCTCGGCGAGAGCATGGAGGAGTGCGCGATTCGCGAGGTGTGGGAGGAGACCGGCCTGCGGGCGACGTCGCTGACCCCGTTCGCCTTCTATACGGCGTACACCTACACCAACGACTACGGGCACACCTACCAGCAGATCCTGATGAGCTTCCGGATCGACAGCTGGGAGGGCGAACTGCTGAAGCAGACCGACGAGTCGATCGACGCCGGCTTCTTCCCGCTCGACGAACTGCCCGGCCCGAAGTCGTTCGTCATCGACGAGACCCTCCGTGACCTTGCACAATTCCAGGAGACCGGGCGCCTAGTGCTCAAGTAGCGTCGCCCGTCGTGAGCAAGCGCAAACACTTCGGGATGGACCTCAGCCCGCTGAGATCCCGTGACTTCCGGCTCGTCTTCTCCGGCGGCACCATTTCCGGTTTCGGGTCGTTCATCACCTACGTCACCATCCCGTACCAGGTAGCGAAGCTCACCGACGACCCGCTGATGGTCGGCCTGCTCGGCGTCTGCGAGCTGGTCCCGCTGCTGGTGATGTCGTTCGTCGGCGGCGCACTGGCCGACTACGTCGACCGCCGCCTGCTGGTCCGGGGCGGCGAGTTCGCGCTGGCCGCACTCACCGGAGTGCTGCTCATCAACGCACTGAGCGACGAACCACACCTGTGGCTGCTCTACGTGATCGCCGCCCTGGCCGCGACGGTGGACGGCCTCCAGCGTCCGGCGCTGGAGGCGATGATCCCCCGCCTGGTGGAGCCGGAGCAGCTACCCGCAGTCATGGCGATCAACTCACTCGGCTTCCAGATAGCCCAGCTGGGCGGCCCGGCCCTGGCCGGCCTGCTGATCTCCGCCGTAGACCTGGCCTGGGTCTACGCCTTCGACCTGCTGACTTTCGCGGTGTCGCTGACCTGCCTGACGCTGGTCCGCGCGGTCCCGCCACCCCCGTCCGCCGACCGCCCGTCCCTAAAATCAGTGGTCACCGGCGTGCGCTACGCGAAATCACGACCCGAACTGCTCGGCACCTACCTGGTCGACATAAACGCCATGTTCTTCGGCATGCCCCAGGCCCTGTTCCCGTTCCTGGCTATGCAGTTGGGCGGCCCAAAAATCCTGGGCCTGCTCTACGCGGCCCCCGCAGCCGGCGCGATGGTGGCCACCCTGACCTCAAGCTGGACCGGCCGAGTCCACCGACACGGTTTGCTGGTGCTGATCGCAGCCGCATTCTGGGGCCTGGGCATAGTCGGCGTAGGCGTCTCGAACACCCTGTGGCTAACCCTTTTCTGCCTGGCTTTCGCCGGCGCCGCCGACATGATTTCCGGCATCTTCCGCTCCGTGATCTGGAGCCAAACGATCCCCGACCACCTACGCGGCCGCCTGGCCGGAATCGAAATGCTCTCCTACACAACCGGCCCCCTGCTGGGCCAGCTGCGCTCCGGCCTGATGGCCCGAACCCGCCTGGGCGTAACCGGCTCCATCTGGCTGGGCGGCGCCCTCTGCATAGCGGGCACGCTGACGTTGGCCGCCGCCCTCCCCCGCTTCTTCCACTACAACGGAAAAGACGGCCTAACCCAAAAGAAAGCCGCCGACGAGGCTTACTTAGCCGCAAACACCTAAACCTTTTCCAGTACGGCCGAGCACCAGCCCCGCCGCACACGGCCGGCCCACTGCACCACCCGCCGATCACCCAGCTACCGGCCCGGCCCGCCCCACCGCCCAGCTCGCAGGCCACCCCCGCATCGCCCTCAAACGCGCCCAAGCCCACTCCAAAGCAGACGCCCCCTCCCACCCACCGCCACCCCTGCAAAACCGGGCCCACAGCAAGCACCCACCCGCTTAATTGCTCGCAGCCCGCCCGTCCCACTGCGGGTTCGCTCGCGAGACCGGCGCCAGATGTTCGTTGATTTCGGTGCCACCTCGCGAGCTGGCACGGCGCGAATGTTCGCGAGAACGGGCTCCACTTGTCGACCTTGGCGGGAGCACTGGTCAGCTCGGCAGCTGTTCTTTGAGTAACTCTCTGTCAACGTCCCCAAGGGGCGGCCGACGCGCGACGCGATTCTCGGGCTGGGTCGCGACTACTCGATCTCGGGCCAGCGAGCGGCGAGCGTCGCGAGATCGACTTCGCTGGCCGGCCAGCAGACCTCATCACCGTCGCCCTCTCGATCAAATACCAAGCAGACGGCCCCGACAGATTCGGCCAGACCGGTGAAAACACCCTTGATGCACGCCGACTGCTCGAACAACAGGCTCATGCCTGTGGTGGCTGCGGTGAAATCCAGCCGCGAATAGCCGGGACGCAACCCACAGTCCCTCCAGAAATACAGATAGATCGAACCGACCCAGATTCGCCCCAGCGCGTCCGGATGCTCCTGCCTCCCCTCGCACCGCTCCGCTTCGGCCCACGCCCGGATCGCCTCGTCGCCGACCGGGAAGTACAGGCACGTGTCCAGCGACCAGTGGTCCCCGTCGTCCGATGGCTCACCTCGGAACGGCAGTGTGATCTGCTCGCCGCCAGGCACGACGACAGTCACCGACCCGATCCCTTCCCGGGCAATCGAAGCGACCACCTTCAGCGCATGGCCGACCGCGTGAGTCGGCAGGTAGAGGTCGTATCCGTAATCGATCCCCATCAGCCCACCCCGCCGAACTTTCGCCCTCGCATCAGCAATCTCCCTTTTGGCCACCGGCACCCATCACTATGCGTGACCGCGGTGCCGCCTCGGGCGGCAGGGTAACGGTCGTCGCTGAGGGTGGTCCCGCAGCCCGCAGCCCGCAGCCCGCAGCCCGCAGCCCGCAGCCCGCAGCCCGCAGCCCGCAGCCCGCAGCCCGCAGCCCGCAGCCCGCAGCCCGGGCGATTGTGTCCGCGGGGGGTCGGGTCTGTGACTGGCTCCGGTTCGACTTCCTGGGCGATGCGGGCGGAGCCTGCGAGCCGGGGTGCCGTCGGGGCCGGCCGGTAGCGGGGTGATCGGCGAGTGGCGCGGTGAGCTGGCCGTGCGCCACGGGACCGGGCCTCAGCCGTACTGGCAAAGGTTTATGACGCCTGGCCGGTGGGGCGCAGTGGCTTTACCGATTCGGCCAGGGTGACTGCCAAGAAGAGCAGCGCGACCACCGCGAGCAGGGCCTTCAGGACGGTTACATGGTCGCCGAGGAAGCCGACCAACGGTGGGCCGCCCAAGAAAGCGCAATAGCCGATCGTGGCGACCACGCTGACGCGCGGTGCGGCGTGGGCTGGGTCGTCGGCGGCTGCGCTCATGCCGACCGGGAAGCCGAGTGAGGCGCCCAGGCCCCACAGCAGCACGCCGAGGAAGGCCAGCGCCGGCACCGAGCCGAAGACGAAGAGGGCCAGGCCGGCGAGGCTTACTGCGGCGAGGGCGCGGACCACCGGCACCCGGCCGTAGCGGTCGAGCCAGCCGGGGCCGAACCAGCGGCCGATCGTCATCGCTGCCAGGAACGTGGCGAAGGCGAGGGTGCCGACCGTGGCGGGGACGCCGTAGCCGTCGATCATCGCGATGCTGATCCAGTCGAGGCCGGCGCCCTCGGTGAACGCGAAGGCCAGCACGAACAGGCCGATCAGCACCGTGCGGGGTTCGCGCCAGGTGGCCAGGGCGCGGGCGACGCGGCTGGCCGGTGGGGCGGCGTGCACCGGGTCGATGGGCACCGGCGGTTCCAGGTCTTCCGGCTCGTCGGCCATGAACGCCTGCACCGCCGGCATGACGATGATTGCCACCAGGATCGCGGAGATCATCAGGTGCACCGTCACCGAGACGTGCAGGGCCACCGCGGCCGCGCCGAGCAGGGCGCCGGCCACCGTGCCGATGCTGTAGCCGGCGTGGAAGCGCGGCATGATCGCCCGGCCCAGGTGCCGTTCGACGACCGTGCCCTGCACGTTCATGGCGACGTCCCAGCCGCCGTTCGCAAAGCCGTAGCAGAACAGTGCGATCACGACCGGCGCGACGCCGAACTGGTAACCGATCGCAGTCGCGGAGAGTGACACGCCGAGCAGCGCGGCCATCGCGGTTACTGTCCGGCGGGATCCGAAGTGGGCGACGATCTGCCCGGCGAGCAGTAGCGACACGATCGAGCCGGCCGCGATGGCGAGCAGCACCAAGCCGAGTCCGGACGGCGTGAGCGAAAGCTCGTCGCGCACCTGCGGGATGCGCGCGGCCCAGCTCGCCCCGGCGAATCCCATCAGGATGAAGGCCGCATAGACACCGCGGGTGGCGGCCCGGACGGGGGTGGCGACGGCGGTGGCCGAGCTCATCACGGCAGTCCGAGGAGCCGGCCGACGATCGCCCGGGTGTCCGCCCGGTCGAATGTGGCGGTGGAGAGCGTGAGGTGCATGGCCAGGCCTTCGATGAGGGCGTCGACGCCGCGGGCGGTCACCGGATCGACGAAGCGTTCCAGCACGGCGCGTGAACGGCGCATCCAGGACTCGGTCACGCCGCGTAACGCCGGGTTGCGCAGGGCGGCCAGATAGAGCTCGTACGCGACGGCCCAGTCACTCGGTGGCGCGCCGGCGTCGCCGTGGATGAGGTCGGTGACCGCGTCGGCGAACCCGGTGAGGTCGCGAACGTCGTCGAAGTGCGCCTCGTAGAGCGGCGACATCCGCTCGGCATGCCGGCTGAAGGCCTGTTCGAGCAGTTCTTCCAGGCCGGTGAAGTGATAGGTGATCGAGCCGAGCGGCACGTCGGCCGCGGCCGCGATGCGCCGGCTCGTGGTTTCGGCGACGCCGTGCTGGGCGATCACCTCGATGGCCGCGTCGACGATGCGGCTCTTGCGATCGGGGTCGTAGCGGCGGGCCGCTCGCGCGGCCGGGACGGCGGTCACGGTTCGACCGTCCGGATCACCCGCGCCGGATTCCCGACGGCGACCACGTTCGGTGGCAGGTCCTTGGTGACCACGGCACCGGCGCCGACCACGGTGTTGTCACCGATGGTCACGCCGGGCAGGACGATGGCGCCGCCGCCGAGCCAGACGTTGTGCCCGATGGTGATCGGCTTGGCGGCCTCCCACTTGTCCCGGCGTGGTCCGGCCGCGACCGGATGCAGCGCGGTGAGCAACTGCACGTTGGGCCCGATCTGCACGTCATCGCCGACCGTCACCCGAGCGACGTCGAGGCTGATCAACCCGAAGTTCGCGAAGGTGCGCGCGCCCACGAAGGTCTGATAGCCGTAGTCGCAGCGGAACGGTGGCCGGATCTCGCTGTTCTCGCCGAACGCGCCGAGCAGGTCGGTGAGCAGCTCATGGCGCAGCGCATGATCGTTTGGATCGGCCGTGTTGAGGCGGTGGGTCAGCGCCATGGCGCGCTCCGAGTCGCGGGCGAGCTCCAGGTCGTCGGCGATGTAAAGCTCACCGGCGAGCATCCGCTCTCGCATGGTCCGGGTCTCCATACCGACAATGTACGCTCGTACACAACCACCGGAAGGCGCTAAGCTGCGCTCGTGATCGCTGAGCCGCCCTGGGATGTCGCCATAATCGGGGCCGGTCCGGCCGGGCTCGCCGCCGCACACGCCGCGGCCGATGCGGGCGCCCGCACGATCGTGCTCGAGCGCGCCACCCACCCGCGTTACAAGACCTGTGGTGGCGGTTTGATCGGCACGTCGCTGGCGATAGCCGGGTCACACATCAAGGTGCCCGGCCGCGACACGATCAACGCCGTCACCTTCAGCCGGACCGGCCGGCTGACCTTCACCCGGCGCTCCCGCCGGCGCCCGCTGCTGACCATGGTCCGCCGCGACGACTTCGACCATGCCTGGTACGCCGCGGTGGTCGCGGCGGGCGCCACGGTCCGGCAGAACGCCCAGGTCCGCTCGGTGACACACGACGAGAGGACGGCAACGGTCACGCTGAGCGACGGCACCGAGATCGTGGCACGCACCGTGATCGGCGCCGACGGATCGGCCAGCGTCACCTCCCGCCACGTCGGCGTGACGCTCGACCAGCAGGATCTGGGCCTCGAGCTGGAGCTCGCCGCCACCCCGGCCGACCGGGAGACCTGGCGCGGCCGGGTCCTGCTCGACTGGGGCCCCTACCCCGGCTCGTACGGCTGGGTCTTCCCGAAGGACGACGAGCTCACCGTCGGTGTGATCATGACGAAGGGCCACGGCGCCGAGACCAAGCAGTACCTTCACGACTTCGTGGCGCGGCTCGGCCTGGCCGACCGCAAGGTGGTCCGCGACTCCGGCCACCTGACCCGATGCCGGCGCCCGGACTCCCCGCTGCGCAACGGCCGGGTGATCGTCGCAGGCGACGCGGCCGGCCTGCTCGAACCGTGGACCCGCGAGGGCATCAGCTTCGCGCTGCGCTCCGGCACCTGGGCGGGCGAGGCCGCCGCCCGTGACGACCTCGCCGGTTACGAGCGCCGGATCGGTGCGGAGCTCGTCCCCGAAATGGCCGCCGGCCGCCACATGCTGGGCGTTTACACCCGCCGTCCGCTGCTGGTGCACGCCGCGATGGCGACGCCACTGGGCTGGCGAGCCTTCCAGATGTTCTGCCGCGGCGAGCTGGCGATGGCCGACGTCATCCACCGGCCCGGCATCAAGGCGGCGGTGCGCCTCCTCGGTTAGGAACGCCGAGGCCAGGGCGCCCACTGGACCGGGGCCGCGAAACCGCTGCGCCGGGCCTCCCGAGAATCCCGCGCGGTCAGCGGGCCTTCCCGCCGCGCGCTGACACCGACTCCGATCAGCCGGGTCTCGAACCACGAGCCACCGACGCCGCGCCGCACCCGTTCCCACAGGCCACCCTCGACGAGCGCGCCGACCTGCGTGCGCATGACCTCGGCCAACTCCTCCGGATCTTCGCCGCAGTCGTCACACCCGCAGGCCGGCAACGCCTCGGCCCACCATCGGCCGAGGCGCACCGTCAACCCCGGGAAGTCGGTGAACGCAACAGCAAGGGGTCCGGCCGCCGGCGTCCGGGGAATGAGTCGCACCATCCGCACCAAAGCCTCGGTAGGCCCGAGCAGCTCCTTGCTCTCCCGCCGTTCCACCATGAACCGCTGGGCGAGACTGTCGAGCAGCGACTCGGCCGCGTCGTGCAGGACCGCGAAGCGCGCGGTCGAGGTGGCGTGCGGGTCAGCCCTCACCTGGCCCATTATGCCGCCGGTGACCTGGGACGACCCGGGTGTTCACCGAGGTTGGCAGATGTTGCACGGCTCAGGCGTCGAACTCGCCGGCCTTGACGGACGACACGAACGCGGCCCAGCCGGCCGAGTCCACGGACAGGACCGCGCCGTCGGGGTCCTTCGCATCACGTACGAGGTAGGTCTGGCCCACCGTGGCGATCTCGACGCAGGTGTTGTTTGCACAGCGGGACGAACGCCGCCATCGCAACTTCTCCGTCAGATTGATCATTTCCGCACCTCCGTGACGGTTCCCGTCATCCACGGTAAGGGAACGGCAACAGAGCAGGCAGGAGATGACATGAGTGAAACCCGACAAATTGCGGCATTCATTACAGAAAATGGCTCAATGTCAGCCAGGTTTACGTCGTTTAAGTCCTCTATGTAACGTGTACGGCCAAAAGACGCTTGGCCCCGCGCCCTGAGCTGGCACCGATGGCAGCCGGCTCGGGAGCACCTCGGAGCGCGAGGCCAGCGCCTGCATCAAAAGCTGAACTCGCCCTGGTTCACACCTTCGACGAAGGCCGACCACTCTTCAGGGGTGAAATGCAGCGGAGCGCGGTCCGGGTTCTTCGAGTCGCGAACCATTACGCCGCCCTCGACCTTGGCGACCTCGACACACGCGTTGCTGGCGCATTTGCTGCTCTTGCGCCAGTTGACCGAGATGGACTCCATTGTCTCTCCACACAAAAGGAACCCGCAGCCCGAACCGGCCTGCAGGCTCGGGTGATATCTAAGGGTTCTTCCTGTGGCGGATCTGCGCTTCCAGGTCCTTGATTCGGTTACCCATGAAGTCGATTGTGTCTTCCTCGGTAACCGCAGCGTTCCAAATTTTATCGAAGCGCTCGTGATGCTTTCGGACCGTCTGGTCCTCCACGATCTCGTCCTGCAATCCGGTCTCCCGATAGAGAACTTCGCTGCGCTCTTCGGGCTTCCCGGACTTTAGGGTAAGCAGGTCGAACGTGGCGTTGTTGGTCACCGCCGAGTCAAAGTCGAACGGAATCATCCGTAGTTTAATCTTGCCCTTGGTGACCAAGCCGTAGAAATCGCGCAACTGCTCGAGAAATACCTCCGGAACGCCGAGAGTGCGGCGGAAGACCGATTCGTCGAGGAGAGCGTAGATGGTGAGTCCGTTACCCAACCGACTCAACACGGTGTCGCGGCGGAACTGCCGAATCTCGACCCGGATCCGCCGCGTCTCCTCTGCGATGTCGTCGTCCGTGTAGGTCTCGAGGTTGGCGTGCCCGTAGGCGGGCGTCTGCAGCAGCCCGGGCATGTAGTAGACCTGGTAATACCTGATCTCGATGGCCTCGGCTTCGTACTCGATCAGGCGGAGCATCGCGTCGGTCAAGTGGTCCCGCATGCCGGGCTGCTGGTACCACGCCTTCCGTTGCCGGGTGCGAGCGATCTTGGCGAAGGCCAGCAGCTCGGCAACTTCTGTCCGATCCTTGACATTGAGGAACGTCAGCAGCGGCTTAAGATCATTGGGCGCGATGCTCACGTCGCCATTTTCAATCCGAATGACTTTGCTGAGAGACCACTCCATGGCCTCGGCGACCTGCGGCTGCGTGAGTTTCGCCTTTTCTCGGGCGTCACGAAGCGCCAGTCGCACGTTTCGGCGCGCGATGGTCGGCGAGACGTCCTCGGCCACGGTGTCTGGTCAGTCCTTCGAGATCATCAAGGTAAACGCGCCACCTCGCAGCTTGCCACCCGTCAGGCGGCGAGGTGGCATCATGCTATCCACTGTCCTACCAAAACGACGAAGCGCTTACTTGGTGTTTCTCAAAAAGAGATGAGTCACGAACCGATCTCTCGTCGTGGTCGCTCAGCCGGCTGCCGCGGGTGACCGGTAACGAGCCCCCGCAGCGTTCTCCAAGGCCCGGCTCAGACCGCGCTTGACCTGGTTGAACGTGGTGATGTCGCGCGTCGAGTAAATAATCGTCTCGCGCCCGCGATGCACTGCGCGGATCTCCCAGCAGGGAACCGTCCGCCGCCGGAATGTGGCCATCGCCACCATTGCCACCGCCACGCCGGCGAGCGAGAGCCGGACGGCGACGGCGTCGACGAACATCGCACTCACCGCTATGCCCGCTGCGGCCATGCCTGCCGAGGCGATGACTTCGGTGCGCGGACCGGACACCTTGGTATTACGGCGGATCACGCGGACCTGGCGCAGGTGCGCGATGTCGAACGAGCGGAGCGAGCCGGCCAGCCACAGAAACTGGTGCTCGGTGATGATCGCCTCTTGGCCTCGGTAAAACACCCGCATGTCCACTCCCTCGGCCGGGCGCACGAGAAGGACTGATCAGACAGCAGAGGGCGGCTGGTAGAGAAGCAAAAGCGGCACTTGGTTGCCGCCAAGTGCCGCTGTTGACTGCTCCCCTCGAACTTCCGCCCTCCGGACTGTCTGTAATCGAGTATCCATGGCCAACTGTCGCCTGGCTACCCCTCAATCAGCTAGTTGGCACATTGCGCACAGGCTGGTTCGCGCCGGCCGCATCGTGGCTGGTCAGGCTGCTTCTCTGTCCCACGGCTCGGTCTCCTCCAAGGCCCGCCGGAGGGCTCGGACGACCTGGTTGAACACCCGTTCGTCGGCCGAGGTGTAGAGAGCGATGGACCGGCCCCGGTAATCCGCCCACAGTGCCCACTCCCGTGTGCTCAACTGGGGACGGAACAGGGCCTCGACGAGGCGGCCCGGAACGGCGATGCGGACGTTGCGCAGCTCGCGGATCACGAACTGACCTGGCCGGGGATGGCGCCGAACAAAGAGTTCGCTGGTCACCACAGCTTCGCGCCCGCGGTAGTAAAGACGCATTACGAACCCCCTTCCCGTACTCCTGGCAAGAAGCTCCTTGCGAGAAGCGGGAAAGGGGAGCCACCATTGGCGCAGAGAGAATTCCCCGCCTCGCTCGCGCCACTTCGGATCTTCCGCCGTGGCGGCGGAGCCTGGAGGCGACAACGGCACCCGGTTGCCGCCGGGTGCCGCTGCCTTGGATCCCTCTTCCGAACTCCGCCCTTACCTCAAGTAGAACATGCCACCCGGCACTTCGCCACTGTTCAACCTGCCACGTTGCAGATTGCATCCAAGCTAAGTAGATGTCGTGCCATCCGTCACCCTGGCCGTCGTGTGGCGTTTCATTCATGTACGTCCCGGGTAGGCCAGTTGCGACCAACCACGACGAATTTTCGATATTCGCAGGTAGGAAGGGCGTTGACCGAATGGAGAGCCGGCTGAGCATCGCAGGGCAAGCGGTGCAACCTATCCTCGTGATGTTCCCGCTCGGCCTGTTCTCGATGGCCGTGATCTTCGATCTGGCGAACATCACCGGCGCCCCCGACGTCCTCGGCACGCTGGCCTACTGGAACATCGTGGCCGGCCTCACCGGCGGATTCCTGGCGATGCTGGCGGGCGCGATCGACACCGCTCTCGTGCGCCGCCCCACCGCGAAGCGCATCGGCGTCCTGCGCTCCCTGCTCAACATGGGCGTGCTTTTTCTGTTCGCCGTCATCCTGATGGTGCGGGTCGGTGCCAACGACCGCGCCGCCGGCGTCGGCCTGTTCCTCATCGAACTGCTCGCCCTGGCCTTCGCCGGTTTCGGCGCCTGGTTCGGTGGCCAGCTGGCGAACGGCCGAACCCCCGCCTTTGCCAAGGCCGCCCTCGGAAACCGCGGCTACTGAAAAGACTTTTCCAGTACGGGCAATGCCAAGTCACGTGGCGCACGGACCAGGTCCGTGCGCCACGCGCTTTTCACCCGGCTACCGGCCCGGCCTGGTGGGAGAGCCTGGTGGGAAAGACGGCCTCGCACCCGACGTTTGCGGCGCCAACCGCCGGGAACGCCTTGGGTAGGGGGCTATCGAAAGGGCTGACACGATGAGCACGCGGCTTCGGGGTAAGCGAGTGGCATTCCTGGCGACCGACGGCGTGGAAGAGGTGGAATACACAGAACCGCGGAAAGCCGTGGAAGCGGCCGGCGGCATCGCGGAACTGATTTCGCTCAAGGACGGCGACATTCAGGCCGTCAACCACCTGGACAAGGCCGGCACCTATCACGTCGACCACACGGTCCGGGAGGTCGCGGCCGCCGACTACGACGCTCTGGTGCTGCCCGGCGGCGTGGCCAACCCGGACTTCCTGCGCGCCGATGCCGACGCCGTGCGCTTCGTCCGCGACTTCGTCACCGCGGACAAACCGGTGGCCGCCATCTGCCACGGGCCGTGGACGCTGATCGAGGCGGGCGTGCTGAACGGCCGCACCCTGACGAGCTGGCCCAGCCTGCGCACCGACCTCTCCAACGCGGGCGCGACCTGGGTGGACGAGGAAGTCTTCGTGGACGACCGGCTGGTCACCAGCCGCAAGCCGGACGACCTCCCGGCCTTCTGCGAGGCCATGGTCGACCGCTTCGCACACTGAGCGACACGAGACGCCCCTCCCCACGGAGGGGCGTTTTTCCGGTCCGGTCAGCCGCGCCACAGAGTGAGCATCATCGCCTCGACGGCGATATCCGGCTTCACGTTCTGGTCGATGGCGTCGCGGCAGGCCAGCACGGCCTCCAGGCGGCGCAGCGTGCTCTCCGCCGTCCACTTGCCGGCGGCCGCCGCCGACTGGGCCGCCACGTCGGTGTGCACCACCGAGACCGGCGCCCGCAGCGTCGTGACGAGCACATCGCGATAAAAGCCGGCCAGGTCGACCAGCGCGCGGTCGAGCGCATCCCGTTTCGAGCGGGTGGCCCGTGACTTCTGTCGTTTCTCCAGCTCTTTGATCTGGCCGGCGGCGCCGCGCATGGCGCCGGCCGCGCCCCGGCCGGTGCCGCCCGCACCGAGCGCCTGCTCCAGGGCGGCGCGCTCGGCCGCGTCGGCCTCGATGAAGGTCTCCGCGGACTCCGCCTCGGCCGCCTTGATCAGGGCGGCGGCGGCCTCAAAGCAGGCGCCGACCCCGGTCAGGCGCCGTGGCACGGCCAGCACCGCCTCACGCCGGCCACGGGCCTCCGCATCCCGGGCCAGTCGTTTCGCGCGCCCCACGTGCCCCTGAGCGGCAGCGGCGGCCCAGGCCGCCACGTCGGGGGCGATGCCGTCGCGCCGGCTCAGCACCTCGGCGACCGCGGCCGCCGGCGGCTGGCGCAAGGTGATCACGCGGCAGCGGGAACGGATGGTCACCGAGATGTCGTCGGGGTGGGTGGACGGCGTGCACAGCAGGAACACCGTGCGCGGCGGCGGCTCCTCGATCGCCTTGAGCAGCGCGTTGCCGGCCTGCTCGGTGAGCCGGTCGGCATCCTCGATGACGACCACCTGCCACCGGCCGCCCGAGGGCGCGCTGGCCGCGCGCAGCACGAGGGCGCGCATCTCGTTGACGCCGATGGACAGCCCCTCGGGCACGACGAAGCGCACGTCGGCGTGGGTGGCACCGAGCGCGGTGTGGCAGCCGTGGCACTCGCCGCAGCCGATGCCGCCGCGCTCGCACTCGAGCGCGGCCGCGAACGCCCGCGCCGCCACCGACCGGCCCGACCCGGGCGGCCCGGTGAAGATCCAGGCGTGGGTCATCGCGCCGGCCGGGACCTCCTCACCGGCGGCCACGCGCGCGGCGGCCGCGGCGGCCCGGCTCAGCGTTTCCACCGCCTCGTCCTGGCCCACCAGGTCAGCGAAGACGTCACTCACGCCCCGAATGGTATTGCGCACCACCGACAAACTCCGCTTCGCCCAGCTCAACCGGCCGGCCGGAGGCCGGGGACGGCCGTTCGCCCGCGCCTGGCCGGTCCCTGCGGACGGGGCGCGATCGTGCGGTTGGGTGGGGTCCTCGGCGTACCTCTGGAAGGGTTTATCCACAGGGGACAACTGGCCGTAGCGGTGGGGTAACGCGAGCGGGTACGGTCTGGTGCCGGAACGCGACGGGGCGCTGACACGCCGTGAGGAGCCTGGGGTATGGCGCGTGAGATCGACGAGGCGTGGATCGACGAGGCCATTGAGCGCTATCAACGCCTGGAGCGGCTGCGAGATGAGTTCGACAAGGCTGTGGCCTCGCATTCCGTGTCGGTGCACTCACCTGACAATTCGATCGAGATCGTCGTCACCGCGGCGGGAGCGATCACCGATGTTCGGATCCACGGCACGCTGCACCATCGCAACCCGGCCGAGCTCGCCCGGGAGATCCAGGCCGTCGTCACAACGGCGGCCGACGCGGCCCGCTGGGCCCGGGCCAAGCTGCACGGCGAGGTTTTCGGAAAGCACCACCGGCTGGGAAAGGACTGAGATGGAGCACCTCGCCGAGCGGCTCGACCGAGCCGCCGACACGCTCGCGACCGTCGATCGGCGGATGCCGGCGCTGGCCGTCGCGGCCGGTGCGTTCGCCGCCGACGAGGCCGGCCTGCCCGGGCGCCTCGGGCGGCAGCTGCATGCGCGCTGGGCGGCCGTGCTCGAGTCGCGGGCGCGGGAAGCGGGCGGGCTGGCGGCCCGGTTGACCGACGCAGCGGGTGCGGTGCGGGCCACCGCACGCGACTACGCCGAGGCCGACGCGGCGGCGCGGCGCCGACTCGCACGGGAGATGTGATGGACCGTCTCGACGAGATGCTCTCCGTCTGCGGGCCACTGCTCGACCGGGTCGACGACCTGCTCGAGACGTCCGGCGCGCCCGAGGGGCACGAGGTGTGGCGGGAGTTGCGACGGGTCCGGCTGTTGCCGGGGCCCGCCGTGCGAGCGGTGGCCGAGCTGCGACCGGCGGCGTTCGACGACACCGTGGCCGAGCTGCGGTCCGAGGCTCGGGCGTGCGCCGAGGCGGCCGACGAGCTGCCATCGCCGGGCGACTGGACGGGTGCGGCGGCCGAGGCCTACGACACGACCCGGCGGCGGGTCGCCGACCGGCTCAGCGGCGATGACGAGAGCCTCGACGAGCGCTTGGAGGCGACGGCCGATCTGGCTGAGGCGCTCACCGACTGGATGACCAAGTCTCGCCTCGACCTCGCGGTGGCCCTGGCCACGGCGCTCGGGTCGGGTGAGGCGCTGACGCTGGCCGCGGCGCCGGGCTCGCCGCCGGCCGAGTCCGAGACGGATGCCGCCGCGGCGGTGGCCACTCACGTGCTGCGCACGATCGCCGACAACTACGCCGACGCCGACGACCTGCTTCAGGGTTCCGCGGGCCTGGCCGAGCCGCTCCCGATGTAGCGCCCGTTTCGGGGGCCAGCACAAATGGGCGCGGCGCCGGATTCGGTGAAAAGACTCCGAATGCGACGCCGCGTCCTCCTGCACCCCCCGCAGGTGTGCCGCTTACTTAACGCCTTCGATCGACGATTGTCTCGGCATTGTGGACCGTTCCGGACGCTCGGCGGAGCAGGTCGGCACGACCGGTCGCCCTCGCCTCCACCGTCAGGAGATCGACATCTGTCCATCCGGCCAATCGCGTTCCGGGCCGGCGCGGGTTGCTACTGACGGGTCCGGCGGCGGCGCATGCCGATCAGCACCGCGATCACGCCGGTGACCAGCAGCGCCGCACCGCCCGCTGCCAGACCGATCACGCGCGGGCCGGTGATGGGCAGGCCGGCGGCCGCATCGGCGGTTTTGCTCGGAGCCTGGCGCTCCGGCGCGACCGCGGCGGCCTCCATCAGACCGAGGGCGAGATCGAGCGAAACCGAGCCGGGCTTGCCGCTCCCCGGCTTGCCATTGCCCGGCTTGCCATTGCCCGGCTTGCCATTGCCCGGCTTGTCGCATCCCGGCTTGCCATTGCCCGGCCGGTCGGTGTTCGGCTTGTCATCGCCCGGCTTGCTATCGCTTGGCTTGTCGCATGCCGGCTTGCCATCGCCTGGCCTGTCGCATCCGGGCTTGTCGTTGCCTTGCTGGTCATCGCCCGGCTGGTCATTGCCTGGCTTGCCATTGGTCGGCTTGCCATTGCTCGGGTTGTTGCATCCCGGCTTGTCGTCGCCCGGCCGGTCATTGTTCGAATTGTCATCGCTCGGCCGGCCGTAGCCCGGGTTGCCGCGGCTTCCGGACTGGTCGTCGTGGCCGGACTCGTCGCGGGCGGCGCCGACCTGCTCGAGCGACACCGTGACCGCGGTGGCCCGGGCGGCGACGGCCTGGCCCTTCGTCGCCTTGCGCAGCTCACCGAGGGCGATGCGCACCCGGGTGGATCCGGCAGCCGATGCCGACTCGGGTGACTTCCCGCCGATCGCGGGCGGCATCGTCACCGCGGGGACGCCGGGGATATGCGGCAGCGGCAGCGCCGACCCGGTGCCGAGCCCGCCCGAACCCAGATCGCCGAGGCCCGACCCGAGCAGGCCGCCCTCGGTCGCCCGGCGGTCCGGCTTCAGCGTGAACTCGGCCGTCTGACCGGCGGCCGAGAGTCGCGTCGTGGCGATCCCGGCGCCGGACACCTCGATCAGTGTCGGCTCGTACCGCACCTCGCCGCCCTCGCTCGCCGACATGCTCGCGACCAGCGACGGTGGCTTCAGCACCCGCACCTTCACCCGGCCGCCGGCCAGCTCGATCCGCCCGGCGGTCACGGTGGCCGAGGCCACCGATCGCGCCGACTTGCCGCGCCCCTCAACCGCGGTCGTGCTCACTCCGGCCAGCTTCTCCGGCACCCGGACCAACTCGGTCTTCGCGCCACCGAGGATGGTGGCCCCGCGCACCGCGGACTGCGAGCGCGCCGCCTCACCGTCGGTGCCGCCGCAGGCCATTCCGGCGTCCCATCGCGCGTGCGCCGACAGCTCACCCGCACCGAGCTTCAGCGGCCCGGCCTGGCCACCGGCAGTGGTGCGAGTCGTGGCCGTCGCGTGCGACGGCGGCGCCTGCTGAACGGCCGGCTTGACCCACGACGCCTTTCCGGAGACCTTGCCGTCGAGGATGCGGGCGATCGCCGCCGACTTCACCGCGGACGTCCCGATGAGCGCGGTCCGGGCCTCACCGATGCCGACCTCGCGAACGGTGACGGTCTTGGGGTCGTCCATCTCGCCACCGCCACCCTGGCCACCGGTGTCGGTATCGTCGCCGCTCACCGCCGACTCCGGCTCGGCCGCAGAGGGCCGCGCAGCAGCGGACTCAGTGGCCGAGGACTGAGCGGCCGAGGACTGAGCGGCCGAGGACTGAGCGGCGAACGGTTGGGAGCTGGCGCGTGGGATCACGCCCTTCGGGTCGACCGTGTCGAGCACGGCCTCGCCGAGGATGCCGATGCCCTCGCTCAGTGTGTCGGCGTCCTCTCCACTGTCGGCCGTCGGGTCGATGCCGGCCGCGCCACTGCCGAGGATCCGATCGGCGGCGCCTTTCCCCGCCGTACCCTCCTCGGTCTGTTCTTCGGTCTGCTCCTTGGTCGCCGGGCGCTCGGCGTCCCGGTCGCCGGCCCGGATCTCGAGTTTGTCGATCCGAAGCGCCTCGGCGCCGGACTGCGCCGCGTAGTTTTCGGCCCGTTCGCATGGCGCGGGCGCTGCCTGGGCTGGCAGCGGAGCGGCGATCGTGCCGGCGAATCCGAGTGCGACGACACTGGCGGCCAGCGACCTTGCGGGCGTCATGGGTGATTTCCTCCCGAAGTGTTCCGCGATGGAGCGGTGTCTACGGGTCTGCCCAACGATGGTCTATCTGGGTAGGTGCGTCAGTTCGATGCGACTACCCACGCGGGTAGTCCAAAACCGGCATTTGGTACAGCCTCTTGTGCGTCGTAGGGTGGTCACCATGGGCATGCTGTGCGCGGTCAGCTTCAACCGGTACGGCCGTCTCTACTACCTCGATCCAGGCGAGTTCTCGCCGCAGGTCGGCGACCGCGTTCTGGTGCCTACCGACGACGGCCCCGAGGTGGCGGAGTGCGTCTGGGCGGCGCAGTGGGTGACGGAGGAAACGTCCGCTTTCCCGCGGGTCGCGGGTCTGGCCGGCGACGACGATCTGCGCCGTGACGAGCTGCTCCGCAAACGCAAGGCCGAGGCCAAGGTCGCCGCCAAGAAGCTGATCAAGGCGCATGAGCTGCCGATGAAGGTGGTGGCCGTCGACCACGTGCTCGACCAAGCCGGCTCCGGCGGCCCGCGCACCACGATCTATTTCACCGCGCCGCACCGGGTCGACTTCCGCTCACTGGTGCGTGACCTGGGCGCGACCCTGCACTGCCGGGTCGAACTGCGCCAGCTCTCCGCGCGCGACTCGGCGCGGGTGCAGGGCGGCATCGGCTCGTGCGGGCGTGACCTGTGCTGCGCCACGTTCCTCACCGACTTCGAGCCGGTCACGATCCGGATGGCCAAGGACCAGGATCTGCCGCTCAACCCGCTGCGCATCTCCGGCGCCTGCGGCCGGCTGATGTGCTGCCTGAAGTACGAACACCCGCTGTACGCGCGTTTTCAGGCCGAGGCCCCCTCGGTCGGGACCAGGGTGACCACACCCGAGGGCGACGGCCGGGTGGTGGCGCACAGCGTCCCCAAGGACGAGGTCGTGGTGCGGATGGACGCCGACGGTTCGCGCTGCTCGTGCAGCCGTGCCTCGGTCTGTGGGCCGCGACAGGCGCACGAGCAGCGCTACAACTAACGCACCACGATCGGTGGTTCGATGTGGTGGACCACCAGCGGGGTGTCGGGCCGCAGCCAAGAGCTGTGCGCCTCGCCGTCGGGGTCGGGCACCCAGTTGCGGCAGATCTTGTCGATGCCGATCGGGTGGATCGTCAGCGTGCCGTCGGCGGTGATGTGCAGTCGCAGGAAGCTCTTCACGTCTTCGATGCTCTGCCCGGCGAACAGCTCGTTGACGTTGATGTCGAACTGGCCGGCGATCAGTAGGTAGAGCGCGCACAGCTGGGTCGACACGAACCCGCTCACCGGCCAGTAGATGACGATGGCCACCACGAGCGGCCCCGGCCAGGCCCAGTCGTGCACCGGCAGGTTGAGCCACGCCCAGGCGCCGAGAACGGCCAGGCCGATCTGGGCGAAGCCGTGCCCGAGGCCGAACAGCCAATGCCGGGCGTGGTGGGTGAGGGTCGCGCCGGGCGGCTTCGCGAACATCACCGCCCCGGCCATGATGATCACCACCATCACGCTCAGCGGGATGGTGAACAGCCGCTGGATGTTGCCGCCCTGGCTGGCCGAGCCGGCCATGGCCAGCATGGTGAGCATCTGGAGCAGGCCCAGCATCGTGACGAAGCCCGGGTTGCGGGTCGGCACCCGGTGGAAGACACCCCAGCTCAGCCGCTTCGAGGTGGCCTTGTCGGGGAAGCGGGACCGCAGCGGATAGGTGCGGCTGTCACTCTTGCTGCGGGTCAGCGTCTCCTCGGGCGGCACCGTGAGCTGCTCGGGCAACTGGTGCGTGGCGAGGAGGTAGGCGCCGCCGCCGCCGCAGGTGATCAGCTCGCGCTGCTCGTCGCTGTAACGGGCGTAGTGGTGCAGGTCGCCGGAGACCAGCACCCGCACGTCGGCCCCGGTGGGCACCAGGATCGTGCGGATCAGGTAGTCGATCGCGTCGTACGTCGCCGGGTCCTCCGCCGCCTTGACCCACTTCGGCGAGGGAGTCATCAGGATGATCCGGTCCTGCGGGGTGACGTTCTTCGCGGCCTCCTCGAAATAGAGCAGCTGGGGATCGTCGATGTACGCCCCGAACTGCTCGTCCATCGCGAACAGCCACCAGTCGCCGGGCAGCTTGATCGCGAAGTAGGAACGCCGCTGCGCGGTGCGCCAGCCGCCGATGTGGCCGTCCTTGCGCCGGGCGAACAGGCGCAGGAAGGCGGTGAGACCGTCGTACCAATCGTGGTTGCCCGGCAGCGCGAACAGCGTGGGCGGCGGCTGATCGGCCGGCGGCTCGGGCAGGGCCGCGCGGTACGGGCCCTTCATCCGGCTCTCGTAGCCGTCGCCGCTGGCCAGCGGATAGACCTGGTCGCCGCCCATGAGCAGCACCTGACCGCGGGGCAGCTCAACACCGTCGATGGTCAGCCGGTCTTGGGCCAGGAGCCACGCCACCGAATAGGTCGCGTGGAAACCGTCGCCCAGGTCGGCGACGTAATCGAGCCACATCTCGCCGTCGGGGGTGGCCGAGTGATCGAACCAGGCGGCGTCCAGCGAGTTCTGCAGCTCGCGTTTGTCGAGGTAGGCCCCGAAGAGGATGGCCAGCAGCGTGCGCAGACCGGTGCTGAGCAGCAACAGCGGCGCGAGCCAACCGACCGGGCGCTGCGGCGTGAAGCCCAGCTCCTTCGGGTCCATGCTGCGCGGCCGGGGTGGACCTGCGGGGCGGGGGTGATCGGCAGTCACGCCAGGCACAGTAGTCCGGGGGTCCGACATGACCTCGGGCGGCGCATACCGTAGACTCATTGCTCGTTGCCGCCTTAGCTCAGTCGGCTAGAGCGACGCACTCGTAATGCGTAGGTCGACGGTTCGATTCCGTCAGGCGGCTCAGTATGAAAAGGCCTCGTCCCAACCGGTGTTCGCCGGTTGGGACGAGGCCTTTTCTGTTACTTGACGCAGGATTCGTAGGCCTTCTTGTAGGCGGCGTCGGACGCGATCTCACCCTTCACCAGCTGGTACGTCTGCCCGTCCCGGGCATAGCCGGCCGGCGCACCGGTCGATGCGTCGACCTGCCACAGAGCAGTGGCGTCCGTGCAGTCGATCGCACCGATCTGGACCTCACCGCCGGACGGGCTGGTGCATCCGGCGGTGGCCTTGGCCTTGTCGACGGGCTTGCCGACGACGAACACGTCCTTGCACGGCGGTAAGGCGGCCGCCTGTGCGGTTGGCGCTTTCGCTGCGACCTTGGCGGGTGCGGGGCTTGAGCACGCGCCGAGCCCGATCACTGCTACCACACCGATGACGTGACGTGCCCTCATTGACCATCTCCCTGTAGAGGCGAAATGGACGCAGAGTAACTATCGCTTGCCGGGGTCCGGCGGACAAAAAGTCTGAGTGTTTCAGCGTTTGGGCGGTTCGTCCTCGACGCCGAGGACCTCCGCCATCTCCTGCAGATCCGGCGCGTCGAAGTCCGGCTCGGGCGGCATGGCGGTGGAGGCCGGGCCCGGATGGGCGGCGCCGGTGAGCAGGCCGCCGGACAACCGGGTCGTGACCGCGTCGCTGATCTCCTCGGCCGGGCGGCCGGCGTCCAGCACCAGGTAGCGCTTCGGGTCGGCGGCGGCCAGGTCGAGGAAGGCGTAGCGGACCCGCTCGTGGAAGGCGCGGGACTCGCTCTCCAGGCGGTCCTGGCCCTGGCCGCGCGAGTCGACCCGGCTCAGGCCGACGCCGGGGTCGACGTCCAGCAGCACCACCAGGTCGGGCTTCAGGCCGCCGGTGGCCCAGGAGGACAGCCAGGAGATCTCGGCGACCGGCAGGGTGCGGCCGGCGCCCTGGTAGGCCAGCGACGAGTCGACGTAGCGGTCGCTGATCACCACGGCGCCGCGGGCCAGCGCCGGGCGGACCACGGTGGCGACGTGGTGGGCGCGGTCGGCGGCGTACAGCAGGGCCTCGGCTCGTGGCGCCGGCGCGTCGCCCTTGTCGAGGACCAGGTGGCGGATGCGGGCGCCCACGTCGGTCGCTCCGGGTTCGCGGGTCACCACCACGTCATGACCCTGCTCCTGCAAGACCGAAGCCAGGCGGGAGACCTGAGTGGATTTGCCGGCGCCCTCGCCGCCCTCGAAGACCACGAAGACGCCGGTGCGGACGAACTCCTCGTCGGGGCTGAGCGGGCGGCCCCGGATCGAGCCCCACAGGTCGGCCAGGATCGGCACGCCGCGCTTGTCGTCCATCTGGCGGAACGCGCTGATCCCGACCCAGATGCCGAGCGCGCCCGCCACCAGCAGCAGCACCCGGGTTGCAGAGACGTCGACGCTGAACGCGCCCAGGTCGACCCGGCGGGAGCTGCCCAGGCCGACCAGGAAGCCGGAGAGCGTGATGGCCAGCAGCAGGACCATCCGGACGCCGATCTGGACGACCGCGAAGACCCGCCCGCGAACGGCGTCGTCGACCTCGCCGTACAGCAGCGTCGTGCCCGCCAGGAACGCCATGCCGGCGCCCGCGCCGACCAGCAGTGCCCCCGCCAGAGCCATCGATAGATGGAAGGCCAGGCCGAGGAACATGACCGAACCGCTGGCCAGCACGATGCTCATGCCGAACCACCGGCGCCGGGAGAGGTCCCGGATGATCGTCGGCCCAAGGCCGATGCCCAGCGCGAGGCCCATGAAGATGACGCCGAAGAGCAGGTAGAAGGCGGCCTCTCCGGCGCCCAGCGAGGTGGCGAAGGTCTTCGCCGCGCCGATGACCACGCCGCCGGCCGCGAACGCGCCGAAGATGCCGAGGACCAGACCGCGGACCAGCGGGGTGGTGCCGATGTATTTCCAGCCATCCAGGAACTGCCGGAACATGCTCTGCTGCGCGGCCTCTTCCTGGCGTTCGGCGCTCTTACCGCCGATCTCCCTGATGCCGAAGAAGACGGTGAGGGCGGTGGCCAGGCGGGAGATCGCGTTGAGATAGAGCGCGATCTGGACCGGCTGGGCCCAGGCCGGCAGCGTGACGCCGGATTGCTGCACGCCGGCGGTGAGCGCGCTGAGCGCGAGCGCGGCGAGAATCGGCGTGATGCCGTACGTGGTGACCAGGGTGAGCTGGTTGCTGATCTCGATGCGCGACTTCGGGATCAGGTTGGGGACCGAGGCTTCCTTGGCCGGGATCCAGATCAGCGTGATCGTCTCGCCGATGAACGTGGCGATGGTCGCCCAGGCGACGATGACCCCGGGCGAGGCGCCGACCAGCGCCACGATCGGGATCGAGCCGTAGAAGACGAACCGGATCAGGTCGGTGATGACCATCGTGTAGCGACGGTCGAACCGGTCGGCGAAGACACCGGCGATCGGGCCCAGAAGAAGAGCGGGCAGCAGCCGTACGGCGATGGTGCCACCGAACGCGGCGCCCTGCCCGGCACTGCTCTGGAACTGGGCGGCCGCGAAGATGCCGGTGGCGAGCAGACCGATCCAGTCGCCGAACGAGGCGAGGCCCAGCACCAGCCACAGCCGGCGGAACGGCCGGATGCGCAGGACGGAGCGCAGCGCCGCGACCCCCGATAAGTCGACGGGTCCGGTCTCGCGCGATTCGGTGTCGATGGTCCTACCTCCCGTGGCTCCGGCCAGGGAGCACTCTAACCGGCGACGCCGCCGGGCCTGGTTTCGCACGTTCGAGTGGCGTATATGTGAATGTCTTTCGCATTGCTCGGGAGAGCGTTAACGTGCTGGCGTGATCGCCGACCGGACCACCCTGCAGCGGCGCCTCGACCAGGCCACCGGCCACCTCGAGACGCCGGTAGCCGCAGTCGACCTGGCCGCCTTCGACAACAACGCCGCTGAGCTCACCGCCCGCGCCGGCGGCAAGCCACTCCGGGTGGCCAGCAAGTCGGTGCGCTGCCGGCCGCTGCTCGAGCGGGTGCTGGCCCGGCCGGGCTGGCACGGCGTCATGGCGTACTCCCTGCCCGAGGCGATCTGGCTGGTCCGCGAGGGGGTGACCGACGACGTCCTGGTCGCATATCCGACGGTGAACCGGGCCGCGCTCGCCGAGCTGGCCGCGGACGAAAAGCTCGCGAACGCCATCTCGATCATGGTCGACTCGGTCGCCCACCTCGACGTCGTGGATGCGGTGACCGCCCCGGGAAAGCGGCCCGACGTGCGGCTCTGCATCGACCTCGACGCCTCCTGGAAGCCCGCCGGGGCTCTGCACGTGGGTGTCCGCCGCTCCCCCGTGCACTCCGCCGCCCAGGCCGGCTCGCTGGCCCAGCGCATCGTCGCCCGGCCCGGCTTCAAGCTGATCGGCTTGATGTCGTACGAGGCGCAGATCGCCGGCCTCGGCGACGACCCACCGCGGCAGGCGCTTCGTGGCCGGGCCATCCGGCTCCTGCAGGCCCGCTCGTTCGCCGAGATCGTGCGGCGCCGTGGTGCGGCCGTCGCCGCCGTGCGGGAACACGCCGACCTCGCGTTCGTGAACGGCGGCGGCACCGGCAGTGTGGCCGCGACCAGCGCGGACCCGGCGGTCACCGAGGTCACCGCGGGTTCGGGGCTGTACGGCCCGACGCTCTTCGACTCCTACCGCAACTGGCGGCCCACACCCGCCGCCTTCTTCGCGCTCTCCGTCGTGCGCCGGCCCGCGCCGCGCATCGCCACCGTGCACGGCGGCGGCTGGATCGCGTCCGGCCCGGCCGAGAGGTCCCGCCAGCCGCAGCCCTACCTTCCGGCGGGACTGCGGTTCAAGACCGACGAGGGACCCGGCGAGGTGCAGACGCCCCTGCTCGGCGCGGTAGCCGATACGCTACGACCCGGTGACCGGGTGTGGTTCCGTCACGCCAAGGCCGGCGAACTGTGCGAGCACGTCAACGAGCTTCAGCTGATCGACGGCGAGACAGCGGCGCCGGCCCCGACGTACCGCGGGGAGGGTCATGCCTTCTTGGGGTGACCCCTCAGGCGGTCACGTGGCGGTGCAGGTATTCCCGGATCAACGCCTTGGCCTCGATGAGCACCGCTTCGTCTCCGTTGGTGTCGCGCCGGAACGCCAGCTTGATCAGCGCGTCCGCCGCCTCCACCGAGATCTGCAGCGCGAACCGCAGCCGGGCCCGGTCGATCAGCTGGAACTGGTCGATCAGCAGCTCGGCCAGCCGGTCGGCGATGACCGCGTTGTTGTCCTTTTCCAGGTCAAGCAGGTGCACGTCGACCACATCGCCGAAGTGCAGCGTGCGGAAACCCGCCACGCTGCGGTGCATCGAGATATAGACGTCGATCGCCGCGTCGACACCGTCCCACCAGTGGGCGAACTGCTCACTGGCGAACCGCGCGGACAGGCCCTGCAAGTAAGCGTCCATGTTGCGCATGGCCAGCGCCTGCACGATGGCCCTCTTGTCAGGGAAGAACTGGTACACCGAGCCGATGGCTACTTCGGCTCGCTCGGCGAGCAGCGTCGTGGTGAGGCCCTCGTAGCCCACCTCATCGACGAGCTCGGCGCAGGCGTCGAGCATGCGCTGGACCCGGGCAACGCTTCTGCCCTGCACCGGGACGCGTCGCAGCGGCCCGGTGGTGACGGTTGGTGTCGACACGCGTCGCCACTCCCTCTCAGCAGTGATAATCGGAACGTTACTCGGATCAACGAGCGAGAGGCATCGACGGGACGCGGAGGACACTCGGCATTCCCGGTTTTGTGCGACTGTCCGCTCGTACGGAGGACAAAGCCATAATGACTACCCCCGTCATCGGCCGCCGCTGGACCAACTGGGGCGGTAACCAGCAGGCCGTCGCGACCGACGTGCTCACACCCGGCACTGTCGACGAGCTGGCCGCCCAGGTCAAGGAAGCGTCCGGTTCCGGACGCCGGATCAAAACGGTCGGCAGTGGCCACTCGTTCACGGCCATCGCGGTCGCCGACGACCAGCGGCTCTTCCTGCACCGGCTGGCCGGGCTCATCTCCATCGATGGCACCCTGGTGACCGTGCAGGCCGGCATGCGGCTGGCCACGCTCAACACGGTGCTGGCCGAGCACGGGCTGGCCATGCCTACGCTCGGTGACATCGATCAGCAGACGATCGCCGGCGCGATCTCGACCGGCACGCACGGGACCGGCATCAAATACTCGACACTTGCCTCCTGTGTGGAGGCGGTCAAGTTGGTCACCGGCAGCGGCGAGATCCTGACGATCGATTCTCGAGATCCACTCTTCCCTGCCGTACGGGTCGGGCTGGGCGCGCTCGGGGTTCTGGTCGAGGTGACGCTGCGCGTCGTCGAAGAATTCACGCTGCTGGCTGACGAGCGGCCGATGGCCCTCACCGACATCCTGGCCGGTCTGGACGAGTGGATCCCGGCCAACGATCATCTCGAGTTCTTCTGGTACCCGTACACCGATCGGGCGCAGTTGAAGGTCAACAAGCGAGTCTCGGCGCACGACCGGCCGCTCTCGAAGTTCCGCGGCTGGCTGGACGACGAGTTCCTGTCCAACACGGTCTTCGCCGGGGTGTGCCGAGTCGGCCGGGCGCTGCCCGGCGCGGTGCCGACGATCAGCGCCTTCGCCGCCCGCGCGCTGAGCGCGCGGACCTACACCGGGCGGTCCGACCAGGTTTTCTGCTCGGAACGCCGGGTGCGTTTCACCGAGATGGAGTACGAGATCCCGCGCGCCGCCCTGCCCGAGGTGATTGCGGCGCTGCCCCGGCTGATCGACGAGCTGCCGTTCAAGGTGCTCTTCCCGGTCGAGGTCCGCTTCACCGGGCCCGACGACATCTGGCTGTCGCACGGGTACGGCCGGGAGTCGGCCTACGTGGCCGTGCACCAATACAACGGCGTGGCGTACGAGCCGTACTTCCGGGCCGTGGAGGCGCTCTGCCAGGGCCTCGGCGGCCGGCCGCACTGGGGCAAACTGCACTACCGCAGCGCCGAAGACCTGCGCCCGGCCTACGAAAAGTTCGACGACTTCGTGGCCGTGCGCGACCGCCTCGACCCGGCCCGGGTCTTCGCCAACGATTACCTGGACCGGGTGCTCGGCAGCTAGTTACTCAGCGGAGGCCGTGGCCTTACGAGGGGCGGCCTTCTTCGCGGCTGCCTTCTTGGCCGGCGCGGCCTTCTTCGCGGCCGTCTTCTTCGCCGGCGAGGCCTTCTTGGCGGGCGCCTTGTCGTCGGCGGCCTTCTTGGCCGGCGCCTTCTTGGCGGCGACCTTCTTCTTCGGCGCCGGACCCTTGGCCCGCTTCTCGGCGAGCATCTCGGACGCCTGCTCGACGGTCAGCTCCTCGGGAGTCTGACCGCGGCGCAGGGACGCGTTGTACTCGCCGTCGGTCACGTACGGGCCGAAGCGGCCCTCCTTGATCACCATCGGCTTCTCGGTGACCGGGTCGGGGCCCATCTCCCGCAGTGGCGGCTTCGCCTCGCGGCGCTGCCGGGTCTTCGGCTGGGCCAGCAGAGCGAGCGCCTCGTCGAGCGTGACGGTGAAGAGACGGTCCTCGTGCTCCAGCGAGCGGAAGTCGTCACCGCGCTTCACGTACGGCCCGTAGCGGCCGTTCGCGGCCGAGATCTCGTGGCCCTCCGGGTCCTTGCCCAGGGCGCGCGGCAGCTGCAGCAGCCGCAGCGCCTGCTCCAGGGTGAGCGTCTCCGGCGAATCCGTGCGGAACAGCGACGACTTGCGCTCGCCGGCCTGCACGTACGGTCCGAAGCGGCCGGACTTGAGCGACACCGTCTCGCCGGTCACCGGGTCGTCGCCCAGGGACCGCTCGCCGCCACCGCCGAGGTAGAGCTCGGTGACCTTCTCCGGAGTCAGCTCGTCGGGCGCGACGCCCTCCGGGATCGAGACGCGGTCCTCGGCCAGCTCCTCGGTGGAATCCGGAAGGTGGCGCTGAAGGTACGGCCCATAGCGGCCGACCCGCACGACCACCTGGCGGCCGGCCTCGTCGACGTGCAGCGGGATCGAGTTGACCAGGCGCGCGTCGATCGAGCTGAGGTTCTCGGTGACCATCT
This sequence comes from Actinoplanes sp. NPDC026619, assembly GCF_040638295.1. Lineage (NCBI taxonomy): Bacteria > Bacillati > Actinomycetota > Actinomycetes > Micromonosporales > Micromonosporaceae > Actinoplanes > Actinoplanes sp. NPDC026619. Next base: position 270,144 of record NZ_JBEZYA010000006.1, read on the forward strand.
TCTTCAGGCCACCGGCCGCGGCGATGGTGTCCTCCGCGCCGGCCGTCTGGCTGCCGAAGTAGAAAGAGGTGAGGAAGTCCAGCGCCGCGTGGTCGCCACCGGCGATGTCGTCGAGCTGGGTCTCCATCGCGGCGGTGAAGTTGTAGTCGACCAGGCGGGGGTAATGCCCCTCGAGCAGGCCGATCACCGCGAACGCCAGGAACGACGGGATCAGGGCCTGGCCACGCTTTTCCACATAACCGCGGTCCTGGATGGTCCGCATGATCGACTCGTACGTCGACGGGCGGCCGATGCCCAGCTCTTCCAGGGCCTTGACCAGCGAGGCCTCGGTGTAGCGGGACGGCGGCGAGGTGTGGTGGCCGGTCGCGGCCAGCTCCTCGGCGGACAGCGGCTGGTCCTTGACCAGGTTGGGCAGGCGGCGCTCGGCGTCCTCGGCCTCGGCGTTCTCGTCGTCGGACGACTCCACGTACGCCCGCAGGAAGCCGGGGTCGGTGATCGTCTTACCGGAGGCGCCGAAATCGACCTCCTCGCCGCTGGTGGAGATCGCACGGATCCGGACGCTCACCGAGTTACCGACGGCGTCGGTCATCTGCGACGCGATCGTGCGGCGCCAGATCAACTCGTACAGCTTGAACTCGTCGGTGGACAGCTCCTTGGCCACTTCGCCGGGCGTCCGGAAGTTGTCGCCGGCCGGGCGGATGGCCTCGTGCGCCTCCTGCGCGTTCTTCACCTTGCCGGTGTAGCGGCGCGGCTGCGGCGGCACGTTGTTCGCGCCGTACAGCTCGCCGATCTGCCGGCGGGCGGCGGTCAGCGCGGTCTCGGAGAGGTTCACCGAGTCGGTACGCATGTAGGTGATGTAACCGTTCTCATACAGCCGCTGCGCGGTGCGCATCGTCTGCGACGCGGAGAACCGCATCTTGCGAGCGGCCTCCTGCTGCAGGGTGGAGGTGATGAACGGCGCGTACGGGCGGCGGCGGTACGGCTTCTCCTCGACCCGGGTGACCGTGAACGGGCGGTCGGCCACGCGGGCGGCGAGGCCCCGGGCGCCGGCCTCGTCGAGGTGCACCACGCCGGCGCCGGGCTTGACCTGGCCGGTGGTCGGCTCGAAGTCCTTGCCGGTGGCGATCCGGTCGCCATCCAAAGCGATCAAGGTCGCGTTGAAGGTGCGCGGCCCCTCGATGCTCTGCTGACCCGACTTGGCCTGCACCGAAAGGGTGGCCAGGATGTCCCAATACTCCGCCGTCCGGAACGCCATGCGCTGGCGCTCACGCTCGACCACGATGCGCGTCGCGACCGACTGGACCCGCCCGGCGGAAAGGCGGGGCATCACCTTCTTCCACAGGACCGGGCTGACCTCGTAGCCATACAGCCGGTCGAGGATGCGGCGGGCCTCCTGCGCGTCGACCAGGTCACGGTCGATCTCGCGCGGGTTGGCCACCGCGGCCTGGATGGCCGGCTTGGTGATCTCGTGGAAGACCATCCGCTTGACCGGGACCTTGGGCTTGATCGTCTCGACCAGGTGCCACGCGATGGCCTCGCCCTCGCGGTCCTCATCTGTCGCCAGGAGGATCTCGTCGACTTCCTTCGAGAGCTTCGTCAGCTTGGCGATCTGCGCCTTGCGGTCCGGGGAGACCACGTAAAGCGCGTGGAAGCCGTTGTCGACGTCGACACCCAGCCGCGCCCAGGCCTCACCCTTGTACTTGGCGGGCACGTCGGCGGCGTTGCGTGGCAGGTCGCGGACATGACCGAAGGAGGCCTCGACGAAATAGTCGGGCCCGAGATAACCGGCGATCGTCTTGGCCTTCGACGGGGATTCGACGATGACCAGACGGGTCGTCCTGGCTTCATTCGGCACGGCACTCCCAAGCTTCCACTCAGCGCTTCGCCATCCGGGCAGGCGGGGCACAGACTTTCAACGTAACGCGCCGGACGAGCAACCGTTCCCCGGGAACCCCGGAGTCGGATGGTAACGGTCCGGCCACCGCACGCGTCCGACGGCGACACCGTACACCGGGAACGTAGCGTCATGTCGCACACAATCCAGGAAGATCACGCACCTGCGCCGTCCGGCCACATCTCCTCGGGTGCCGCTTCGGGTCGCTCGCCCACCAGCTCAGCGAGCCGCCGGACACGTCTCTTCCCCATGATCCGGTAGCTGGTTCTGTCATCCGAAAGACGACCGGCCAGACCGGCCCGGACCAGGGCGGCATCGATCGCCGCCACATCCTTGCCGGGATCGAGGGCCAGGGCGTAGCCGCCGGCGATGGGCTCACCGGCCGCGGCGACCCACAGCCTCAGGCGAGGGCCGCTGAGAAAAAGCTGTGCGCTCACCTCCGGCCAGGCGCGGGCAAGACCGATCAACCGACTGGAGTACGCCGTGAGCACCTCGAAACGGAGCTTCGGCTCGACGGGTGGGTCTTCTGCCCCTTCCTCGACCGCTTCGTGCGCTTCTGACTCTTTTTGGGGCGGCGACGCCGGCGGCTCGTCCACGGGCTGGGGCTCATCCTCCGGCGGGAGCTCGGCCTTCACCCGCGGCGGGTCGGCCCATGGATCGGGCTCTTCCGGCGGGAGGTCTTCGATCGGGTCGCTCTCTGGCTCTTGATGGTTTTCGGCGACCGGGACCACATCGGCGGAACCCGGGGGCGGCCCACCCCGTACAAAATCATCTTGGTCTTGGTCTTGGTCTTGGTCTTGGTCTTGAATGGGTCGCCAATTGGCCACCAGGCCGCGCGCGACGAGCTCGGCGACCAGGACGTGCACGCGCCAGGCCGCGTCGACCTCGACCGACACCCGGGCGGTGCCGCCCATCCGGCCGAGGCGGCCCGGACCGGCCAGCAGGCCGGCCAGATCGGCGGGGGCGGGCTCGGTGGTCTCGGCGCCGAAGAAAGGCAGCTGGCGGCCGCCGTCGGGGTGGACGATGCGCGGCGGCAGGCGTCGCTTGGCAGCCGGGACCGGCGCGGGGAGAACCTCGCGCGGGATCAGCGGCCAGCCCGACTCCCCGTCCAACCACCCCACCGCCACCCTAAGTCGGTCTGAAGGCCCTGATCTCACCGGCTCATCGGCACTCGGGCACTTCGTCGAAAGCGTCCTTCAGCTCCGCCGAGCTGAGCTTGCTCGTGTCGAGGCTGCTCGCGGCGTAGTCGGCGTTGAGCTGGTCGACCACCTTGCCGACCTGTGCGTAGAAGGTCTTGGAAGGTGCGGTGGCCAGGCCGTCGATGCCGGTGGCGGCGCGGCCGTAGGCGTCGCGCATGGCGGCCAGCGAGCCGGTGAAGCCGTCGGCGATCTGCTTGCCGTCGTCCACGTCGGGCACCCCCGCTTTCGCCACGCCGGCCCGGGCTTTCTCGCTCGCGTCGTGGGCGCCGGTGAAGAGCCGGGCGAGGTTTTCCTTGGCCTGACCGGGGGTGGTCGCGACGTCCATCTGCTGCTGCGCCCGAGTCGTCAGCGAACCGATCTCGGTGCGCCAGGGACTCAGCGTGGTGCACACACTGGCGGCCCAGGCACGCGCACCGTGCGAGGCGCCACAGGCGGCGACGGTGGGCAGAACGAACGCGAGCAGAAGCAAGACTGCGAGGGGTCGGGCCGGACGCATGGAAGCAGGGTACGGCCCGGGTGTGACAACCTTCATCCATGGGTTGGGGGCACCCGGTTTCCCGGATGCCCCCATGGTTTTGCGGGTGTCAGGCGCTGACCCGCTCCGAGGCGGTGGCGTCGCCGGCCGGGCCGGCCGGGATGTCCTCGCCCATCGAGATCGGCTTGCGCTTGCTCCAGATGACCGCCGCCACGATGATCGCCGCGGCCACCGCCGCGAGGGTGACCCGCAGCGGCGTGTTGGCGTCCTTGCCGATGCTCCAGCTCACCACGGCCGGCGCGATCAGCAGCGAGACCAGGTTCATCACCTTGAGCAGCGGGTTGATGGCCGGGCCCGCGGTGTCCTTGAACGGGTCACCGACGGTGTCGCCGATGACCGTCGCGGCGTGCGCGTCGGAGCCCTTGCCGCCGTAGTTGCCGTCCTCGACCAGCTTCTTGGCGTTGTCCCAGGCGCCACCGGAGTTGGCCAGGAAGACCGCCATCAGCGTGCCGGCGCCGATGGCACCGGCCAGGTAGGACGCGAGCGCGCCGGCGCCCAGGCCGAAGCCGACCGCGATCGGCGCCAGGATCGCCAGCAGACCGGGGGTGAGCAGCTCGCGCTGCGCGTCCCGGGTGCAGATGTCGACGACTCGGCCGTACTCGGGCCGCTGGGTGCGGTCCATGATGCCGGGGAACTCGCGGAACTGGCGACGGACCTCCATCACGACCGCGCCCGCCGAGCGGGAGACGGCGTTGATGGCCAGGCCGGAGAAGAGGAACACGACCGCCGCGCCGATCAGCAGACCGACGAGGTTGCGCGGGTTCGAGATGTTCAGCAGGCCGAGGATCTCGTTCTGCACCTTGGCCGGGTCGATGCCGGCGTCGGTCAGCGAGCTGGCCAGGGTGTTCGTGTAGGAACCGAACAGCGCCGTGGCGGCCAGCACCGCGGTCGCGATCGCGATGCCCTTGGTGATCGCCTTGGTGGTGTTGCCGACGGCGTCCAGCTCGGTGAGGATCTGGGCGCCCTTCTCGTCGACGTCACCGGACATCTCGGCGATGCCCTGCGCGTTGTCCGAGATCGGGCCGAAGGTGTCCATCGCGACGATGACGCCGACCGTGGTGAGCAGGCCGGTGCCGGCGAGCGCGACGGCGAACAGCGACAGCGTGATAGACGAGCCACCCAGCAGGAACGCGCCGTAGACGCCGGCGCCGATCAGGAGCGCGGAGTAGACGGCCGACTCCAGGCCGACGCTGATGCCGGCGAGCACCACGGTGGCCGCACCGGTCTGCGACGACTTGCCGATGTCCTGCACCGGGCGCTTCTCGGTCTCGGTGAAGTAGCCGGTCAGCGCCTGGATGGCGGCGGCGAGCACGATGCCGATGACGACCGCGCCGATCGCGACCCACTGCGGGTTGCGGCCGCTGGCCACGATCTCGGGGTCGATCGAAGCGACGTCCTTGAACCCGCTGAACGCGTTCGGCAGGTAGAGGAAGCTGGCGATGGCCACCACGATCGCGGAGACCACGGCCGAAATGTAGAACGCCCGGTTGATCGCGGTGAGGCCGTTCTTGTCGCTCGGCCGCAGCCGGGTGATGAACACGCCGAGGATCGCGATCACGACGCCGACCGTGGAGATGATCAGCGGGAAGATCAGACCGTCCTGACCGAACGCGGCCGAGCCCAGGATCAGCGCGGCCACCAGGGTCACGGCGTACGACTCGAACAGGTCGGCCGCCATGCCGGCGCAGTCACCGACGTTGTCGCCCACGTTGTCGGCGATGGTCGCGGCGTTGCGCGGGTCGTCCTCGGGGATGCCCTGCTCGACCTTGCCGACCAGGTCGGCGCCGACGTCCGCGGCCTTGGTGAAGATGCCGCCACCGACCCGCATGAACATGGCCAGCAGCGCGGCGCCGAAGCCGAAGCCCTCCAGCACGGTCGGTGCGTCGCTGTTGAAGATCAGCACGACCAGTGCGCCACCGAACAGCCCGAGGCCGACGGTGAGGAAGCCGACCACGCCACCGGTGCGGAACGCGATGCCCATGGCGGTCTCGCGGCCGCCCGGCTCACCGGCCGCCGCGGCCACCCGCACGTTGGCCCGGGTCGCGAGCGCCATGCCCGCGCCGCCGATGAACGACGAGAAGACCGCGCCCACGATGAAGAAGAGCGACCGGCCGATCTTGACCCACGTCTCGTTGTCGGTGTCGTGCACCGGCAAGAGGAAGAGCAGAACGACCGCGATCACCACGAAGATCGCGAGGGTCCTGAACTGGCGGATCAGGTAGGCCGAGGCGCCTTCCTGCACGGCGCCGGCGATCTCCTGCATGTTCTTGGTGCCACGACCGGCCTTCAGCACCGACTGGACGAACATCGCCGCGAAGCCCAGCGCGATGAGCGCGAAGACCAGAGCGATGATCACGAATGTGACGTTCGAACCGCTCAGGGACACTCCGCCCGCGGCCGTAGTTAACAAAGTCCCGGACATCAATGTCCTCCTGTACACCGACCTGCGCCTGGACTGGCGGACGAAACCGCCCGGGCGCACCCCGTCACCGGGGAGACGACAACCGGGTTCCGCGGACGCGGAACCAGGAGCAGTAGCTGACAACTCGCGTACTGTATCGGCCGATCGTGGTGGTGGTCACACCCGGCTCCGGCCGTGTCGTGGTGATGTTTGCCGCTGTGTTAGCGCGGCACCAGAGGTGTAAAGATAATTTTTGATCTTTCCTGGGCCATCTTTACTCTCGGCCGGCTCAGCGACGCTGGACCGGCCAGACCATCCGGACCTCAGTGCCCGGACCATCCTCGACCGGGCGAACCTGCAGGTCATCGACAAATCCGGCGAGTAGCGCGAAGCCGACGCCGGTGGTCAGGGCCTCGTCGGTGAGCGACTCGGCGGCGAGCTCGTCCGGGGGCAGCTTGGCCAGACCCACGCTCGCCTCGATCGGGGCATGATCGATCACCCGGACGGCGTATGAGTCCGAATCAGACATTTCGACCGTGACCAGGTCAGCCAGACCGTACTGGTTGTGCAGCGCCACGGCCCGGGTGCACGCCTCGCCGATCGCCAGCCGGACCTCGTCCAGCAGTTCCTCGGCGACCCCCGCCCGCCGGGCCACCGCGACGCCGACCAGCCGGGCCGTGCGAACGTGCACGGGCGCCGGCGAGAAGGACAGTCGAACCGTCGCCATCACGAAGTCGAACCGCTGCCGTCGCCGTCTCCGGTGGCCGCCTCGATCGATGGATATATCGGGAACACCTGGTCGAGCGCAGTGATCCGGAAGATCTTCAGCAGCGGCTCTTTCGAGCAGACCAGGCCGAAGGTTCCGTTCGCCACGCGCAGCCGTTTCATTGCGCCGACCAGCACGCCGAGCCCGGTGGAATCGAGAAACTCGACTCCGGCCAGATCGACGATCACGTTGCGGGCACCGGCGTCCACCAACTCGACGAGGCGCTCCCGCAACCTCGGCGCGGTGTAAACGTCGACCTCGCCGCCCACCTCTAGCACCGTGTGTTCGGCGACGGTCCGTGTCGCAAGGGACAGCTCCATCGCTCCTCCTCCCTGCGATCTCCCCCACGGAATCTAACCACCGCTCGACTTCGCACGGCTCATCGCACCCACCCGTCCTACCCGTTTGAGGTTCGGGGCATACCGATGTCAGAGTGCAGTTCGTGACTTCCAGCGCCTCGTTGTCCCAGCTCTTCTGGACCAGGGGAGACGACTCGCCGGTCACTCACGTCGAGCGTGTGCCGCCCCGATCCGGGATTTCGGTGCCCTGGCCGGCCTGGGCCGCACCCCAGTTCGTCGACGCCTGCCGCGATCACCGGATCATGTCGCCGTGGGCGCATCAGGCCACCGCCGGGACGCTGGCGTTCGAGGGAACCAACGTCGTGCTCGCGACCGGGACGGCATCGGGCAAGTCGCTCGGCTATCAGATGCCGGTGCTGAGCCGGCTGCTCACCGACGAACGCGCCACGGCGCTCTACATCGCGCCGGCCAAGGCACTCGCCGCGGATCAGTTGCGCGCCGTCGCCGGTTTCGGTCTTCCGGGGGTACGCCCGGCCACGTACGACGGTGATACCGCGCGGGAGGAGCGCGAGTGGATCCGCCAGAACTCCCGCTTCATATTGACAAATCCGGACATGGTGCATCACGCGATTCTGCCCGGGCACGAGCGCTGGGCGGTCTTTTTAAGGCGGCTTTCGTACGTCGTGATCGACGAGTGCCACACCTACCGCGGGGTGTTCGGCTCGCACGTCGCGCACGTGATCCGGCGACTGCGCCGGGCGGCCGCCCGATATGGCGGGCGGCCGACGTTCGTGCTGGCCTCGGCCACCTCGGGTGACCCGGCCGACGCGGCGTCGCGACTGATCGGGCTGCCGGTGACCGCGGTGACCGAGGACGCCTCGCCGCGGGGCGGCGTGACGTTCGCGCTGTGGGAGCCGCCGCTCCAACCGGCCTACCCCGGTTCGTCCGCCGTGCCCGCTCCCCGCTCCGACCTTGACGATGAACTGCCGCAGGTGCGGCGGTCGGCTCTCCGGGAGACGGCCGACCTGCTCACCAACGCGGTCGTGGCCGGCACCCGGACGCTTGCCTTCGTGCGCTCACGTCGTGGCGCCGAGGTGGTCGCGGCGATCGCTCGCCGGCAGCTCGACGAGGCGGTGCCCGGGTTGGGCGATCGGGTGGCCGCCTATCGGGCCGGCTATCTCAAGGAGGACCGGCGGGAGATCGAGCGGGCGCTGCTCTCCGGCGAACTGCTCGGGCTCGCGTCGACGAACGCGCTCGAGCTCGGCGTCGACCTGGTCGGCCTGGACGCCGTGCTGATCTGCGGTTATCCCGGCACCCGGGCGTCACTGTGGCAGCAGGCGGGCCGGGCCGGGCGGGCCGGGGGCGAAGCCCTGGCCGTGCTGATCGCCCGGGACGACCCGCTCGACACCTACCTGGTTCACCACCCCGCGGCGTTGTTCGGGCGCCCGGTCGAGGCGACGGTGCTGGACCCGGCCAACCCGTACGTCCTGGGCCCGCAACTCTGCTGCGCCGCCTCGGAGGGACCGATCACCGAGGCCGACCTGGAGCTGTTCGGCGGCGACCCGGCCCGCGCGGCGGTGGCCGGCCTCACCGCATCGGGCGCGCTGCGCCGCCGCCCGTCCGGTTGGTACTGGACCCACACCGGCCGCCCCGACGTGGACCTGCGCGGCACCGGCGGCGCACCGATCGCGGTGGTCGAGGAGTCGACCGGCCGCCTGCTCGGCACGGTCGACCCCGAGTCGTCGCACGCGATGCTGCACACCGGCGCCGTCTATCTCCACCAGGGCGTCACCTTCGTCGTCGACAATCTCGACCTCGAGGATGCCGTCGCCCTGGTGCACCCGGAGGAGCCGGACTGGTCGACGCACGCCCGCGACGTCACCGACCTGTCCGTGGTGAACGTCCGCTCGTACGTGGACGCCGGCCCGGTCGGCCTCTTCCTCGGCGAGGTGGACGTGACCAACCAGGTCGTGTCCTACCAGCGCCGCCGGATCGGCTCCGGCGAGATCATCGACACCCGCCCGCTCGACCTGCCGGTCCGCGAACTGCGCACGGTCGCGGTCTGGTTCACCGTCTCCCCACCAGCGCTGGAGGCCGCCGGCGTGGAACCACCCGACTTCCCCGGCGCCCTGCACGCCGCCGAGCACGCCGCGATCGGCCTGCTCCCGCTGATGGCAACGTGCGACCGCTGGGACATCGGCGGCCTGTCCACCGCCAACCACGCCGACACCGAGGCCCCGACCGTCTTCGTCTACGACGGCCACCCGGGCGGCGCCGGCTTCGCCGAACGGGCCTACGCAACCGCCGCCGAGTGGCTGACCGCCACCCGCGAGGCGATCGCCTCGTGCGGCTGCGAAACGGGTTGCCCCTCGTGCGTGCAGTCCCCGAAGTGCGGCAACGGCAACAACCCGCTCCACAAACCCGGCGCGATCTCGGTCCTGGACGCCGTCCTTTCCGCGCTGGCTATTCGATCGTGATGTAGACCGGCCCGGCCCGAGCGGCCGCCTCCGCATGGCGGGTCAGACCCGGCATCGGCCGCACCTCCACCTGAACGTGCACCACGATCTCCAGCCCGTCGACCACGCACAGCGTCATCTCGCCACCGTTGGCACTGACGAACCGCTCAGCCCGCGTGCAGGCGGCCGGCTGCCCGTAGATCGCCTCCGCCGCCCCGGCGAGCGCACCCAGATCGGCCGCGCTGTGCGCTTGATGCCGCCCAACCCGAGCCGTGCCGACCGACGCCATCGCCAGCCCCGCCGCCACGAACGCAAGCCCCACCGCCAGCACAAAGATCGTCGCAGCCCCCCGATCCCGCTCACCGCTTCCCGCCACCCCGCCTCTCGCTGCCCCGCCTCTCGCTGCCCCGCCTCTCGCTGCCCCGCCTCTCGCTGCCCCGCCTATTTGACGGCTGCCCCTCACTGCGCTCCTCCGTCGACGACGTCCGGCTCGCGGGCCGCCACGGCTCGCCCGGTCACGGTGATCGCCGGTAGGTGTGCGCCAAGCAGGCGCACCGGTGCTCGCACCACGGCGGTGACCGAGTCCGCACCCTCGTCGATCGCCACATCGGCGCCGTCCGGCGCCATGCGGGTCGCCGCCTCGACCGCTCCCTCGCCGCGTGCGCCGGCAAGCGCCCCTTCCCGGGCCGCGTCCACGCATTGACCCTTGGCGGTCACCGCCGCCACCGCGGTCAGCCCGGCCAGGAGCAGCAGGATGAGCGCCGGCAGCCCGGCCGCGAGTTCAGCGGTGAACGATCCCCGGTCGCGGCCGGGCCACCGGCGCCCGGTCACTTCAGGGCCCGATCGATGATCGCCGTGAGCGCCGACTGCACGTTCTCACTGCCGACGACCTTGAGCAGGACCCCGGCAAACGCCACCGCCGCCAGCGTGCCGACGGCATATTCGGCGGTGCTCATCCCCGCGTCGGCTGCCTCGGTCCGCAGCCGGGCGAAGTTCGCGATCAGTCTGTGCACGTAGTACTCCTTCGGTTGTGTTGTGCCAGTGGCCGCCATGACGGCCACTGCCGGAAGCCGTGATCCGCCGCCGCCCAGCGACAAACCACGGAGCCAAACCGCGACACGAGCCACGGAGCCGAGCTGCGGCATGAGCCGCAGTTCAAAGGACGTCGCCCAGCACGGAAACCAACACCGGGACCAGGCCGGCCAGCAGGAACGCGGGCAGGAAGCACAGGCCCAGCGGCAGGACGATCAGGACGCCGGCTCGTTGGGCGGCAGCCTCGGCGGCCGTTGCCCGGTCGGCGCGCAGGTCGTCAGCGAGCCGGCCGAGCGCCCCGGCCAGCGCACCCCCGCTGGCACTGGACCGCACCGCCGCCGCGATGAGCCGATCGGCCCCGGTGACCCCGGAGAGGTGCGCCCACGCCTCGGTCGGGTCGGCGCCCAGCCGCAGTGAGCGAGCCGTTCGCTGCAACTGCTCCCCCAGCGGGCCGCCCAGCGCGTCGGACACCGCTCCGGCCGCCCGGTCGAGCGGTGCCCCGGCACGCAGGGCTGCCGCCAGCAGGTCCGCCCCGAGCGGGAGATCGGCCATCGCGGCAAGCCGTTCCTTGCGCAGGTGTGCGGGTTCCCGCCGCCGCAGCAACCGCTCGGCCACCACGGCGGCGACGACTCCGACGCCGAGACCCCACCACGTCCCGATCAGCCCGGCCACGCCGAGCCCGACTCCCCCGGCGATCAGCAGCCGCGAACGGCGGCCGTCGGCGGGCGGTGGTGGCGAGTGCGGCATCTGCAACCTGCGGAGCCGCCGCCGAGCCCGGCCCGGCCACATCACCGGCATGACCAGCACCACCGCCGCCGCAACGGCGAGCAGCGCGATCACCGCGGCACTCCCGACTCGACAACGTCCCCGATCGCTTCAGTAACCGACGACACGGCCGGCGCAGCACCTCGCGCGACGATCACCCCACCAACCGGCTCAGCGTCAGGCGGGACCGGTTCGGCGCGCGAAACCACTGACGCACCCGCCGGCTCGGCGCCGCGCCCGACAAGCTCGGCCGCACGCCCGGCGACCGACAGGGCGGCTGGCGCGGTGGCCGGATCGGCAACGGGCGTAGCGGTTGGCTCGGCGGCTGCGCAGGCGATCGGCTCGGCGGATTCGTCTGGCGGAACGCGGCGGCCGACGAGCGCGACCAGACAGCACGGCCGCACGTCGACTCGGACCGGTCCACCGGCTTGCAACAGGGCTGCCAGCGAACAACCGGGCCCGCTCATTGCGCCAACCTCTCGGCCCAGAGCAGCCCACCGCACTGCAGAACCACCGCCCCGGCCGCGCAGGCGGCCCCGATCGGGGTGTGCAGCAGCACGTCCAGCGGATCGGCGCCGATCGCGATACCGAGCCCGATGCCGCCGACCGGTAACCCGGCCAGCAACAGCGCGGTGGCCTGCGCGCCGGCGGCCTGCGCCGATGCCTTGGCTGCGGCGCGGTCGGCGGCGCGGGCGTCCGCCTCGATTCGCTCGACGAGGTCGGCGGCGGGAGCGCCGGTCCGCTCGGCGAGCTGCCACACCGAGGAGGTGAGCCGGCCGATGCGGTCCGACGACAGCGCCGACACGGCCCGCGCGGCCGGCGGCAATCCGGCGCGCAGGTCGGCCGCGAGCGCGGAGAGTCCGTCGAGAGCCGCGACCCGTGAGGCCCCGTCCCGCCGCCGTGCTGCCCGCCGGAGCAGCGCCCGGCCCGCCAGCCCGGAGTAGGCCGCCGTCACTACCGCGGCGACCGGTCCGCCGGCGAGCAGTCCCAGCCCAGTGACAACGCCGACCACCAGCGCCGTGGCGCGGCGCGGATGGGCGAACAGGCCCGGTGGCAGGCACCAGCGCTGCCGGCGCAACCGCTCCCGTGCTCGGCCGCCCGGCCAGCCGACCACCAGGGCTCCGATCAGCAGGCATCCGACCAGCGGCCAGGTCATGACCCCACCCCCACCGGCGGTTCGAGCACGGCCGGCACGGCCACGCCGCGGATGGCGAGCATCCGGGCCAGCGCGGTCGCCCCGGGGCCGGCTCCCCGGCCGTGCCGCCAGGCGGGCACGACGGTGGCCAGCCGCTGTTCGCCGGCGGGCAGCAGGACGCTGACCGAGTCGAGCACCCGTCCGCCGGGAATGCGCCGGACCTGCAGCACGACCTGCAGCGCCGCCACCGCCTGGGCATGCAGCGCCGCTCGGGGCAGCCCGCCGAGGAGACCCAGCGCCTCGAGCCGGGCCGGCACGTCGGCCGGCGCGTTGGCGTGCAGCGTGCCGGCTCCACCCTCGTGACCGGTGTTGAGCGCGCCCAGCAGATCGACTATCTCGGGCCCTCGGCACTCGCCGATGACGAGCCGGTCGGGCCGCATCCGCAGCGCCTGCCGGACGAGGTCGGTGAGCCCGACCGCCCCGGCTCCCTCGACGTTGGCGGTGCGCGCCTGCAGCGCGACCACGTGTGGATGCACCGGCCGTAACTCGGCCGCGTCCTCGACCAGAACGATCCGCTCGGTGGACGGAACCAGGCCGAGCAGCGTGGCCAGCAGCGTCGTCTTGCCGCTGCCGGTGCCGCCGGTGACCAGGTAGGCCAGGCGCGCCGCCACGATCGCGACCAGCACCGGCGCGACGGTCGGCGGCACCGTGCCGTGCTCGACCAGGTCGGCGAGGCTGAACGGCCGCTGCCGGAAGGTGCGTAGCGATAGATAGGGGCCGTCGGTGGCGACCGGGGGCAGCACCGCATGCAGCCGGGTGCCGTCGGGCAGGCGGGCATCCGCGTACGGCTGGCCGTCGTCGAGCCGCCGCCCGCATGCGGCCGCGAGCCGCTGGGCCAGCCGGCGCACCTCAGCGTGATCGCGGAATCCCACCGAGGCACGCTGCAGGCCGGCGCCGCGGTCCACCCAGACTTCGAGGCCGTTGACCAGGACGTCAGTCACGTTCGGCTCGGTAAGCAGTGGCGCGAGCGGGCCCGCGCCGACGAGTTCGTCGTGCACCCGGTCGGCAACCCGCAGCACGGTGGTCTCGCCGAGGCTGGTGTCCCGCCGGACGGCACGAGCCACCGCCGCCGGAGTCGCCTCCACCCCGTCGACCGCGAACCGCTGCCGAACCGAGCTGGTCAGTTCCCCATAGGACGTCATGCTGAGCCCTCCTTAGGCATGCTCTTCTGGCCCTCGCCTGCGGCCTCGGCGAACAGGTTGCGGAAGTGCCGCTCGGTGCAGGCGGTCAT
>NZ_JBEZYA010000006.1:284008-406035 GCF_040638295.1 Actinoplanes sp. NPDC026619
ACGTCATGCCGAGCCCTCCTTAGGCATGCTCTTCTGGCCCTCGCCTGCGGCCTCGGCGAACAGGTTGCGGAAGTGCCGCTCGGTGCAGGCGGTCATGCCGAGCCCTCCTTAGGCATGCTCTTCTGGCCCTCGCCTGCGGCCTCGGCGAACAGGTTGCGGAAGTGCCGCTCGGTGCAGGCGGTCATGCCGTCGCCGGGCTCTCGCTGAACAGATCTCGGAGCAGCCGCCGGCACAGTTCGGCCAGCGGGCCCTTGCCGGTGGCGGCGGGTGGGGCGCCGCGTTCCATTGCCTGGCACATCGCCGGCTCCGGCCGCAGTGAACCGGCCAGGGGCAGATGAAGGGCCGCCGCGATGTCGCGGGCCTTCAACCGGCCGGGTGCCGGACCGCGCACCACCACCGACAGCTCGTCGCGGTGGAAGCGGATCGTCTGGGCGATCCGGGCCGCGCCCGCGGTCGCCCGCAGCTCGGCCGGAACGATCAGCACCGCCCGGTCGGCGGACTGCAGCGCCAGCACGGAAGCGTCGTCCAACTGCCGAGGTAGGTCCGTGATGATCACGTCACGACCGCGACGGCCGGCGTCGAGGGTGGCGGCCATCGCCTCGCCGGGCACGACCGGCGACTCGTCCCGGGCGAACGACAGCAGCACCAGGTCACCGCGGTGCGGCAAGGCGCGCAGCAGGCTGGGCGGGTCGACCCGGCCGCCGGCGCCGGTGAGGGCGGGCCAGCGCAGGCCGTCGATCCGCTCCCAGCCGAGCAGCAGGTCGAGGCCGCCGCCGAGCGGGTCGGCGTCGACGAGCAGAGTGCGGTGCCCGGACGAGACCGAGGTGATGGCGAGCCCACCGGCGAGGATGCTGGCGCCCGCGCCGCCGCTGCCGCCGATCACGGCGAGAATCCGGCCCAGCGGCCGGCCCTGGTCCTCGGCGAAGCGGTCGACCAGCCACGGCTCGCCGTCGGGCAGCATGCACGCCTCGACCGGCCGCAGTTGGAGGATCGCGTCGGGCACATCGGGTGGCCAGGACCGGCTGCCGACCACCACGACCCGGGAGCGGCGCGGTAATCGGGCGGCCGAGCAGGCGACGGCCTGGTCGGCGCCGATGACCACGAGCGGGGCCGAGCTGTATCGGGAGCGGGCCGCGGCCGGATCGGCGGCCACCACGACCTCGGTGCCACCGGCGGCCGCGAGCCGGAGCAGATCGTCGAGCAGGTCGGGGTCGGCGGTCACGACGAGTGGCAGGTGCGGGACGGGCATCGTGGCTCCAACTCGGCGTCGGTCAGGTGAGGCGCCCACCTTCGCGGCGTCGCGTCGGGCCGGGCAACGCCGCGGCCGACTGCCTGTGGATAACTCGCGGTTCTGTGGATAACTCCCGCCCAGCAAGTCGATCTGCTACGCGAAAGGGAAACGAGGGGAGTGAAACTCGATGCGGTTGGGTATGTTCGGCCGCACACAGACCGATGGGGTTTTGCATGGAAAGCTCAATCCAACGCACGCGCGCCGACGACGAGACGGCCACGGTCACCGTGCACGGAGAGATCGACTTCGCGAATTGCGATGAGCTGGCCGCGTGCATGCGCGAGGCCGTCGAGGAATGGTCCCCGCAACTACTGCGGGTCGATCTGCACGACGCCACGTTCATCGATTCGACCGGCTTGGGCGCCCTCATCGAGGGTTACAAGGCAGCCGTCGGCGCCGAGAGCCGCTTTACAGTCGTAAATCCGACACTTGCCTTTCGCCGCGTGCTCGACGTGACCGGCCTGTCGGACTTGTTCGGACTGAGCGTCATCGAAGAGCAGACCTTGGAGCAACCCGAAACCGCGCAGGCGACAGGCGCATAGGGAACGACCCCCGTCGGGGGAGACGGGGGCCGTCCGAGGATTCGGCTCCGGGGGGGTCGAGCCGAATCGACTCGGTGATCGCGGGGGGCGCAATCACCGAGGGTTCAGGTGCTTGAACGCGATCGTGCAACATGAATCCCGATCGCAACAGGACTAGCATGCCTCACGGAACCGCACCCGTCGAGTACCGATTGTTGCTCACTGCGAACGTGCTGCCCGTCTGACCGATTTCACAGCGCGTCACCGCCGTCGCCCCGGCGCGCCGGGGAACGCGCCGGGGCGCGACTTCCGGCTACACTTTCGGCCCGTGGGCCGCAGCGCCGCGTTTTTCGACCTCGACAAGACCGTCATCGCCAAGTCCAGCGCGCTGGCCTTCGGACGGCCGTTCTATCGTGACGGCCTCATCAGCCGCCGTGATGTCGTCAAATCCGCTTACGCACAGCTGATGTTCCGGCTGGGTGGCGGCGGCGACGAACAGGCCATGGCCCGCACCCGTGACTACCTGGCCGCGCTGACCAAAGGCTGGCGCGTCGAGCAGGTGCAGCAGATCGTCGCGGAAACGCTGAACGAGCTCATCAACCCGTATGTCTATGCCGAGGCGGCCACGCTCATCAGCGAGCATCAGGCGGCCGGCCGAGACGTGGTCCTGGTGTCGGCGTCGGGCGACGAAATGGTCCGCCCGATCGGTGCGCTCCTCGGCATCACCGACGTCATCGCCACTCGCATGAGCATCGTCGACGGTCGATACAGCGGAGAAATCGAGTTCTATGCGGCCGGCCCCAACAAGGTGGTCGGCGTCGAGGAGTTGGCCGCATCGCGCGGTTACCAGCTGGCCGACTGCTACGCGTACTCCGATTCCGCGAGCGACCTTCCGCTGCTGGAGGCGGTCGGTCATCCGAGTGCGGTGAACCCCGATCGCCCACTGCGCCGGGCCGCCATCGAAAACGGCTGGCCGATTCTCGATTTCCGCAATCCGATCCCGGTCGGGAAACGGCTTCGAGACCGCCCGGCCGTCCCGGTGGCCGCCGCTCTGGGCGTCGGCGTGGGCGCCGCAATCGGCTTCGTCCTCTACGCCCGCCACCGCCGTTCCCGAGCCCTCGCCTGAGGCATTCCAAACCGACTGCAAACCCTTCGGAAGTACGCGGTGGACAAGCCCCCGCCGCTTCGCCCGGGCCGGTTGCAACTCACCCTCCGCGCGCCGCCGTCGGGCGGCCCGCGACAAGACCGAGGCCCGGAGCCAAGCGGCCAAAGGTCGGACGTAGCCGCGCAGTGAGCAGCGCGAATGGCTTTGGTCTGACTAATCTGAAACGCCAGATTTGCCGGGCTGAAGCCCTGGCGATCAAGCCGCGACGGGCGTAGAAAGAAACGGCGAGACCGGAAGCGGAAGACCTGGAGCAAGCGGGCCTGATCGAGAGAAAAGGCCTGGCCAGGAGATCGGGAGACAGGCACGTCGAGGGTCGGGATACCTGACTTGTCGGCGGTGCGGGCCACCCGGTCGCGGCGGACGGATCTCGCGCACGGCCACCGGGAACCCACGCGCGATCAGCCACGGCAGGCACGTTGCGACGGGACCTCAGCCGAGAGGCTTGTGGACTGTCGACAACGACTCAGGTGCACGCTTGATAGCCCGGTCCGGACGCGCATAGCCGGCGCCCCTCGCGGGACGCCGGCTCTACGCGTTCAGGGCTTCCAGATGCCGGGAGCGCAGCTCCTGATAGACGGCCCGGAAGACGCTGGGGCGGGCGTGGAAGTCGACGCCCTTGGCCCAGAGCTCGGTGTTCACCGTCGAGCCGTCACGGCGGTCCAGCAGCACGGTCATGCCCGACTCGATCTCGAACGGGCCGACCCGGTGGGTGGCCCGATGCAGCCGCACATGCGCGATGTCGTGCCAGCGGAGTGTGCGCGATCGGATCAGGCCGTGGATGCGCAGACCCTCGGCGCCGACGTAGGCGCCCATCTGCAGGATCCGGTGGGCGCCGATCACCCACACGGCCGCCATCGCGCAACCGACCAACCGGACGCCGTGCCCGGCCAGATCGAACTGACGAATGGTGGCCCAGGTCAGGAAAGCCAACGCGACCGCCTCCCAGGCGATCACCAGCCAGCGACCGGGGCCGGGAGTGTAAGGGCGGGTGAAGGTCTCGTCCACTCGAGCGAGTATTCCAGCGGTCGGGCGGGCCCGGACATCCCCAAACAAGGTCTGACCATTCAGACAGACGCCAGTACGCCATCACCGATGCGGCTGATCTCCTCCGCGGCCACCGTGACCGCCGAGGCGTAGTGCCGCAGCCACGAGCGAACCCCGTCCGGGGTGCCGGTGGCGTAGGCGCCGGCCGATCCGACGTACTCCGGCTCGCGCTCGCGGTGTCCGACCTCGACCGCCACCAGGCCTCTCGGGTCGAAGCCACGGTTGATCAGGGTGAGCCGGGCGGCCGCCCGGGCCACCACGCCGGCCGGGCCGGCGAACGGGCGCAGCGTGATCAGCTCGGCGTGCACGATCGCGGCCAGCAGCAGCGGCGGGGTCCGGTCGTTGCCCGCCACCAGCGCGGACAGCGCGTCGATCCGCTCGGCGCCACCGGTCAGCCGGCCCAGGTCGTCGGCCGGCACCACCCCGCGGGCGGCCAGCACGTGCAGTTTGGCCAGGGCCTGGCGGGGAGCGCGGGGCCACAGGTCGACCAGGCCGCCGATGCCCTCAGCGACCCGCAGAGCGCCCTGGACGACCGGATCGGTGACCGTGCCACCGCGTACATCATCAAGGTCGTAAGCGTTGCCCTCCAGCGCCGCGCTCGCCACCGCTGCTCGCAGGCTGGCCTCGGCGGCCACCTGGCCGCCGTGCCGCCGCAGCGCCCGATGCCGCATGGCGGCATCCACCCGGTCACGGGCCTCGGCCAGGGCCGGAGCGACGTCAGCAAGATCAAGCAACGGTGCGAGAGGGTCCACCCGAACACCGTAGCCGGAAAAAGGCTGGAAACATGGGGTGCGCAAACGGGCTCACAACTGGCAAGATTCGCGCAGTATCAAGCACCAACCGGTCATCCAGCGCGCCCATCGGACCACCGGGCGCGCTGGTCGACAGCAATTCTCGCCGGTCGTCACCGGCGGAACTAGTGTCAACAACGAAGCCCCGGTCACGCATTGAAGAGCAGTGAAGAGGAGCCGCCCTCATGAGCGATAGGACCCTGGAGAACCTCTCTTCGGAGACGCGGACGTTCCCGCCGCCGGAACAGTTGGCCGCGAACGCGAACGTCAAAGCCGGGGAATATGAGGAGGCCGCCACCGACCGGCTCGCCTATTGGGCGAAGCAGGCCGACCGCCTCACCTGGGCCAAGCGCTGGGACGAGATCCTCGACTGGTCCAACCCCCCGTTCGCGAAGTGGTTCATCGGCGGTGAGCTGAACGTCGCGTACAACTGCGTCGATCGGCACGTCGAGGCCGGTCACGGCGACAAGGTCGCGATCCACTGGGAGGGCGAGCCCGGCGACACCCGCACGATCACGTACGCCGATCTGCTCAAGTCGGTCAGCCAGGCCGCCAACACGCTCACCGAACTGGGCGTGAACGCCGGCGACCGGGTCGCGATCTACCTGCCGATGATCCCGGAGGCCGCGGTCGCGATGCTGGCCTGCGCCCGGATCGGCGCCACCCACAGCGTCGTGTTCGGCGGCTTCTCGGTCGACGCGCTCTCCACCCGGATCCAGGACGCCGACGCGAAACTGGTCATCACCGCGGACGGCGGTTACCGGCGGGGCAAGCCGTCGGCGCTGAAGCCGACCGTCGACGAGGCCGTCGCGCAGTGCCCCAGCATCGAGAACGTGCTGGTCGTGCGCCGCACCGGGCAGGACGTCGCCTGGACGGACAAGGACAAGTGGTGGCACGAGACGGTCGAGCAGGCCAGCGTCGAGCACAAGGCGCAGCCGTTCGACAGCGAGCACCCGCTGTTCATCCTCTACACGTCGGGCACCACCGGTAAGCCGAAGGGCATTCTGCACACCACCGGCGGTTACCTGACCCAGACGTCGTACACGCACAACGCGGTCTTCGATCTGAAGCCGGAGAGCGACGTCTACTGGTGCACGGCCGACATCGGCTGGGTCACCGGCCACTCGTACATCGTCTACGGCCCGCTCTCCAACGGCGCCACCCAGGTGATGTACGAGGGGACGCCGGACACCCCAGGTCGCGACCGGTTCTGGCAGATCGTCGACAAGTACAAGGTGTCGATCCTCTACACCGCCCCCACCCTGATCCGCACGATGATGAAGTGGGGCGACGACATCCCGGCCGGTTACGACCTGTCGTCGCTGCGCATTCTGGGCAGCGTGGGCGAGCCGATCAACCCGGAGGCCTGGATCTGGTACCGGAAGAACATCGGCCACGACAACACTCCGGTCGTGGACACCTGGTGGCAGACCGAGACCGGCGCCGTGATGATCTCGCCACTGCCCGGCGTGACCGCGTCGAAGCCGGGGTCGGCGATGACTCCGCTGCCCGGCATCTCCGCCGATGTGGTCGATGACACCGCTGAATCCGTACCCAATGGTGGTGGTGGGTTCCTGGTTCTGCGCGAGCCGTGGCCGTCGATGTTGCGCACCATCTGGGGCGACGACAAGCGGTTCCTCGAGACTTACTGGTCGCGGTTCGGCGCGGGCGCCGGCCAGGGCGACGAGTGGATCTACTTCGCCGGCGACGGCGCGAAGCGGGACGACGACGGCTCGCTCTGGCTGCTCGGCCGGGTCGACGACGTCATGCTCATCTCGGGTCACAACATCTCCACCACCGAGGTGGAGTCGGCCCTGGTGTCGCACCCCTCGGTGGCCGAGTCGGCGGTGGTCGGCGCGACCGACCCGACCACCGGCCAGGCGATCGTGGCGTTCGTGATCCCACGCGGCAATGTGGACACTTCAGACAATAAGGGCGAGGAGCTCACCGTCGAGCTGCGCAACCACGTGGCCAAGAAGCTCGGCCCGATCGCCAAGCCGCGCCAGATCATGCTGGTGGCCGAGCTCCCGAAGACCCGCTCCGGCAAGATCATGCGGCGGCTGCTGAAGGACGTTGCCGAGCACCGCTCGCTCGGCGATGTGACCACGCTGCAGGATTCGGCAGTGATGGATCTCATTTCGGCCGGGATGAATACGGCAAAGTCCGAAGACTGACCTTATTTCGGACTACAACAGCCGGTGACGCGCAAAGCGTCACCGGCTTTTGTCCTTTATGCCGGTCCTCGTGTTATGACCAGGGCATAGTTTGTAACTGATCTCTATCGATTCACTGTGCGCACGCCGTGCATCGCTGTGTTTGCATACGTTTACCTCCAGCCCCGAATCCCGGGGCCGTTTTTTATGCCGGGCCCACCCCTGCGCCCGGCCATATAACGGAGGTATGCGTGGTGCGCAAGGTGGTCGCAGGACTGCTTGGCGCCGCGATGGTCACCAGCGTCGGAGTTCTGCTCCCCGCGGTGGCTCAGGCGGCACCCCCGGTTGATCCGGCTCCAGCGGCGAGCTCCCGCGAGAAGTCGGCTCCCGCCATCGACGATCTGCCCAACCCGCTGGAGGACAAGCGCCGCGCACTGCGCGAGCAGGCGGTGTCCGATGTGGTCAGCGGCAAGGCGAAGCCGATCGAGAAGAACGGCAGCAAGGTCGTCAAGGTCGGGCACACCAAGGGCGGTCCCGGCAAGAACGGCAAGGACCAGTACGTCGAACTCGACAACCAGCGCACCGACCGGATCTTCGTGATCCTGGCCGAGTTCGGTAACGAGCGGTCACCCAGCTACCCCGACGTCGACTCGGACCCGGCCACGCCCGGTCCGTCCACGTTCGAGGGTCCGCTGAACAACTCGATCCCCCAGCCCGACCGGACCAAGGACAACTCCACGGTCTGGCAGGCGGACTATTCCCCCGACTTCTACCGCAACCAGTACTTCGGCACTGGCGCGAACACCGAGTCGGTCAAGAAATACTTCGAGGCGCAGTCGTCCGGCCGGTACAGCGTCGACGGCGAGGTCACCGACTGGGTCAAGGTGCAGTACAACGAGGCCCGCTACGGCCGCGACGTCTGCGGAAGCCACGTCTGCACCAACGTGTGGGCGCTGGTTCGCGACGCCGCCAACAAGTGGGTCGCCGACCAGCAGGCCGCCGGCCGCTCCGAGGCCGACATCACCGCCGACCTGAAGTCGTTCGACCAGTACGACCGGTACGACTTCGACGGCGACGGCAACTTCAACGAGCCGGACGGTTACATCGACCACTTCCAGATCGTCCACGCCGGCGGCGACCAGGCCGACGGTGACCCGCAACAGGGTGAGGACGCCATCTGGAGCCACCGGTGGTACGCGTACTCCACGCTCCAGGGCACCGCGGGCCCGTCGGGCAACCTGCTCGGCGGAACCCAGATCGGCAACTCCGGCATCTGGATCGGTGACTACACCATCCAGCCGGAGAACGGCGGCCTCAGCGTCTTCGTGCACGAGTACACGCACGACCTCGGCCTGCCGGACGACTACGACACCAGCGGCCTGGGCGACAACAACAACGAGTACTGGACGCTGATGGCGCAGAGCCGTCTCGGCGCAGCCGGCGACCAGGCCATCGGCACCCACCCGGGTGACCTCGGCGCCTGGAACAAGCTCCAGCTCGGCTGGCTCAACTACACCGCGGTGGACGCCGGTAAGAAGAAGGTCGTCCAGCTCGGCCCGGAAGAGTTCAACTCCAAGAAGTCGCAGGCCGTCGTCGTGAACCTGCCGCCCAAGGAGGTCACCACCGATCTGGGCACGCCGTTCGCCGGAACCAAGCAGTATTTCTCCGGCAACGCGGACGGTCTCAACACCACCGCGACCAAGGACATCGACCTGACCGGCAAGACCTCCGGCAGCGTCAGCGTCAAGGGCCGCTACAACATCGAGCAGGACTACGACTACCTCTACTTCGAGGCGTCGGCGGACAACGGCACCACCTGGACGCCGCTGAACGGCACGGTCGACGGTGCTCCGCTGCCGGTCGACGCGAGCGACGTGCCCGCGCTGACCGGTGACTCGGGCGGCGCGTGGAAGGACGTCTCGATCCCGCTGGACGCCTACGCGGGCAAGGCGATCAAGTTCCGCCTGCACTACATCACCGACGGTGGTGTCTCGGCCGGCGGCTTCTTCGGCGACGAGCTCACGGTGATCGCGGACGGCGCCACGGTTTCGGTCGACGGCGCCGAGGCCACCCCGACCTGGACCCTCGCGGGCTGGTCGGTCGTCGGGTCGAGCGTGACCAACGACTACGCGCACTACTACATCGCGGGCAACCGCAGCTACACCTCGTACGACAAGTACCTGGCGACCGGCCCGTACAACTTCGGCTGGCCGTCCACGAAGCCGGACTGGGTGGAGCACTACAACTACCAGACCGGTCTGCTGATCTCGTACTGGGACACCTCGCAGGCCGACAACAACACCAACGAGCACCCGGGTGAGGGTCGCAACCTCTACATCGACGCGCACCCGAAGCCGTTCAACAACGTCAACGGCGTCCCGTTCCGGTCGCGTGTCCAGGTCTATGACGCTCCGTTCAGCCTGTACCCGACCGACGGCATGCTGCTGCACGTGGACGGCAAGCCCTCGGTGGTCTGGCCGCAGCTCCCGTCGCCGGTCTTCAACGACAAGTCGACGTACTACTACGACACGCTGCCGAACCAGGGCGTCAAGCTGCCCAAGGTCGGCGTCAAGATCGGTGTCGTCAGCCAGAGCGGCACGTCCATGACGGTTGCCGTTTCCTGACACCTGCACCATCCAGCGACAGCGCCCGGGGAGTGATCTCCCCGGGCGCTGTCCCTTTTCGAGGAACGTCACGCGCCGCCCGCGCGTCTGATGAGGTGCGCTTTGGAGGTGCTCATGAACGGCAAGATGTTGGTCGCGGTGGCGGTGACGGCCGCGTTGGCCGGGTGCGGTGCTCAGGACGTACACACGGAAAGCGGTGCTTCTCCCCCAGCTGTTGAGTCGGCCTCGCCGGAGACGTCCTCGTCTCCGGCCGTTTCGTCCTCGTCGCGTCCGGCAACGGCGACCACGACGGCGACTGGCGGCATTCCGGCCAGCCCGCGGCCGAGCGGTCCGCCCAAGGGCCCGACCGATCAGATCAAAACCACGGCCTGGGTGGTGGGCACGGTGACGGCGGACAGTTCCGGTCCGTGCTACGGCCTGGAGACCGATGACGGTACGCAATACGCGCTGTACGCCGCGAATGGCCCGAAGCTCACCAAAGCTTCCCGAATCCGGATCAAGACCGGGCTCATGAAGGCCAAGATGTACTGCGGCCCCGGCCGCGCCGTGGAAATGGTCTCGTCCGAGCCGGTGCGCTGACGTGAATCCCGCTAGCCTTTACCGCCGCGACACGTTCACGGGGGTAGATGTCATTGCGCAGGTCAATCTCGATCGCCATGGTCTCGGTGGCGGTAATCGCCGGCTGTTCACACGACAAGCCGGAAAAATCTGACGTCGGGTCGGCGCCGATCGCCCAGCCCGGCATCAGCGCCGCATCCGCCGGGGCTGATCCGGCCGTCGTGCCGCTTCCCGGCCAGTCGGCCGGCGCGGTGGCCGTCGTGCCGGGGAACACGGCTGCTCCGGCCACGACCCGGGCCCGCGTCACCGCGACGCCGTCCCACCCGGCCAACCTGCCCACGCGCAACGCCGCCGCACTGCAGAACGCCTGGATCACCGCGACCGTCACCCGGGGCGGCAACGGGCCCTGCTACACCCTCACCACCAGCGCCGGCGTGACCTACTCGGCGTACTCCACGCAGGGGATCCAGTTGGCCGACGGGGCCCACGTGCGCGCCCGGATCACGCCCGGCACGACTCCCCTCAACTGTGGTTCGGGACGCCCGGCCCGGCTGGAGCGTGTCCAACTCGCCGGGTGAGCCGACGCGACGGCCCCGGCTCGACCCGAGCGCCTAGTCTTGTGGCCATGGTTGACGAGTCGAGTGTCCTGGTGGAGGGCCCCTGGACGCACCGTTTCGTCGGCGCGAACGGCAGCCGCTTCCACGTCGTCGAGGCAGGCACCGGCCCGCTCGTGCTGTTCCTGCACGGCTTCCCCGAGTTCTGGTGGGCGTGGCACGACGTGATGACCCGGGTCGCCGACGCCGGCTTCCGGGCCGTCGCCATCGACCTGCGCGGTTACGGCGCCAGTGACAAGCCCCCGCGCGGCTACGACGGCTACACCATGGCCGCCGACGTCACCGGCGTGATCCGCGCGCTCGGCGAGCGCTCCGCGATGATCGTCGGCGCCGGTGCGGGCGGCATGATCGGCTGGGCGGCCGCCGCCTTCCACCCCAAGCTCGTCAGCCGGCTGGTCGTCCTCGGCGCCGCGCATCCGCTGCGACTGCGAGCGGCCCTCTTCGCCGACCCGCGGGGCCAACTGGCCGCCTCGTCGACGGTGCTGCGCTTCCAGGTCCCCCGCTACGAACATGTCCTCACCCGCGACAACGCGGCGCTGGTCGGCGAGCTGATGACCCAGTGGACCGGCCCCACGTGGCGGCAGACGGCCGAATTCACCGAGTACGTCGATCGATGCCGGGAAGCCATGCAGATCCCGCAGGCGGCGTTCTGCGCTCTCGAGGCGTACCGCTGGGTGGCCCGCAGCGCCCTTCGCCTGCAGGGCTACCGGTTCGTGAAGCTCATGCAGCACCCGCTGATCACGCCGACGCTCCAGCTGCACGGCGCACTCGACACCGCCACGCTCCCGCGCACCGCCCAGGGCTCCGGCCGTTACGTGATCGCGCCCTACGAGTGGCGCCTGATCCCGGACGCCGGCCACTTCCTCCACCAGGAGGCCCCCGACGTGGTCACCGGCGAGATCCTCCGCTGGCTCAAGACCTCCTGAGCAGGTACGCCTGGGCCAGCTGGCGCAGGCGGGCGCGGTCGAAGCTGTGCCCGTGGCCGGGATGGACCACGGACACGTCGAGGCCGGCGAGAAACTCCATGCTTCGCCGGTAGGCCGGCACGTCGGAGTTCGGCAGGTCGTCGATCAGGCCGCCGTCGTAGATGATGTCGCCGGAGAACAGGGTGCCGGTGCGCTCCTCCAGCAGGGCGATGCTGCCCGGCGTGTGGCCGGGAAGGTGCAGCACGGTCAGGACCCGCCCGCCCAGGTCGACGCGGTCGCCGTCGTCGAGCGTGCGCCTCACGGTCATCGGTTCGACGCGGTAGGCAGCCGGGTCGTAGCCGGGGCCGGGCAGCATGTCGATCATGAGCTCCGGCACCGGCTCGCCCGCGGCGTCGATCCCGAGCTTCTCGTAGAGCTCCGGCCCGAACAGGCTGGCCGGCACGCCCGCCGCCAAGAGCTCCGCCTCGGCGGGGTGAGCGGCCCGGTCGGCGAACTCCGGCGCCCCGCCGACATGGTCCAGGTGCGCGTGGGTGAGCAGGACCATCGGGTCGCGCTCGAACAGGCCGGGGATCGCCTCCCGCAAGGCGACCACACCGAGCCCGGCGTCGATCACGATGTCCCGATCGTCGCCGCGCAACCACCAGAGGTTCGCCGACAGCAGTTCGTTGACGTGCGGTTCCGAGATCCGGACTACGCCGACACCCGCGTCGGCCTGCGAGTACCAGTCAGCCATGTCTGACCGCTAGATGCGCTGTTCGTGCAGGTCGGAGACCTCGTGGGCCGGCGCCCACGACTGGTAGACGCCGTAGTCGAACTCCTCCAGGCCCAGCTGCCGGGCCACCGGGGCGCGGCCGCCGGTGTATTCCACCCGCAACCAGTTGTCGGCCTCGCCGAGCACCAGGAACGGCGCGCCACGCCACACGCACATGGTGCGCACGTAGACCAGCTCGTCGTACTCCTCGGGGGTCAGCACCCGCACGTAGCGACCCGGCTTGATCTCCTCGAAGCCGTCGGCCGGCTGGGTGCTGTAGATCCGCACGTCGTCGCCGTCCGGAACGGCGTCGAACTCGTGGCCCTGCCAGGTCACCACGTAACCGTCGCGAATCACTGCTCACCCACCCGGCGCCACTGCGGACCGTCGTTGTCGAAGATCGCGATCATGTGCTCGGAGCCGTCCGCGTCGATGCGCCACAACTGGGCGCCGTGCGGCAGGCGGACACTGTCCACCTTGAACTCGGCGACCACGTCGCGGCTCTCACCGGGCGCAAACCCGTTGCCCCGGAACGGCGGCCGCTCGATCACCCAGCCGTCCATCGCCTTGAGCGCCTGCTCGTTCTGCCCACCGTAGGGAATCCGGTACAGGCTGGGCCGGTAGGCCGGCCAGCGCAGAACGTAGGCCTCCTTGGCCTCCGACTGGTGCGGCGAACCGTCGTAGGTGAGCCCGAGCGCGCCGAACAACTCGGCCGGCGTGCGCAGATGCTCGACCTCGGTGGCCCGGTGCACGAACCCGGCCACCCGGTCGTAACCGCGCTCCAAGTAATAGTCGACCTGCTCGGGCGGCAGCGTCTTCTGCATGACCGTGGCGTGCTGGGCGTCGTCGTTGACCGGGGCCGGCGCCGGGATCGGCTCGTCTTGCTCGTCGTGCTCGCCGTCGGCGCCCAGCCCGGCCTCGGCGGCCCAGCTGGCCAGCGCGATCACCTGCGGGCCCGGGTAACGGGCGCCGACCGGGGTGCGCGGGTTGACCGCGAACGACCACGACGGGTCCGGCCAGTTGCGGATCAGCTCGTAGAACCGGACGCTCACCGTGCGGGTCGGCTCGGCGAAGTGCTCGGCCAGCCGGTCCTTGCTGGTGAAGACGACCAGGAACTGCTCGCCGTCGATCTCTTCGGTGCGGAACGCGAAGCCGGACTCGCCGGGTGCGCTGCCGGGCCGCGAGTGGTTCGCGACCGGGACGAGCACCGTGGCCAGCAGCAGCGTCGACAGGAACCGGTCGGTGCTGCCCGCCTCGGCCGCGTCGTACAGGTCCCGCTCGACCTCGTTGGCCGGCACGAACGGCTCGGCCGACGGGTTCTGCGCCGGCATCGCGCCGGACATGACCGGGCGGCCCACCGGCGGCACCGGCATGGCGCCGCGCACCTCCAGCGGCGGCTGCTCGGTGTCGAAGCGGGCGGGCCGGTCGCTGCCGGGCGAACCCGGGATGACCGGCGGGCTCATGCCGGGCCGGGCCGGAGCGCCCTGCGCCGCGGCGGTCGCGGCCCGCTCGGCCGGTGTCTTGAACGCCGGGAACGACGTCATCGGCGCTGCCTGCTCGCCGGCCGAGGCCGCCTGGCGACGTGGCAGCGGAGTGCCGAAGCCGGGCGCGGGCTGGTCGGCCACGCCGGACCGCTGCGCGGCGGCGGCCTGCGGGGACGCCGGACCCTGCGGGAAGCCGCTGGCGCCCGATTCCGCGGACGGCTGGCGGCGCGGCAGTTCCGGAAGCGCCGGGGCGGGTGGCGGAGTGGCGGCGGCGCCGGCCCAGCGCGGGTCGACCGGCGGCTCGTCGAGCGGGCGGCCGGCGATGTGCTCGGGCACCGGCGGGGTGTTCGCCATCGGTGTGCGCACCGGCAGCCCACTCGGGCTCTGCAGCGATCCACGCGGGTCCGGATGATCGCGCGGGTCCTGCTGACCACGAAGATCCTGCTGGCCGCGCGGGTCCTGCTGGCCACGAAGATCCTGCTGGCCGCGCGGGTCCTGCTGGCCACGAAGATCCTGCTGGCCGCGCGGGTCCTGCTGACCACGAAGATCCTGCTGGGCACGCATGTCCTGGTGGCCGCGGGTGGCTTCGCCGAGGCGGGAGCCGGGCCGGCCGCCGTCGGCAGCCGCGGGCTGCTCGCCCGGGATGGACGGTGGGCGGTAGGCCGAGGGGACCGACGACGGGCCGGCCGACACCGGGCCGGCCGACACCGGGCCGGCCGACACCGGGCCGGCCGACACCGGCACCGCGGAAACCGGGCCGGACGGCGGCGTGCGTGACGGTAGACCGCTCGGCATCACGCCGCTCGGCGTGCGCACCGGCAGCCCGCCTGGGCCGATCTGCGGCTTCTCGGGTTGCTGGGCCGCGGCCGGCGGTGCGGCGAACGGTGCCGGTGCCGCCGATGGTTGCGGCGACGCAGCGGGCTGCGGATCGGCGCCCGGAGCCGGCTGCTCGTCGGCGGCCGGGAAGTAGGGCATCTGGTTGGCGGCAGCCGCCTGCGCGTATCCGGGCGGACCGCCGAGGGCGGACGAGGAACCACCGGACCCGGCGCCACTCGCGGCCGGCGCGATGACCGGAGGCGCACTGATCGGCTGCGGATAACCCGCCGGCGGAGCACTGCTGGGCCGCGGGTAACCGGCCGAGGCACTGCTGGGCTGCGAATAACCCACCGGAGCGCTGCTGGGCTGCGGATAGTCAGCGGCCGGAGCGCTGGTCGGCTGGCCATAGCCGGCCGGCGGCTGGCCATAGCCGGCGGCTGCCTGGCCGTAACCGGCGGGCGGCTGGCCGTAGCCCGCCGGGGGCTGGCCATAGCCGGCCGGCGGCTGGCCGTAACCGGCCGGCGGCTGGCCGTAACCGGCCGGCGGCTGGCCGTAACCGGCCGGGGGCGCGCTGTTCGGCTGCGGATTGCCGGCCGGCGGAGCGCTGCTGGGCGCCGGGTCGTTCGCCGCCGTTACGCCCGAGGCGCCGGCGGTCCGCTGCGGGAGCCCGGACGGCGAGAGATCGACCGGGCCCAGGTCGGCCGGTGGCTGCTGACCGGCCATGGCCGGCGCGGCACTGATGGGCTGCTGCGGGAAGGCCGCCGGCGGGTTCTGCCCCAGCGCGACCGGCTCGTGGGTCGGGCCACCGGGCCCGGCGCCATCGCCCTGCTGCGCGGCGGCCGCGTTGGCGGCCATCGCGGCCGAGTGCAGATCTTGGATGCGCGAGGCCGACGGCGCCTTCTCGCGGCCGGGGCCACGGGTGGGCAGTCGCAGGTCACCGCGGGACAGCTGGGCGACGAACCAGGCCGGAAGGTAACCCTCGATCGGCAGGCCCGGGTTTACCGCCAGCCACCACTCGAGGTTCGGCCAGGTGTTGGCCAGCTCGGCGTAGGCCACGCGACGGGCCGAGCCGGTGTAGTCGGCCAGGCACGACTGCAGCGCACCCGACGAAGTGAAGGCCAGCACGTGAGTGCGGCCGCCGGTGCTCCAGGTGCCCCAGCCGAGCGGCGCGAGGCCCGCGAGAGCATCGGCCGAGACCGGCAAAAATAGGTCAACCCCGGACAGGATGCGGAAATACGACTCTTGGTCGTCCGTTCGCAACGCATCCCGCATAGCGGACTCGGCGTCCGTAGCCGGTTCCCACTCGGACACGTCCACCTCTCCCCACCGCGCGACGAGGCCATCTCAACGCGTACAACCTACAAGGTCAGGCGGCGATCACAATGGGCGGCGGTGCGCAGACCGATAAGTGTTGTGTACGGCGCCCTCGGTATGACACCCGAAGCGGTCCGGCAGCGCAAATCGGTCGCTGGGCGCGATCATTTAAGCACTGATCGTAGTCCCGGTGGTCAATTTGGCCAGTACGCGATCGGGGGACATCAAACACGTAAGAACGGACTAAACGGAAACGGTCGGCGCAGCCGCGTGGGCTGGTCCGACCGTTTCGCCGTCGAGCAGGGCCTTACGAGAACCGGTTGGTCGCCTGCTTCTCGGTGTGGATGTAATCCTGGGCGGACTCGTCGACCGCCTTCTTGATGTTCGACAGGATCTGCTGCAGGTCCTGCGAGGCGTTCTGCCACTTGGTCTGCCGGGCTGCGTAGGCCTGCTTGGCCTCGCCGTCCCAGGTCCCCGACAGCCGCGCGCCGTCGCGCTCGAGCTGGCTGAGCGAGTTCTGAAGCTTGCTGACTGCCTTTGCGATGTCGCCACTCGCGCCCTGCAGCGCGGCGAAGTTGACGAGCAGTGTGCCGTCACCGGCCATGATCTTTACTTCCTTCCCCGTGTCCGGGCGTCAGAGCGGCAGGCTGAAGCTGCCACCGCTGCTGGTCAGCTTGCTGGCGGCGCTCGTGTCGGTCGAGTCGTAGTTGATGCCCGAGGCACGGATCGACTCGGCGGTCTCGGCGAGCGCCTGGTTGAGCTGCTTCAGGTCCGACTCGTACTGAACCTTGACCTGCTCGAACGCCTGGGCGCCCATGCCCTTCCAGGCACTGGTGAGGTGCGACAGCTCGGTCATGAGCTGGCTCAGCATGGTCTGGAGCTCTTGGTTGACCGTGTCGAAGTTCTGCGCGGCCTTCGCCATCTCGTGCGCTTGAGCTTGCGTCTGTCCGGCCACCCGGACTTCACCCCGCTTTCTTGTTCGGTTGCCGAAACGCCGGGAGCCCTCATAGGGTCCGTTGCATCGACATGG
Source organism: Actinoplanes sp. NPDC026619 (assembly GCF_040638295.1). NCBI lineage: Bacteria > Bacillati > Actinomycetota > Actinomycetes > Micromonosporales > Micromonosporaceae > Actinoplanes > Actinoplanes sp. NPDC026619. Next base: position 301,091 of record NZ_JBEZYA010000006.1, read on the forward strand.
ACCACCACGTTAGCCCGGCCGCCCAACCGAGGCGGCAGGCCGCGATGGGCCGCCTGTTGCCTTCTGTCTGTTGCTGACGGTAGCGACCCGGGTCAATCTGCGATACCCCGTCATCGGGACCTGTGGATAACCTCGCACCCCCTGCGGCGGCCCGCGAAGCCATACGATGGGCCCCGCACGAGGTGGAACACGGGGAAGGACCGGTGGGCGCAGTGACGGTGGGAGTGGCGGACGGCCGGGACTACCGCGATCTCTCCGGCCGGGGGAAGCCGTTACCCAAGGTCAAGACCAGGCCGGTCCGGGGTGGACGGTTGCTCGGCGTTCGCGCGACTCAACTGGTCGGCACCCAGGTCGCCCTGGTGGCGCTGCTGATCGGCGCGATCAACGGCCCGGTCGCCCTGGCCGCCGGGGCCGTGCTGGCGCTGGCGATCCTGGCGCTGACCTGGCTGCGGATGCGTGGCCGCTGGGTCTTCCAGTGGATCGGTGTCGCGATCCGCTTCGGCAGCCGGCGGCACACCGCACCGGCCGACCCCGCGCCGGCGGCTCTGCTCGAGTTCGTCGCGCCCGGCTCCAGAGTGGAGCAGGTCGAGATGGCCGGCGACCCGGCCGCCGTGATCGTCAACGGGCTCGGCCTCACCGCCGTGCTCGAGCTGGGCGACCCGGCCGGCCTGCTCGCCGAGGAGGCGGCCGAGCTGCCCTCCCCGGCCTCGCTCCTTCCGGCGGCCGGCGCCGACCATCCGCCGGTCGTCATCCAGTTGCTGCTGGCCGGCACCCCGGCGCCGTCGCTGCGAGCCGGCTCCGGCACCCCGGCCAACTCCTATCGCCAGCTCACCGAGGGCCGCCTGCTCGGGCACAGCCGCGCGCTGCTGGCCGTGCGGGTGCTGCGGGCCGAGGGCTGGGCCGACGAGGAGCTGTTGCGCGCGCTCTCCGGCCTGGTCCGCAAGCTCACCCGGCGACTTTCGGCGATGCCGGCCCGGCCGCTCGGCGAGGCCGCGGCGCTTCGGGTGCTGACCGAGCTGGCGCACGACGAGGGCGCCGGCCCGGCCCAGGAGACCTGGCCCGGTCTGCGGGTCGGCGGCCTGGCGCAGACCACGTTCCGGCTGGTCCGCTGGCCCGACATGCGGGTCGAGACGTCCCGCCGGCTGGTGACGCGGATGCTCACCCTCCCCGCCGCGGCCACCACGGTGTCACTGACCGCCGGTCCGCGCCCGGCCGCCGGGCCCACCCCGGTCGACCTGACCGTCCGGCTGGCCGCGCCCGAGCCGACCTCGCTGGGCATTGCCGGGCAGGCGCTGCGCAAGGTGGTCGCCGCCGAGCACGCGCACGTCCGCCGGCTCGACGGCGAACACCTGGCCGGCCTGGCCGCCACCCTGCCACTCGGCAGCGGCGAGCCCACGATCGTGCCCGGCCTGCCGCCCGACGGCGTCTACCCGGCCGAGAAGACCGACGGGCTCAACCTGCCGGTCGGCACGTCCGGCCTGATGCTCGGCCGCAACCGGCACGGCAACCCGGTGGTGGTCCGGCTGTTCCGCCCCGAGCAGACCCGCGCGCTGCTGATCGGCGGTGTCCGCTGCGCCCAGCTGGTCGCGCTGCGGGCGATGGCGCTCGGCGCCCGGGTGGTCGTGCAGACCGCCCGCCCGCAGGCCTGGGAGCCGTTCGTCCGGGGCGCCGCGGTGCCCGGCGAGGCGATCGCGGTGGTTCCACCCGGCCGGCCGATCGAGGTCGCTCCCGGCTCGGCCCTGCACCCGCTGCTGGTCGTGGTCGACGTCGGCCCGGTCGGCGCCGATCCCCGGCCCGGCGCGGGCTGGCAGGCCAGCCTCGTGGTGCGTGACGAGTTCAGCGCGGCCGACGTCGACGTCGCGTCCCGGGCCGACGTGCTGTTCGTGCAGCCGCTGCGCCCGGAGGAGTCCACGCTGCTGGCCGGCACGCTCGGCCTCGGCGAGGTGGGCCAGTGGCTGACCCGCATCCGGCCCGACATGGTCGGCGTGGTCAACCGCCGCGCGGTGCGCTGGGCGGCCCTGGCGCAGACCCCGATCGAGGGCCAACTGATCGGCCCGGTGACGAGATAAGCAGGGAGTAACGCAAAAGATCGGCGTGGTGCCATATCCGGCAGTGGCATGATCGTGGCACCATCGCTGGCCATGGGAATCCTCATCCGGCTGGTGATCACCGCCGTTTCGCTGTGGATCTCGACCCTCGTGATCAGCGGGATCGAGCTGACCACTGATTCGGTCTCCAAGAAGATCATCACGCTGCTGGTCGTCGCGGCCATCTTCGGCATCGTCAACGCGGTGCTCCGCCCGATCATCAAGGTGGTCGGCTGCGGGCTGTACGTGTTGACGCTCGGCCTCATCGCGATCGTCGTCAACGGCCTGCTGTTCATGCTGACCAGTTGGATCGCCGGCGAGTTCGACCTGCCGTTCCACGTGGCCGACTTCTGGCCGAGCGCGGTCCTCGGCGCCCTGCTCGTCGGGGTGGTGAGCTGGCTGCTCAACATGCTGGTCCCGGACGGCTCCGACGACTGATCCTCGGCAAGACCGCGCCGCTCCCGTGAGCTGAACCATATGCAAGGACCGTTTCGATGGAACGGCCTTACCGTGTGGGCATGAGCGAGGAGCGGCGCGGCTATCTGTACGGCCTGACGGCGTACGTGATGTGGGGTTTCTTCCCGATCTATTTCAAGATGCTGCGCCCGGCCTCCCCGCTCGAGATCCTCGCGCACCGGGTCATCTGGTCGGTGGTGTTCGTCGCCCTGCTGCTGAGCGCCATGCGCAACTGGCGCTTCCTGACCCGGGTGCTGCGCTCGCCCCGGCTGTTCGGCGGCATCTCACTGGCCGCGGTGCTCATCGCGATCAACTGGGGCACGTACATCTACGGCGTCAACTCGTCGCGGGTCGTCGAGACTGCGCTCGGCTACTTCATCACCCCGCTGCTGCTGGTGCTCCTCGGCGTGACCGTGCAGCACGAGCGGCTACGGCCCTGGCAGTGGGCCGCGGTGGCGGTGGGTGGCATCGCGGTCGCGGTGCTGACCGTCGACTACGGCCGGCTGCCCTACATCGCGCTGCTGCTGGCCGCCAGCTTCGGCACCTACAGCCTGGTCAAGAAGCGGCTGTCGCTCCCGCCCGCCGAGGGCCTGTTCGTCGAGTCCTCGGTGCTGGCCGTCCCGGCGCTGGTCTACGTGGCCTGGCTGACCACCGCCGGGGACGCGAAGTTCGGCCATGTGTCGACGTCGCACACCGTGCTGATGGTGCTTTCCGGGATCGCCACCGCCGTACCCCTGCTGCTTTTCGCGGCGGCCGCCAACCGGGTCTCGATGACCGGAATCGGCATCCTGCAGTACGTGGCGCCGATCCTGCAGCTCGCCGTCGGCATCCTGATCTACCACGAGCCGATGCCGCCGGCCCGCCTCGCCGGGTTCGGCCTGGTCTGGCTGGCGCTGGTCATCTTCACCACGGACGCCATTCGACAGGCGCGGAAGACCCGCAAAGGAACGGCGACCGGACCGACGGCCGCCACCGTCGAACCGGTCACCGCACTGCCACCCCGCTGACCCGGAATCAGGGAGTCAGGGGACGTCGTAGGCGAGCATCGGCGTGCCGTCGAACCGCACCAGCTCGAGCCGGGTGAGGCTGCCCTGCCCGAAGTGGGTCGCCCCGTCCATCTCGAACTTGCCGCCGGGCGCTGCCTGCCAGGAGCCGACCTGCTCCTGTTCGTTGTCCCGCCCGTACGCGATCAGCCGGAACGAGGACGGCTCGCTGCCGCTGTAGGCGCACTGGAGGTCGAGCTTCGTGCCCCCGGCCGTGCTGGCCATCCGCACGCTGGCGGTGACCGGCGAGGCGCCCTCGACCCGGGTCATCGCGACGGCCGGCCCGAGCGGCGTGCCGGCCGGTGTGCCGCCCCGAGCGAAGGCCAGCACGCCGATCCCGATCAACCCGACCAGGATCACGGCTGCGGCGGTGCTCAGTAGGCGTACACCAAAGGTCTTCCGGCGTTTGCGACGCCCGCCGGAAGGCGCCGCCGAGGCCGCCATGTCCCGCAGCGAGGCGCCCGGATGATCCCCGGCCGTCAGGGTCGGGTCGAGAAGTTTCGCGAATTCCTTGGCGTCCAGGCGGTTGAGCAGATCGGGCAGCGCCGAGATGTCGGCAACCGCTTCCCGGCAGAACGAGCAGGTCGCGAGGTGGCGCTCGTAGGCAGCGCGCTCGGCGGCCGAGAGGGCACCCAACACATACGCCCCGTCATCGTGCTCATGCTCACAGTGCACCCTGTCACCACCCTCCGCTGACCTCCCGCGTGCAACGTGTTCTACGTGGCCGGGCTGCGGGAGGTTCAACGGAGTCTTAGACCTGCATGTCAGGCTGTGGCGGACTCGCCTGCGGAGAGCGCTTCCGCGACACTGCGGGCGGCCGAGGTGAGCTTGGCCCGCACGACCCGCGCCGAAGTGAGCATCTCGGCCGCCGGCAGCGAGCAGGCAAGCACCAGCCGGCGCTCGATGTCACGGTCGGCGACCACCAGCACGGCCGCACACGCGAGGCCCTGCTTGAACTGACCCATCTCGATCTGCATGCCGCGTCGCTCGCCGGCCGCCAGGTCGGCCTCGAGGGCTTCGGGCGTGAGCAGGGTGGCCGGGGTGAACTGGCGCATGCCGTAGTCGCGCAGGTAGCGCGCCCGCTGATCGGGAGTGAGGGTGGCCAGCAGCGCCTTGCCGAGCGCGGTGGCATGGCCGCCCTCGTCGAAGCCGGGCGCCATGTCGTCGACGAACGGCGAACGGGCGCCCTCCGCCGACGCGGTCACCGCGATCCGGCCGCCGACGAAGCGGCCGAGGTAGTGCGTATAGCCGGTGTCGAGGGCAGCACGACGCAGCGCCTCGCCGACCGCAGGCGGGCCGCGAAACGCCGAGACGAGCTCTCGGTACCGATCGGCAATTTCCAGACCGACGATGTACGTGCCGTCCTCTCGGCGGATCACGTAACCCTCGTACGCCAGGGTGCGGACAAGGTGGTACGTCGTGGCGACGGTCAACTCGCACCGCCGCGCTATCTGCTTCACGGTGAGTCCGCGCGGGGCGCGGCCGACCGACTCGAGGACGCGCAACGCGCGTGACACGCTCCGAATCAGATCGGACGGCTCCGCCAGGGGGTCGCGCACAGCTACCTCCGACGCCAGGGACTTACACCATATGAATAATCTTCCGCCGACGGAATGCCAAAACCATGTGGATCTCGATCGATTTACACAACGCGTGTGGTCATTTGCACTCAACGCGCTCGGATGCATTCTGCGGGCCTAGTCTGCGGGAGGTGGGCTCGATCAAGATCAACGCGGCCGGAAACGCATCGACCAGCGTGAACGTCGTGAAACCGTTGCGCGCGGTGACCGGCGCGCTCACCACGACGATCGCGGTCTCCATCCCGGTGTTCCTGGTCGGCGGTCTCGCCGTGCAGATCGGCGACGAGCTCAACTTCTCCCCGGCCGGCCTCGGGCTGGCCGTCTCGGCCTACTTCGGCGCCAGCGCGCTCGCCTCGATCCCGGCCGGTTGGCTGGTCGAACGCTTCGGCGCCGCCCGGATCTCCCGGCTCGGCATCGCGCTCGCCGCGACGTCGCTCCTCGGCATCGCGGCGGCCGCGAATGCACTGCGGAGTCTCATCGCGATCCTGGCCCTCGGCGCCGCCGCGAACGCGATGGGGCAGCTCGCCAGCAACACCAGCCTGTCCCGGCACGTGCCACCCGGCCGGCAGGGCCTGTCGTTCGGCGTGAAGCAGGCCGCAATCCCGGTGAGCACGCTGCTGGCGGGCGCGGCCGTGCCGGTGGTGGCTCTGACCGTCGGCTGGCGGTGGGCCTTCGTCCTGGCCGGTCTCCTGGCGTTGGTAGCCGCGCTGACGGTGCCGAGCGAGGGATCCCGGCCACCGATGACCGACAGATCCGAAAAGCGGGCGACCGGGGCGCTCGTCGTCGTCGGGCTGGCCGCTACGCTCGCGGCCGCGTCGGCCAACGCCCTCGGCACCTTTCTGGTCGACTCGGCCGTCGTCCGCGGCATCGCACCCGGCGCGGCCGGCCTCTCGCTCACCCTGGGCAGCGCGGTCTGCGTGGCCGCCCGGATCACCGGCGGCTGGCAGGCCGACCGCCGACCGGGCCGGCAGGTCGGTGTCATCGCCGGGCTGCTCGCCTGCGGCGCCGCCGGGCTCGTCCTGCTGGCTGTGCCCGGCCCGGTGCCGCTCGTGGCCGGCGTCGTCCTCGGCTTCGGTTTCGGCTGGGCCTGGCCCGGCCTGATGAATTTCGCCGTGGTCCGGTTGCACCCGCAGGCGCCGGCCGCCGCCACCTCGATCACCCAGACCGGCGTCTACGCCGGTGGTTGCGTGGGGCCGCTCGGCCTCGGCTCGGTCGCCACCTTCGCCGGTTACTCCGCCATGTGGCTCACCGCTGCGGGCGCGATGATCGCCGCGGCCGGCCTGATGCTGCTCGGCAGCCGCCTGCTAGAACGCCACTAGCTGGTGCGGTCGGCGATGTAGTCGCAAAGCGCCTCCATCGCGCGCTTCGCCTCGCCGGCCGGCAGCGGGGCCAACTGCGCCCGCGCCTCCTCGGCGTAGTTGCGAACCGTTTCCCGCGCCCGCTTCATCGCCGCCGACTCGCGCAGCAGCGCCAGCGCCTCGGCATGCAGGTCGTCGTCGGTGATCGGGCCGGTCGCGAGGATCTCGCGCAGCCGCACCGCGGACGCATCGGCGTTGTCGTCGTCGGCCAGCGCATAGAGCACCGGCAGCGTCGGCACGCCCTCGCGCAGGTCGGTGCCCGGCGTCTTGCCCGACTGCACCGACTCGGAGGTGATGTCGAGCAGATCGTCGGAGAGCTGGAAGGCGATGCCGATCGTCTCGCCATAGCCGGCGAGCGCCTCGACCATCTCCGGCGCCGCGCCCGAGAACAGGCCGCCGAACCGCGCCGACGTCGCGATCAGCGACGCCGTCTTTTCCGTGATGACATGCAGGTAGTGCTCGATCGGGTCCATCCCGCGCGCGCCGACCGTCTCGGCGATCTGGCCGTGCACCAGCCGCGAGAACGTGCGCGCCTGCAATCGGACGGCCTCCGGGCCGAGCGAGGCGGCGATGTCTGACGCGCAGGCGAACAGGTAGTCGCCGACCAGGATCGCCACCGAGTTGCCCCAGCGGGAATTGGCACTCGGCGCACCCCGGCGGACCGGCGCCTCATCCATGACGTCGTCGTGATAAAGCGTGGCAAGGTGGGTCAACTCCACCACATTTGCCGCCGCCACGATGTCGGCCGCCTCGGGGTTGCCGAACTGCGCGCCCAACGCCACCAACAGCGGCCGGAAGCGTTTCCCGCCGGCATCGGCGAGATGCCGCGCAGCCTCGGCCACCAGCGGATCGGCGCTGGCCACGTTGGCCCGAAGCGCCTCCTCCACAGCGGCCATCGTCGCCGTGACCGACGCATCGACCGCAGGGTCGACGTCGAGGCCAAGCGATGACAGCGTCATATCACCGGTGCTTACCACGCTTTCACGATGCCATATGGGTCCGACCCTTCCGGGATCAGGGGGCACAAGATCAAAAACTTTTTTCGGTACGGCGTGGACCGGCCCCGTCCGCACCGCCCGGCTGAGTCGCGGGTCACCCTCCGCGACCGGCCGCCGGGCGGGCCCGCCGGGTTTCGGCCCGCCCCGATCACTTCCGGCCACCGCCTACGCTGCGATCATGTCGATCGAAGATCATGAGCTGGCCATCGCCGCGGCCGGAGCCGGAGCCACCGTCGTGCGCGCCCGTTTCGGGCAACAGCTGTCCCGGGTGGACAAGGGTGCCGGCGACTTCGCCACCGAGGCCGACATCGAGGCGGAGAAGGCGATCCTCGAGGTCCTGCGGGCCGGCCGCCCCGCCGACGCCGTGCTCGGCGAGGAGTCCGGCCGGACCGGCTCGGGCGAGCGCACCTGGCTGGTCGACCCGCTGTGCGGAACGCTGAACTTCGCCGCCCGCACCACGATGGTCGCGGTCAACGTGGCCCTGCGCAGCGGCCCGGACATCCTGGCCGCGGCCAGCGCCGACCCGTTCGGCGAGGAGGTCTTCTGGACCGGCGGCGCCGGGGCCTTCCGCCGCCACGGCGGCCGCGACGAGCCGCTGCTGCCGTCCGGCGGATCCCGCCTGGTCGACCTCAACCTCGACCCGCCGTTCCCGAGCGCGCCCGGCTTCCGCGCGGTGAACCTGCTGGCCGATCCCGAGTTCGGCACGGCGTTCAGCCCGCGCGTGCTCTCCACGACCCTGCCGCTGGCGTGGGTGGCCGCCGGCCGTCGAGCCGGCTATCTCTCCGACGGCCACCGCGATTGGACCGTCCACTCGGCCGCCGGCATCGCCCTGTGCCGCGCCGCCGGCTGCGTGGTGACCGACCTCTCCGGCGAACCCTTGCACAGCGCCTCCCGCGGCCTGCTGGCCGCCGCCGACCCCCGGACTCACGCGGCATTCCTGGCGTTGATCACCAAGACGGCAAACTTCCGCGACTGACTCCCGGGCTCTTTCCTGGCCGCGGCGCGGGGTCCAGCCGGAGCTGCTGGCGATCAGTTTCGGGCAGGCCCTCGGCGTACACAAGGCTGGTTGTCGGGGGTCTCGAGCCTGGTCTTGGCTCGGATGTGGTGGTGAACACGTCAAGCGGGTCGGCCGGCAGCGGTGGCCTGACCATGCGCAGCGGGCCCCGGCGAGAACGCCGGGGCCCGCTGCGAAAACCGAACAGCTAGCGGATGAACTGGGCCGCGTCGCGACTCAGGTCGATCAGCGGGGCCGGGGCTACGCCGAGGGCGAAGGTGGCGAGCACGCCGATCGTCAGCGCCGCGGCCGTCATGAAGCCGGGGATCGAGACCGTCGGGGTGGACTCGCCCGGCTCGTTCAGCCAGAGCAGCACGACGACCCGCAGGTACGGGAAGGCGATCAGCATGCTCGAGATGACACCGAAGATGACCAGCCAGGTCTGGCCGCCCTCGACGGCCGCCCCGAAGACCGCGAACTTGGCGGTGAAACCACTGGTCAGCGGGATACCGGCGAAGGCCAGCAGGATGAACGAGAAGGCCATCGCGAACAGTGGGCTCTTGCGGCCCAGCCCGGCCCAGCGGGACAGGTGGGTCGCTTCGCCGTCCGCGTCGCGGACCAGCGTGATGATGCCGAATGCGGCGAGGACCGAGAAGCCGTACGCCACCAGGTAGAACATCGTGCTGCTCAGACCCTCCTTGTTGAGCGCCAGGGCACCCACCAGGAGGTAGCCGGCGTTCGCGACGGAGGAGTAGGCGAGCAGCCGCTTCATGTCGGTCTGGGTCACCGCGAGAACGGCGCCGACCAGCATGGTCAGCACCGCGATCACGCCGAGGACCGGCTGGAAGTCCCAGCGGACGCCCTCGAACGACACGTACAGCACCCGGAGCAGGGCGCCGAACGCGGCGACCTTGGTGCAGGCCGCCATCAGCGCGGTGATCGGCGTGGGCGCACCCTGGTAAACGTCCGGCGTCCACACGTGGAACGGCGCCAGCGCGGCCTTGAAGAGCAGGCCGATCGCGACGAGCGCCAGGCCGGCGTAGAGCAGGACCTCACTGCGCTGCGGGTTGGCGACCGCGGTGTGCACGTCGCCGAGCTTGATGCTGCCCGAGAAGCCGTAGATCAGGGCCACCCCGAACAGGAAGAACGCCGACGCGTACGAACCGAGCAGGAAGTACTTGAGCGCGGCCTCCTGGCTGAGCAGGCGACGCCGGCGGGCGAGCGCACACAGCAGGTAGAGCGGCAGCGAGAAGACCTCGAGCGCCACGAACATGGTCAGCAGGTCGTTCGCCGACACGAACAGCAGCATGCCGCCGAGCGCGAACAGCGTCAGCGGGTAGACCTCGGTCGCGCCCGGCTGGTCGCCGGCCTGCCGCAGGTCCTTCTGCGAGCCGACCGTGATCGCCGCCTGGGAGACGAACGCGCCGCCCTTCTCCACCGTCCGCTCGCCGATCAACATCAGCGAGACGGCGCCGAGCGCCAGGATGGAGCCCTGCAGGAACAGGGTGGGCCCGTCGACCGCGACCGCGCCGCCGATGGTGATCTTCCGGGTGCCGTGCTCGACGACCACGGCGACGAACGACGCCACGATCGCGATGAACGACAGCCCCAGCTGTACGGCGTGCCGGGATCGGCGCGGAACGAGCGCCTCCACCAGGATGCCGACGCAGGCGACCCCGAAGAGGATCAACATGGGCGAGAGCGCGCCGTAGTCGATCGTGGGAAGTTTGAGGTCTGCCATGGCTAGCGAGCCACCCCTCCGTTAGCAGTGACCGCCGTCGGTCCCGGATCGGTCGTCCCGACGTCCTGCATGGTCGCCTCGACCGCCGGGTTGATCACATCCGTAACCGGCTTCGGATAGAAGCCGAGCAGCAGGAGCAGCAGGATCAGTGGCGCGACCACGACCTTCTCCCGCAGCGTGATGTCCTTGCGCATGGCCGGCACCTTTTCGAGAGCCGGGTTGAGCGTGCCCTGGGTAGTGCGCTGCACCATCCAGAGGACGTACGCGGCGGCCAGCACGATGCCCACTGTCGCGATCACGGCGTACGCCTTGTGCACCGTGAACGTGCCGATCAGCACCAGGAACTCGCTGACGAACGGCGCCGTCCCGGGCAGGGCCAGCGAGGCGAGACCGGCGAAGAACAGCACCCCAGCCAGGACCGGCGTGAGCTTGCCCGCCCCACCGAAGTCGCTGACCAGGCTGGAGCCGCGCCGGGCCACGTACATACCGACCACGATGAACAGCAGGCCGGTGGCCAGACCGTGGTTGACCATGTAGAGCACCGAGCCGGTGCCACCCTGCGTGGTGAAGGCGAAGATGCCGATGCCGATGAAACCGAAGTGCGCGATCGACGTGTACGACACCAGGCGCTTCAGGTCGTTCTGCCCGATCGCCAGCAGCGCCGCGTAGAGGATGCCGATGACCGCCAGGACCAGCGCGGCCGGCGCGAACCAGCGGGACGCCTCCGGGAACAGCGGGAGGCAGTAGCGCAGGATGCCGAACGTGCCGACCTTGTCCATCACGCCGACGAGCAGCGCGGCCGCACCGGCGGGCGCGGCGCCACCGGCGTCCGGCAGCCAGGTGTGGAACGGGAAGAACGGCGCCTTGATCGCGAAGGCCACGAAGAAGCCGAGGAACAGCCAGCGCGAGGTGTTCTGGTCGATCGAGGAGACCGACTGGAGCAGGTGCGTGAAGTCGAAGGTGTGCCCGCCGACCACCCACAGCCCGATCACCGAGGCCAGCATGAACAGGCCGCCGACCAGGCTGTAGAGGAAGAACTTGACCGCCGCGTACTGCCGCCGGGCCCCGCCGAACGATCCGATGATGAAGTACATCGGGATCAGCATGACCTCGAAGAACACGTAGAACAGGAAGATGTCGGCGGCGGCGAAGACGCCGATCATGGTGAACTCGAACGCCAGCAGCAGGGCGAAGTAGACCGGCGCCGAGCGCTTGTCGTCGCCGTCCACGTCGTGCCAGGACGCGAGGATCACGACCGGTGTGAGCACCGCGATCAGCATCAGCATGACCAGCGCGATGCCGTCGGCGGCGAACGTGAAGCGGGCGTCCCACGAGGGGATCCACTGGTACGACTCGTGGAACTGGAAGCGGTCCCCGCCGACCTTGAAGGCGATCCACATGAAGATGCTGAGCACCAGCACGACGAGCGACCAGGCCAGCGCGACGGTCTTGGCGAGTTCCGACTTGCGTCGCGGAATCGCCGCCACCACGACCGCGCCCACCAGCGGGAGCAGGGTCAGGATGGAGAGAAAGGGAAAGTCACTCACGCCAACCACCCCAGCTGGATTGCAAGGAAGGCGCCGACCACGAGCACGGCACCAGTGAGCATGGAGAGGGCGTACGAGCGAACGAATCCGGTCTGCAGTCTCCGTAGTCGTCCGGAGCCGCCACCGACGCCGGCCGCAATACCGTTGACCAGACCGTCGATGCCCTTGTTGTCGAGGTAGACCAGAGCGCGGGTCAGGTAGATACCGGGGCGCTCGAACACCGCCTCGTTGAACGCGTCGGTGTAGAGGTTGCGCCGCGCGGCGGTGACGACCGCTCCGGCCGGTTGCTCCTGCAGGGCGGTGCCCTTGCTGAACAGCGCCCAGGCGAGGCCGGCGCCGGCGACCGACACGACCAGCACCAGGATCGAGATCAGGTACTTGTTCATGACCGGGTCGTGCTCGCCCTCACCGGTGACCGGCGCGAGCCACTCCGGGATCGCCGAGTGCCGGCTGATCAGGAAGCCGACCACGATCGAGCCGAGCGCCAGGAGCATCAGCGGCACGGTCATGATGAACGGCGACTCGTGCGGGTGCTTGTTCTGCTCGGTGTAGCGCTCCGGCCCGTGGAACGTCAGCACGAACAGCCGCGTCATGTAGAACGCGGTCAGTCCGGCGCCGAGCAGCGCGGCCGTGCCGAACAGCCAGGACGTCCAGTCACCGCGGGAGTAGGCGGCCTCGATGATCGGGTCCTTGGAGAAGAAGCCGGACAGCGGCGGGATACCGATGATCGCGAGCCAGCCCATCATGAAGGTGAGCCAGGTCCACCTCATGTGCTTGTGCAGGCCACCGAACCGGCGGATGTCTTCCTCGTCATGCATGCCGTGCATGACCGAGCCGGCGCCGAGGAACATGTTGGCCTTGAAGAAGCCGTGCGCCAGCAGGTGGATGATCGCCAGGGCGTACGCCCCGCCGCCGAGCCCGACGCCGAGGAACATGTAGCCGATCTGGCTGACCGTCGACCAGGCCAGGACCCGCTTGATGCCGTCCTTCGCCGAGCCGATGATGCAGCCCATCAGCAGGGTGAACGCACCGACGCTGACCACGATCGTCTGCAGCGCGTGGTTGGCCGAGAAGATGTGGTTGGAGCGGGCGATCAGGTAGACGCCCGCGGTCACCATGGTCGCGGCGTGGATGAGGGCGGAGACCGGGGTCGGGCCCTCCATCGCGTCCGGCAACCAGGCCTGCAGCGGGAACTGACCGGACTTACCGGCGGCGCCGAGCAGCAGCAGCAGGCCGAGGATCAGCACCGTGGTGCCGGACAGCGCGCTGACCCCGTTGAAGACGTCCGAGAATTGAGTGCTGCCGAGCGTCGAGAACATCAGGAAGATGGCGATCGCCAGGCCGGTGTCGCCGACCCGGTTCATCAGGAACGCCTTCTTACCGGCGGTGGCCGCGGCCGGCCGGTTGTACCAGAAGCTGATCAGCAGGTACGAGGCGAGACCCACGCCCTCCCAGCCGAAGTACAGCATCACGTAGTTGTTGCCGAGGACCAGCAGGAGCATGGCCGCGACGAACAGGTTGAAGTAGCCGAAGAACTTGCGGCGTCCCGGGTCGTGCTCCATGTAGCCGACCGCGTACAGGTGGATCAGCGAGCCGACACCCGTGATCAGAAGGACGAAGACGCCGGACAGCGGATCGAAGAGCAGGCCGAAGTCGACGTGCAACTTTCCGACCGCGATGAAGTCCCACATGCTCAGCTCGGCGGAGCGGTGCGCCGCGTCGAGACTGCCGAGCTTGATGAAGAAAATCAGCCCAAGCACGAAGGAGGCCGCCACCGCGAGAACGCCGAGCCAGTGGCCCCATTTGTCGGCACGTTTGCCGAGAAAGAGCAGGATGGCAGCGCTCGCGAGCGGAATGGCCACCAATAGCCAGATTCCGCTCAACGTTCCCGTCGCTTGGGCAAACTCCACTGACTGTTCCACGTGAAGGCCCCTTTAGTACTTGAGGAGGTTCGCGTCGTCGACGCTCGCGGAGCGACGAGTCCGGAAGATCGACATGATGATGGCGAGGCCCACCACGACCTCGGCTGCCGCAACGACCATCACGAAGAACGAGATGATCTGGCCGTCGAGGCCGCCGTTGATGCGGCTGAAGGTGATGAACGCCAGGTTCGCGGCGTTGAGCATGAGCTCGATGCACATGAACAACACGATCGCGTTGCGGCGGATGAGCACCCCGGCTGCGCCGATGGTGAACAGGATCGCCGCAAGGACGAGGTAGTAGTCGGGAGTCACTTCTCGGTTCCCTTCGGAGCCGCCTCTTGGGCAGTCAGCTCACGCACGGGCAGGATCGGCGAGATCGTGCGCTCCGACCCGTTGCCGTCCGGCAGCCGGCCCGGCGCCGCCACCGACATGGTGTTGGCGTAGACGCCCGGGCCCGCCTTCGCACCCGGGTAGTTGCCCGGGCGGAAACGCTGGGTCATCCGCACGATCTGGTTGATCTTCTCGCCCTGTGCCTGCTCGACGTGGGCCAGCACCATCGCGCCGACAGCCGCCGTGATCAGCAGGGCCGAGGTGACCTCGAACGCGAAGACGTAGCGGGTGAACAGCAGGGCCGCCAAGCCCTGCACGTTGCCACCGGAGGCCTTGTTGGCCTCGGTCAGGCCGACGACCGGAGTGTCGCCGAGCGCCCGCGCCAGGCCCGTCCCGACCAGGATGGCGAAGCCGACGCCGAGCACGACCGCCGCGATCCGCTGGCCGCGGAGCGTCTCGATCAGCGAGTCGGAGGCATCCCGGCCGACCAGCATGATCACGAACAGGAACAGCATCATGATCGCGCCGGTGTAGACGATGATCTGCACCGCGCCGAGGAACGGCGCCGCGTTGATCACGTAGATGAAGCCCAGCGAGAGCATCGTCTGGACGAGCCAGAGCGCGGAGTGGATCGCGTTGCGGGCGATCACCATGCCGAGGGCGCCGACCACGGCGATCGTGGCGAGGATCCAGAAGCCGACCGCCTCAGCGGTGGAGACGTGGTTCATCAGACGGTCTCCTTCGCGGCATCGCCGGAACCGTCGGTGACGTCGTTGGTCGCCCAAGGCGCTCGCTCGGCGCCCTTCGACGTGCCCGGGTTGGTCAGCGCACCGAGGTAGTAGTCCTTGTCGGTGTCGCCCAGGCGCATCGGGTGCGGCGGCTGCTCCATGCCCGGCAGCAGCGGCATCAGCAGGTCTTCCTTCGTAAAGATCAGGTCCTGCCGGCTGTCGCGGGCCAGCTCGTACTCGTTGCTCATGGTCAGCGAACGGGTCGGGCAGGCTTCGATGCACAGGCCGCAGAAGATGCAGCGAGCGTAGTTGATCTGGTAGATGCTCGCGTACCGCTCACCGGGCGAGAAGCGCTGCTCGTCGGTGTTGTCCCCGCCCTCGACGTAGATCGCGTCGGCCGGGCAGGCCCAGGCGCACAGCTCGCAGCCGATGCACTTCTCCAGGCCGTCCGGGTGCCGGTTGAGGATGTGCCGGCCGTGATAGCGCGGCGCCGGCATCGGCGGCGAGAACGGATAGTCGGTCGTGACGACCTTGCGGAACATGTGCGCGAAGGTCACCCCGAAGCCCTTGAAAGAGCCGGTGAATGTCCCCACGTCACACCTCCTTGTTTTCGGAATCGCCGCCGACAGTGGCGGGGGTGCGTTCGGCCACCGCGCGGCGGGCCCGCGGGCTCGGGGGTACCTGCAGATCCAGCGGGGGCACGGGGAAGCTGCCCGGTGGCCGGGAGGCGAGCTGCTCCTCGAGGGAGAGCTGGCGTTCCTTCTTGGGGCTGGGCCAGAACATGGCCACCAGCAGGACGACGACCACGAGACCGCCGATGCTGAGCCACTTGGCCCGATCGGACATCTCGTTGTTCGCGACCTTCACGTAGGACAGGAAGAGGATCCACACCAGGCTGACCGGGATGAGGACCTTCCATCCGAAGCGCATGAACTGGTCGTAGCGCATGCGGGGCAGCGTCGCCCGCAGCCAGATGAAGCCGAACAGGAAGATCAGGATCTTGACGAAGAACCAGATCAGCCCGAACCAGCCGGCGTTGGCGCCGTGCCAGACCGCGGTGATCGGCCATGGTGCACGCCACCCACCGAGGAAGAGGGTGGTACAAAACGCCGAGACAGTGATCATGTTGATGTACTCGGCGAGATAGAACATCGCGAACTTGAACGACGAGTATTCCGTCTGGAAACCGCCGACCAGCTCGGACTCGGCCTCGGGGAGGTCGAACGGCGCCCGGTTGGTCTCACCGACCGCCGCGATCATGTAGATGATGAAGCTCGGGAAGAGCAGCACCGCGTACCAGCTCGGCGTGGTGAGCTCCATGCCGAACAGGTGGAACGGGTTGCCCTCGGCCTGGGCCTTGACGATCTGTGAGGTGCTCATCGTGCCGGCGGTCATGAAGACCGCGACGATCGAGAGACCCATCGCGACCTCGTACGAAATCATCTGCGCGCTGGACCGGAGACCACCCAGCAGCGGGTAGGTCGAACCGGACGCCCAGCCGGCCAGCACTACGCCGTAAACGCTCATCGAGGAGCAGGCCAGCAGCACGAGCACCGAGACCGGCACGTCGGTGAGCTGCAGCGCGGTCTTGTGACCGAACACGCTCACCACGCCGCCGAACGGGATCACCGAGAACGCGGTGAACGCGGTCGTACAGGAGATCACCGGAGCGATGAAGTAGACCACCTTGTCGGCGGTCTTCGGGATGATCTCCTCCTTGAACGGCAGCTTCATGCCGTCCATGAGGCTCTGCAACCAGCCGCCCGGACCGACCTGGTTGGGGCCGGGCCGGACCGCCATCCGGGCCACGACCTTGCGCTCGTAGACGATCGTGAAAAGCGTCAACAGCAGCAGGAGCACGAAGACCGCGAGCAGCTTGATCAGCGTGATCCACCAGACGTCGTTCTCGAACGTCTGCAGCGAAGGGTCCTGGGCATGCGCCAGGATCATCGATTTCATGCTGTGCCCCCCACGTCATGCCTTCCCGGCCCTTGCTTCGCTGCGGTGCAGTCAGTCATGACAAAGGCCCCCCACGTCATGCCTTCCCGGCCCTTGCTTCGCTGCGGTGCAGTCAGTCATGACGAGTCCCCTCGGCGAGGATCGGGCCAGGCTTACCGGCCGTGAGTCGGACCACCGAACCCGAAGGGACGCCGAGGCTGCGACGAATGCTTGAGCCCGGCGAGTTGGTGGGAAGCCACACCACCTGCGGGGGCAGGTCGGTGATCGCGGCTGGAAGCGTGACGCCGCCCCGATCGGTGCTGACGGTGACCGCGTCACCTTCGGCGACGCCGAGCGACTCGGCCAGGTCCTTGCCGATCAGCACCAGCGACGGCCGGGCCGTGCCCTTCAGCACGTCGTCGCCGTCGAGCAGCGAACCTTGATCGACCAGGTGGTGCCAGCTGGCGAGCACGGCCTCGTTCGTGCCGGGCTTCGCGAGAGAGCCGGCGCCGACCGTGGGCAGTGCCGGGCGGCTCGCCTTGCTCGCCGGCATGGTGCCCAGCTCGCGACGGATCGTCGCCACGTCGCCGGTGCCGAGCGTGACGTCGAGCAGTGCCGCGATCGCCTCGAGCACCCGGCCGTCGGTCATGGCCGTGGTCGGCAGCACCGTCGGGAAGGACCGGAGCCGGCCCTCCCAGTCCATGAACGTGCCGGACTTCTCCTGCGCCGGGGCCACCGGCAGCACCACGTCGGCCCGGCGGGTCACCGCGCTGCCGCGGATCTCAAGGCTGACCACGAAGCCCGCGTTGTCGAGGGCCTGCTCGGCCAGGCGCGGGTCGGCCAGGTCACCCGGATCGACGCCGGCGACCAGCAGGCCGCCGAGCGTGCCGTCCGCGGCCGCCGCGATGATCGCGTCGGTGTCCCGGCCGGTCGTGCTGGGCAGAGCGCCGGCCTCGACCTTCCAGGCCAGCGAAAGCTCGGCGCGGGCGGCCGGGTCGGCAACCGGGCGACCGCCCGGAAGCAGGTTGGGCAGGCAGCCGGCGTCGACCGCACCCCGGTCGCCGGCCCGGCGCGGCACCCACGCGAGGCGAGCACCGGTGCGTTCGCTCAGCGCGGCCGCGGCGGACAGGCCACCCGGCACGCTCGCCAGGCGCTCACCGACGATCAGCAGCGCGCCCGGCGTGCCGAGCGCGGCGGCGACCGCCGCGTCCTCGGCGAGGATCTTGGCTTCCTCGCCCGGTGCGGCGGCGACGAGCGCCGCGCGGATCTTGATGAAACCCCGGGTGAGGTACGGGGCGATGGCCGTGACCTGGAGCTTGCGCTTGTTGGTCGCCTTGCGCAGCCGCAGGAAGAGGATCGGGCACTCCTCCTCCGGCTCGAGCCCGACGATGACCGCCGCCGGCGCGTTCTCCACGTCTTCGTAGGTGACGTCGGAGATCCCGCCGGCCACCGCGGACGCCAGGAAGTCGGCCTCCTCGACGCTCAACGGACGGGCCCGGAAGTCGATGTCGTTGGTGCCGAGCGCGATCCGGGCGAACTTGGCGTACGCGTACGCGTCCTCCACCGTCAGCCGACCACCGGTGAGCACCCCGACGCCGCCGGCCGCCTTGGCCGCCTTGAGGCCCTCCGCCGCCGTGACCAGGGCCTCGCTCCAGGAGGCTTCCCGCAGCGCACCGGTCTTGGCGTCGCGGATCAGCGGGTTCATGATCCGGTCGTTGGCGGAGGCGTAGCGGAAGCCCCACCGGCCCTTGTCGCAGTTCCACTCCTCGTTGACCGCCGGGTCGTCGCCGGCCAGGCGCCGGAGCACCTTGCCGCGGCGGTGGTCGGCACGCATCGAGCAGCCGGCCGCGCAGTGCTCGCACGCGGTGGGCGTGGAGACCAGGTCGAACGGGCGGGCCCGGAAGCGGTACTGCTCGCCGGTGAGTGCGCCCACCGGGCAGATCTGGATGGTGTTGCCGGAGAAGTACGAATTGAAGGCGACGTCACCCTCGCCGTCGCCGGCCTGCCCGTCGCCGGTGCCGGTGCCGCCGAAGAAGTCGTCCCGGTAGACGTTGATCTGCTCGCCCGACGAGCGGTCCATCAGGTCGATGAACTTGTCGCCGGCGATCTCCTCGGAGAACCGGGTGCAGCGCTGGCACAGGATGCACCGCTCGCGGTCGAGCAGCACCTGGCTGGAGATGTGGATCGGCTTCTCGTACTCCCGCTTGTGCTCGTGGAAGCGGGAGTCGACCCGGCCGTTGGACATCGCCTGGTTCTGCAGCGGGCACTCGCCGCCCTTGTCGCAGGTCGGGCAATCCAGCGGGTGGTTGGCCAGGAGAAGCTCCATGATGCCGTGCTGGGCCTTGTCCGCGACCTCGCTGGTGAGCTGGGTGTGCACCACCATGCCCTCGGCGACGGTCTGCGTGCAGGACGCGACCGGCTTGCGCTGGCCCTCGACCTCGACCAGGCACTGGCGGCAGGCGCCGGCCGGGGCGAGCAGCGGGTGGTCGCAGAACCGCGGGATGGCGATGCCCATCCGCTCGGCCACCCGGATGACCAGCTCACCCTTCTCGGCGGTGACCTCGATCCCGTCGATGGTGAGCGCGACCGCATCGGTCTTCTTCGCTACGTCGGTCATTTAGTGCGCTCCAACCAGGGCCTTGGCGGACAGCCGCGGAGCTGTCCGGCCCTCGATGTAGTCCAGGTAGTCCTGACGGAAGTAGTTCAGCGTGGACATGACCGGGGTGGCCGCGCCGTCACCCAGGCCGCAGAACGACCGGCCGAAGATGTTGTTCGCGGTGTCCAGCAGAGTGTCGAGGTCGGCGTGGGTGCCCTCGCCGGACAGGATCCGGCGGTAGGTGCGGACCATCCAATAGTTGCCCTCGCGGCACGGGGTGCACTTGCCACACGACTCGTGGTGGTAGAACTCCAGCCACCGCCAGGTCGCATAGACCGGGCAGTCCTGATCGCTGAAGATCTGCATGGCCGTGGTGCCGAGGAGTGACCCCTGGGCGGCGACGCCCTCGAAGTCCATCGGGGTGTCGATGTGCTCGGCGGTCAGCAGCGGCGTCGACGAGCCGCCCGGCGTCCAGAACTTCAGGTTGTGGCCGGGCTTCATGCCGCCGGCCAGCTCGATCAGCTCGCGCAGGGTGATGCCGAGCCCGCACTCGTACTGGCCCGGGTTGACGACCCGACCGGAGAGCGAATAGATCATCGGCCCGGTCGACTTCTCGGTGCCCATGCTCTTCCACCAGTCGGCGCCGCCGAGCACGATGTACGGCACGCTGGCGATGGTGCCGACGTTGTTGACCACGGTCGGGCTCGCGTAGAGGCCGGCGATGGCCGGGAAGGGCGGACGCAGCCGGGGCTGGCCGCGGAAGCCCTCGAGGGAGTCGAGCAGCGCGGTTTCCTCGCCGCAGATGTACGCGCCGGCGCCACTGTGCACGACCAGGTCGAGGTCGAAACCGGAGCCGAGGATGTCCGTGCCGAGGTAGCCCTTGGCGTACGCCTGGTTGACCGCGCTGCGCAGCCGGCGTGCGGCGTGCACCGCCTCGCCACGGATGTAGATGAACGCGCGGTTGGCCCGGATCGCGTACGACGCGATGATGATGCCCTCGACCAGCGAGTGCGGGTCGTAGGTCATCAGGGGCAGGTCCTTGCAGGTGCCGGGCTCGCCCTCGTCCGCGTTGACGACCAGGTAGTGCGGCTTGCCGTCGCCCTGCGGGATGAAGCCCCACTTGAGACCGGTCGGGAAGCCGGCGCCGCCGCGGCCGCGCAAACCCGAGTCCTTCACCAGCTGGATCAGGTCGTCGGGGTGCACGTCCAGGGCCTTGCGGAGGGCGGCGTAGCCGTCCAGCCGCTCGTAGACGTCGATCTTCCAGGCGTCCGGCGACAGCCAGCGCTTGGTGAGGACAGGGGTGAGCTTTTCGAGAATCTCACGCCTTGGCTGAGTCACTTCTGCTCCTCGGTGCCGACGCTGTCGCCGGCCGGCTTGCCGTCACCGGCGGGCTGATGGGTCGCGACCCCGGAGGCCTCGGCGGAATTCGACGGGGCCGGCGTCCCGGCCTTGGTGGTTCCGGCCTTGTCCGGCGTGGAGCCGGTGGGGTTGCGGGCCTCGGCCGTGCGCACCTCCGGGTCCTTCGCGTCCCCGGCCCCGGTCGGCTTGCCGGCGTTCCGGTGCTCGCTGACCTTCTCGGCGACGGCGCCCGCCGCGGCCTTGACCGCGCTCGTCGCCTTTTCCGCCACCGTCGCCACCGCGCCCTTGTTCTCCTCGCGGGAAGAGGACTTGGTCTCCTCGCGGGGAGCGGGCTTGGTCTTGGTGATCGGGGCGTCCAGGTTGAAGTTCGGCACCGCGATTCCGTGCTGATCGGCCAGGGTCACGCCGCGCAGTGTGGGCGCACCGGCCGGACCGTCGGCGACCGCACCGTCGCGCTCGTCGGCGAAGCCCGCCAGCTGGTGCTGCATGTCCTTGAGCGAGCAGACCCGGGCACCCCGCGACGGGGTGGGCCGGCCGCCCTTGCGCAGCTGCTCGACCAGGTCGATGGCCGCCTCCGGGGTGGCCTCGTCGACGGCGAAGTCGTAGTTGACCGTCACCACCGGCGCGTAGTCACAGGCCGCCAGGCACTCGGCGTGCTCCACAGTAATCTGCCCGTCGGCCGTGGTCTGGCCGTTGCCGACCCCCAGGTGTTCGGTCAGTCGGTCGTAGACCTCCTGGCCGCCCATCATGTTGCACAGCGTGTTGGTGCAGACGCTGACCAGGTATTCGCCGGTGGGCTTGCGCTTGTACATGGTGTAGAACGTGGCGACCGCGCCGACCTGGGCCTTGTTGATGCCCAGCACCTCGGCGCAGAACGCGACACCGTTCGGGCTGACCTGGCCCTCCTCGGTCTGCACCAGGTGCAGCAGCGGGAGCAGAGCCGAGCGGCCGCGACCCTCGGGGTAGCGCGCGATGATCTCGAGCGCCGGACCGAGGAGCTTGGCCGCAAGGGGCGCGGCTGCCGGGGAGAACTCAATAGCGGTATCGGACATTTAGCGGTCACACCCACCCATCACGGGGTCCAGGGACGCGCCGCCGGCGATGACGTCGGCCAGCAGCGCACCTTCGGCCATCGCGGGGATGGCCTGGAGGTTCACGAAGCTCGGATCGCGCATGTGGACCCGGTAGGGATGGGTGCCGCCGTCCGAGACCACGTGCACACCGAGCTCGCCACGCGGGTGCTCGAGGCCGATGTAGACCTGGCCCGGCGGGACCCGGAAGCCCTCGGTCACGAGCTTGAAGTGGTGGATCAGCGACTCCATCGACTGACCCATGATCTTGGCCACGTGCTCGAGGGAATTACCCATTCCGTCGACGCCGACCGCGAGCTGCGCCGGCCAGGCGATCTTCTTGTCCGCGATGAAGATCGGGCCGGGCTTGAGCCGGTCGACCGCCTGCTCAACGATCTTGAGCGACTCCCGCATCTCGGCCATCCGCACCTGGTAGCGGCCCCACACGTCGGCGGTGGTCGCGGTCGGCACGTCGAACTCGTAGTCCTCGTAGCCGCAGTACGGCATGGTCTTGCGCAGGTCCCAGGCCAGTCCGGCGGAACGCAGCACCGGGCCGGTGATGCCGAGAGCCAGACAGCCGGTGACGTCCAGAACCCCGACACCCTGGGTCCGCTGCTGCCAGATGATCTGGCCGGACAGCATGGCCTCGTACTCCTTGAGCTTCTTCGGCATGTAGACGAGGAAGTCGCGGATCTTCTTGATCGCCGACTGGGGGATGTCCTGCGCGACGCCGCCGGGGCGGATGTACGCGTGGTTCATCCGCAGGCCGGTCGTCTCCTCGAAGATGTCCAGGATGTACTCACGCTCGCGGAAGCCGTACAGCATCATCGAGATCGCGCCGAGCTCCAAGCCCGTGGTGCCGATCCAGACGAGATGCGAGGCGATCCGATTGAGCTCCATGAACAGGACCCGGATGGTCTGGGCCCGCTCGGTGATCTGGTCGGTGATGCCCAGCAGCTTTTCTACCCCGAGGCAGTAAGCGGTCTCGTTGAACAGCGGCGCCAGATAATCGGCCCGGGTCACGAACGTGGTGCCCTGAGTCCAGTTGCGGTACTCGAGGTTCTTCTCGATGCCGGTGTGCAGGTAACCGATGACCGGACGGGCCTCGGTGACCGTCTCACCCTCGAGTTCCAGCACGAGCCGGAGCACGCCGTGCGTCGACGGGTGCTGCGGGCCCATGTTGACGACGATCTTCTCGTTCGAGAGCGGATCGATGCTGCCGGTGATCGTGTCCCAGTCGCCACCGGTGACCGTGAAGACGCGGCCCTCGGTGGTGTCGCGTTCGGTTGCGTAGCCCGATGAAGTCACTGGTAAACCCTCCGCTGGTCAGGAGGCGGAATCTCGGCGCCCTTGTACTCGACGGGCACGCCGCCGAGCGGGTAGTCCTTGAGCTGCGGGTGACCCTCCCAGTCGTCCGGCATGAGGATCCGGGTGAGGTTGGGATGGCCGGTGAAGATGACACCGAACATGTCGTACGCCTCCCGCTCCTGCCAGTCGGCAGTCGGGTAGACGTTGGTCACGCTGGGCAGGCTGCCGCCGGCCGGCACGGCCGCCTCGAGGCGAACGCGACGGCGGTACGTCATCGAGGTCAGCTCGTACACCACGTGCAGGCGGCGGGCATCGCTGTTGAGGTAGTCCACGCCGGAGACCGACGAGCACAGCTCGAAGCGCAGCCCCGCGTCGTCCCGCATGATCTGGGCGACCTCGGCGATCCTCTCCGGCACGATGTGGAGGGTCAGCTCGCCCCGGTCGACGACGACCTTCTCGATCGCGTCGCCGAAGCCCGGATAGGCCTCCTCGAGCGCATCGGTGACCTCGTCGAAGTAACCGCCGTAGGGCTTGGGGCTGCCGATCACCTCGGCCCGGCGCCGGACGAGACCGCCGAAGCCGGAGACGTCACCGGAGCCCTGGATGCCGAACATGCCCTTGTCGGGGCTGGACGGCGTCTGAGCCGGTGCATCGATGTCGGCGCCGACCGGCGCGGCGTTCACCGGGACCCCACCCGTCGAGTTACTGGGATCGATGCTCACTTGCCGTCCTCCCGCATGTGCGGCGCCAGCTTCATCCAGTTCTCGATGCGCAGCTGCTCCTCGCGGCCTTCCTTGACGGCCTGCGTCCACTCGGCCCGGCGGGTCTTGTCGGCCCGGTAGGAGGAGGGCATCGCACCGGGAGCGACGATCGGCATCTGACCTGCGGCCTTGCGCGCCTCGAGCATCTTGCGGCCGTTCGGGCCGAGCGGCGTGGCCATGACCTTCTCGCGCATCTTGAGGATGGCGTCGATCAGCATCTCCGGCCGCGGCGGGCAGCCCGGCAGGTAGACGTCGACCGGAACGATGTGGTCCACACCCTGCACAATCGCGTAGTTGTTGAACATCCCGCCGGACGATGCGCAAACGCCCATCGAAATGACCGACCGCGGCTCGGGCATCTGGTCGTAGATCTGGCGCACCACCGGGGCCATCTTCTGGCTCACCCGACCCGCGACGATCATGAGATCGGCCTGGCGCGGCGAGGCCCGGAAGACCTCCATGCCCCAGCGGCCGAGGTCGTAGTGGGGGGCGCCGGCGGCCATCATCTCGATGGCGCAGCAGGCGAGCCCGAAGGTCGCACCCCAGAACGACGACTTGCGGGCAAAGTTGGACAGCTTTTCGACGGACGTCAGCAGGATGCCTGCGGGCAGCTTCTCTTCGATTCCCATGTCAGATCAGTCCCAGTTAAGGCCGCCGCGTCGCCACACGTACGTGTAGGCGATGAAGACGGTGACGATGAACAGGACCATTTCCACGAAGCCGAACACGCCCAGTGACCCGAAGGACACGGCCCACGGGTACAGGAAGATGGTCTCGATGTCGAAGACGATGAACAGCATCGCCGTCAGGTAGAACTTCACCGGGAACCGGCCGCCGCCGACCGGCTGCGGCGCGGGCTCGATGCCGCACTCGTACGCGTCGAGTTTCGCGCGGTTGTAGCGATGCGGACCGACGATCGGCGCGATCCCCACCGAGAACAGCCCGAAGAGCGCGCCCAAGATCAAGAGCCCGAGGATCGGGACGTACGGGTTGAGATGCATCATCTCTCCTGCTCGACTGTTAGCGGCTTCACACTATTAATCCGATTCAGCCTTGCGTCGACCGGGGGTCCCCATGTAGTCATACGGCCGGCGCCACCTTGGTCAGACCATTGATGATCCGGTCCATCGCGTCGCCGCCTCGCGGATCGGTGAGGTTGGCCAGCAGCTTCAGCACGAACCGCATCAACGTGGGGTGCGGCATCCCGTGCTTGGTGGCGAGTCGCATGACCTGTGGGTTACCGATCAACTTCACGAATACCCCACCGAGGCGGTAATAGCCGCCGAACCGCAGGCTCAGCTCGGCCGGGTAGGCCCGGAGAGCGCGTTCACGGTCGGCGCCGGCGGGCCGGGCGAGCGCCTGGACAGCGACCTCCGCGGCCAGTTCGCCGGACTCCATGGCGTACGCGATGCCCTCGCCGTTCATCGGGTTGACCATGCCGCCCGAGTCGCCGACCAGCATCATTCCCCGCGTGTAGTGCGGCACGCGGTTGAAGCCCATGGGCAGCGCGGCGCCGAGAATCGGGCCGTCGGCATTTTCCTCGCCGCGCATCCCCCACTCCTCGGGAGTGCCGGCCAGCCAGTCGGTCAGCAGCGTGCGGTAGTTGGTCTTGCCGAAGGCATCCGACGAGTTCAGGATGCCGAGACCGACGTTGACCCGGCCTTCGCCGAGGCCGAAGATCCAGCCGTACCCGGGGAGCAGTGAGTTGTCGACCGCGCTGCGCAGCTCGAGCCACGACTCCAGATAGTCGTCGTCGGCGCGCAGCGGCGACTGGTAATAACGGCGGACCGCCACGCCGATGGGGCGGTCGTCGCGCTTGGCCAGGCCCATGGCCAGCGGAATCTTGCCGGAGACGCCGTCCGCGGCGATCACCAGCGGAGCGCGGTATTCCACCGGCTCCTTATCCGGGCCGACCTTCGCCGACACGCCGACAGCCCGGCCCTCGTCGTCGAGGATCGGCCCGCTGACGTTGACGCCCGTGCGCAGCAGCGCGCCGGCCTCGATCGCGCGCTGGGCGAGCATGTCGTCGAAGTCGAGCCGGGTGCGCACCAGGCCGTAGTTCGGGAAGCTGGCCAGGTCGGGCCAGTCGAGTTCGAGCCGGACCCCGCCGCCGATCACCCGCAGACCCTTGTTGTGCAGCCAGCCCGCCTTCTCGGAGGTGTCCACACCCATCCGGACGAGCTGTCGCACCGCCCGCGGGGTCAGTCCGTCGCCACAGACCTTCTCGCGGGGAAACTCGGTTTTTTCGAGCAGCAGCACGCGCAGTCCGTGCCGCGCCATGTGGTAGGCCGCCGCGGAGCCCCCCGGCCCCGCACCGACCACGATTACATCTGCCTCATCGCCAATCGGGTCTGACGGTCCAGCGGGCCCAGTTGTTGCTTGGCCTTGCACGGCACACCTCCGTCTCGTGCGGGCTCGTGAAACACTTCACAAGCACGCCCAGATCGGAGTCTAAGACGGTCATCGAAACCCGTTCGGGTTAGGCAACCCTAACTGTTCGAAGCCGGTGAAATGCCCGATCCGCTCTCCGTCAAGGACCCTTCTGTTCCGTTGGACGACTCTTGGTCCAGGTATTCCCGAAACGTACCGCCCATCGCCTTGTCAAGAGCGGCGATCAGCTCATCTACTAGGTCCTGAGCCAGTTCCGGATCCTGCGCGGCCACCATCCGGATGCGCGCGGCCAGCTCCATGCCGCGCCGCTCGCCCGCTTCGCCCTCGTCGATGGCGATGTCGATGTCGGTGTCCTCAAGATGCCCGAAGGTCGTCATAGCGGCAGCAAAACAGTTTTCGCCGCCATTGTTGGGCGAACGCCCGATTTATACCCGAGTGGCACGATGGAGCGCGACAATACCCCCGGAAAGGTCACGCCAGCCGACTCGGGTCCACGGCCCGGACGAACCAATCTTCTCGGCCAGGGCGGCTTGGTCCGGCCACGCGCGAATCGATTCCGCGAGATAGACGTACGCGTCGGGATTGCTCGACACCGCACGGGCCACGGCCGGCAGCGACCGCATCAGGTACTGCAGATAAACAGTGCGGAACGCCGGGTTCAACGGGTGGCTGAACTCGCAGACGACCAGCCGGCCACCCGGTCGCGTGACCCGGCCGAGCTCACGCAGCGCCCCCTCGTTGTCCACCACGTTGCGCAGCGCGAAGGAGATCGTCACCGCGTCGAAGGTGGCGTCCGCGAACGGCAGCCGGAGAGCGTCACCGGCCAGCAGCGGAACCGCCCGGCCCGCGTGCCGCCCAGCTCGCAGCATGCCGATCGACAGGTCGGCGCCGACCGCGAACGCCCCGGAGCGGGACAGTTCCTCGGTCGAGACGCCGGTGCCGGCGCCCACGTCCAGAACCCGCTCGCCGGGGCGCAGCCCGAGCGCGGCCCGGGTCGCCCGCCGCCAGCCCCGGTCCTGACCGAAGGAGAGAACAGTGTTGGTGAGGTCGTACCGCTTGGCCACGCCGTCGAACATCTCGGCGACCTCGTGCGGCTGCTTGTCCAGATCTGCGCGCGTCACAGCTAGAACTCTCTCACCGAGAGAAACAGAACGGGCGAGATGGGTGACCATCTCGCCCGTGCCTTATGCGTTATATAAACGACCGCCATCGGTCGGGTCCGCGGAGTCAAGCGCGCGCTTGACGTTCCAAGGAAGTTCTCAGACTTACGCGAGGAACGTAACCAGCGGGAACAGTGTGGGATAGAGGTTTACGTCCCTCGTTACGAAGCAGCAATGCCCCCCACGCCGCTTACCCGATCCCTACCTGACCGAACGGCCGATCCGACCCCCCACTACTTGGCGTCAACCAGCGGTAGCGTCTTGCGATCGGGCATCGCGATCGACGAGAAGTGAGAGACGACACGGTCGTCGGTCGGGTCGTCGGCCTCGGTCCGGTGCACCTGCAGGTGGCGATAGAGAGTGTCGCGCCACGCCGGGATGCGGTCGGCGGTGCGGATCATCCAGATCAGCTCGTGCAGGTTGGAGCGATGCCGGGCGCCGGCCGAGGAGATCACGTTCTCCTCCAGCATGATCGAGCCGAGGTCGTCGACGCCCAGGTGCAGCGCCAGCTGGCCGACGTCCTTACCGGTGGTCAACCAGGACGCCTGCAGGTGCGCGATGTTGTCGAAGAACAGCCGGGACACCGCGATGAACCGCAGGTATTCCATCGTGGTGGCCTGGGTGCGGCCCTTGAGATGGTTGTTCTCCGGCTGGTAGGTCCACGGGATGAACGCCCGGAAGCCGCCCACCTGGCTCGCGGTCTCGACGGCGTCGTCGCGGTAGCCGTTGGCCACCGCGAGGTCCTGGCAGTCGCGGATCATCCGGATGTGCTCGATGCGCTCGGCGTTCGTCTCGCCGGTGCCCATCATCATGGTCGCGGTCGAGGACAGCCCGTTGCGGTGCGCGATCGTCATGACCTCGATCCAGCGCTCGCCGCTCTCCTTCAGCGGGGCGATCGCCTTGCGCGGCCGCTGCGGCAGCATCTCCGCGCCGGCGCCGGCGATCGAGTCGAGCCCGGCCGCCTTGATCCGCAGGATCGCCTCCTCGATCGAGACGCCATCGACCTTGGCCATGTGCAGGATCTCGCTGGGGCCGATCGAGTGGATCACGAGCTGCGGGTACGCCTCTTTGACCCCGGCGAACAGCGACTCGTAATAGGCCACGCCGAACTCGGGGTGGTGGCCGCCCTGCAGCATCACCTGGGTGGCGCCGAGGTCGATCGCCTCGCCGCACCGCCGCAGGATCTCCTCCATCGGGTGCGCCCAGCCGTCCTTGTGCTTGGGGGCGCGGAAGAAGGCGCAGAACTTGCAGGCCGTGACACACACGTTCGTGTAGTTGATGTTGCGGTCGATGAGGTAGGTGACGATGCCGTCCGGGAAACGGCGGCGCCGGACCGCGTCGGCGGCCTCGCCCAGCGCGTGGAACGGCGCGTCGGTGTAGAGCAGCAACGCCTCCTCGGGCGTGATCCGCCCACCGTCGGCCGCCCGCTGCAGGATGCTGTCGATCTCCGGATTAGCGGTCACGCTGTCGAGACTACGTCCCGGGTCAGGCACTCGGCAGCGGCGAGGGTCACTGACTTGAGTGGCGTGGCTTCGCGCCTCGAGCCTCCACGTCGTTACTCTCGATGCGGTCGTTCAGGGGGTGGGCGTGCTCGTCATACAGGCCGGCTGGGTGCCGGGCGGGGATCGGCCGGGCCGGTTGGCGCTCTGGGCCGAGGATCTTTCCGATCTGGCCGGCGTCATCGACCTCGACGGCGACGCCGAGACCCTGACGCTCAAACTGCCCGGCACCACCCGTGGGCCGGTGCCGCCGGCTGATCTGGCCACCACCCGCGCGGTCAAACTTCGCTCCTACGACGTGCCGGCGCTCCTGGTCCGGGACGGCGAGGCACTGGCCACGCTCACGGGCGCGGACGACGCCGGCGACGAGTGGCTGGCCGGGCCGTCGCTGCGCTACCTCGGCGTACTGGCCGGATTTGCCTTTGATCTGGCCCGGCGCGGCCGGATGTTGCCGCAGTTGGTGAACGAGGGCGGGGTGCCGGCCGCGCGCTGGCGCCCGGTGATCACCGGCGGCGATGCGGCCACCTATCGCGACTTCGCCGCGGGCATGCCGCCGGTGGTCCGCGCGACCGGCGCCGGCCTGGGCCGCACCCTGCGGGACGCGCTCAACGTGCTGGTCGACTCGGCCGCGCGCACCCTCATGCCGGAACGGCTGCTGCGTGGCGCCCGGCCGGGCCCGAAAGCTGAGCTCAGCGACCGCTGGGTCTCGGCGCTCACCGCGGACGACCCGACGCTGCCCGGAGCGCGGGCCGAGGACGTTCGAAAGCTGGGCGCCGCCCTGGGCGACTGGATGCGGGCGGCGAACGACGCGAACGGGCCGGTCCGGGTCAGTTTCCGGCTGAGCGAGCCGCAACCGGGCGAGGACGACTGGGGTCTCGAGTTCGCCCTGCAGTCGGCCGAGGACTCGGCCCTCTATCTGCCGGCCACCGAGGTCTGGGAGGGCGGCCGCTTCCCCGGGATGCCGGCGCGACCGGACGAGACGCTGCTGGCCGGGCTGGGCCGGGCGGTGCGGCTCTTCCCGCTGTTGCACACGGCGCTCGGCGACCAGCAGCCGGCCACGATGACGCTGGACACCGGCGAGGCGCACGACTTCCTCCGCCAAGCGGCGCCGCTGCTGCAGGCGGCCGGCTTCGGCGTGCAGTTGCCGACCTGGGCCGGCCGCAAGGGGGTCGGCCTGAAGCTGACCACCCGGTCCAAGTCCTCGCCGCAGAGTCGCGCGGTCGCATCCAGCGGGTTCGGTCTGGAAGAGATCGTCTCGTTCCGGATCGACCTGGTCATCGGGGAGAGCGCGGTCACCGCCGAGGAGCTGGCCGAGCTGGCCCGGCTCAAGGTGCCGCTGGTGCGGGTGCGCGGCCAGTGGGTGGAGCTGGACGATCGGCAGCTCAAGGCCGCGCTCAAGGCGGTCGGCCGGCGCCGCGAGGGCGAGCTGACCGCCGGCGAGGTGCTGCAGCAGGTGATCGACGGCGGCGAGGAGGACCTGCCGATCGTCGAGGTGGACGCGGACGGGATGCTCGGCGACCTGATCTCCGGGCAGGCGGCCGAGCGGCTCACCCCGATCGGCACGCCGCCGGGCTTCCAGGGGACGCTCCGCCCGTACCAGGAGCGGGGTTTGTCCTGGCTGCATTTCCTGGGCCGGCTCGGCCTGGGCGGGATCCTCGCCGACGACATGGGTCTCGGCAAGACGGCGCAGACGCTGTCGCTGCTCCTCCAGGAGCGGATTGATCATCAACCTCAGCCCACCCTGCTCATCTGCCCAATGTCGCTGGTCAGCAACTGGCAGAAGGAAGCCGCGCGATTTGCCCCCCAAATCCGGACTTATATTCATCATGGAGGCGAGCGGCGGCGCACGGACGTGGATCAGGACGTCGACTTGGTGATCACCACTTACGGCACCGCGGTTCGCGACCTGAATACCCTTAAATCCGGCAAGTGGGAGCGGGTCGTCTGTGATGAAGCGCAGGCGATCAAGAACAGCGGCACCCGCCAGGCCCAGGCGGTGCGCGCCATCCCGTCCCGCACCCGCATCGCCCTGACCGGCACGCCGGTCGAGAACCACCTTGCCGAACTGTGGTCCATCATGGACTTTTGCAACCCCGGGCTGCTGGGTCCGGCGAAGCGATTCCGCAAACGCTTTCAAGAGCCGATCGAGGTACGCCAGGACGAACTCGCCGCCGAGGCGCTGAAACGGGCGACCGGCCCGTTCGTGCTGCGTCGCCTCAAGACCGACAAGTCGATCATCTCGGACCTGCCGGAGAAGAACGAGATGAAGGTCTGGTGCACGCTCACGCCCGAGCAGGCCACGCTCTACCAGGCCGTGGTCGAGGACATGATGGCCACGATCGAGAGCACCGAGGGCATCGAGCGCCGGGGCAACGTGCTGGCCGCGATGACCAAGCTCAAGCAGGTCTGCAACCACCCGGTCCACCTGCTCAAGGACGCCTCCCGGTTGCCCGGCCGCTCCGGCAAGCTGGCCCGCCTCGAGGAACTGGCCGCCGAGATCGTCGAGGACGGCGACAAGGCGCTGATCTTCACCCAGTACGCCGAGTGGGGCACGATCCTGCAGCCCTACCTGGCCGCCCACCTCGACCGGCCGGTGCTGTGGCTCCACGGTGGACTGTCGAAGGCCAAGCGGGACGCGTTGGTCGAGGAGTTCCAGACCAGCGACGAGCCGATGCTCTTCCTTCTCTCCCTCAAGGCGGCCGGCACCGGTCTCAACCTGACCGCCGCGAACCACGTCGTCCACTTTGATCGGTGGTGGAACCCGGCGGTCGAGGACCAGGCCACCGACCGCGCGTTCCGGATCGGACAGTCGCGCGACGTGCAGGTCCGCAAGTTCATCTGCACCGGCACGCTGGAGGAGAAGATCGACGCGATGATCGAGCGGAAGAAGGCGCTCGCCTCATCGGTGGTCGGCACCGGCGAGGGCTGGATCACCGACCTCGGCACCGATCAGCTGCGCGAACTCTTCGAACTCGACCTGGCGGGGGTGCGCTGAGATGCCGTTCGACCGCGACGGGAAGTTCTACGAGGCCGGCAAGACGATCGAGGTCGACGGCGGGCTCGCGGTGCGGGCCAAGCGCGGCAAGATCGGCGAACGCTGGTGGTCACGACGCTTCGTCGACGTGCTGGAACGCGTCTGCGACGGCGGACGGCTGGCCCGCGGGCGGGCTTACGCCCGAAAGGGCCAGGTCATGGACTTCCATCTCACGGCGGGGAAGGTGACGGCCCGGGTGCAGGGTTCGCGCCCGCAGCCGTACGCGGTGGAAGTCACGATCGCCGCCTTCGACGAGACACAGTGGACCTCGTTGACCGAGGCGCTCGGGAGTCGGGCCCTCTATCGGGCCGCACTGTTGGCCGGCGAGATGCCGCAGGAGATCGTCGAGGTCTTCGACGAACACGGCCTGCCGTTGTTTCCCGACAATTTGGACATTCGCTGCAACTGTCCAGATTGGGGAGTGCCGTGCAAACACGGCTCAGCCGTCCTTTATGTACTCGCCGAGGCGTTCGACGACGACCCGTTCCTGGTGCTGGCGTGGCGCGGGCGCGATCGGGAGGCGCTGCTCGGCGCGCTGCGCGGCACGCCGGAACCGGTCGAGACGGTGGATCCGCTGGCGGTGGAGGAGACTCCGCTCGAGGAACGGCTCGCCGACTACTACTCCCCCGGCCTTTCACTGGGCCGGCTGCGCGAACGCCCGTCACGCGTCACCGCCCCGCCCGAGCTCCTGCTGCGCGCCCTCGACGGGCCGCCGGTGCGGGTGCGGCACATCCCACTGGTCGACCTGCTCAAGTCGGCCTACCGCGAACTGGCGGAGCCGCCGTCCACGGTGGACGGCGGCTCCTAGATACCACGGTCAGCCCTGACGCCACTTCTGGTTCGAGGTGCCGGCGCAGTCCCACAACTGCAACTGCGCGCCGTCGTTGGCGTTCAGCCCGACGATGTCCACGCACTTGTTGGCCTGTGGGTTGACCAGGTCACCGGCGCTGCTCAGCACGAACTGCTGGGCTCCGGTGCCGTTGCAGGTGTAGAGCTGTATCGCGGCGCCGTTCGCGGTCGAGCCGGACGCCACATCCGCGCACTTGCCGCTCGGGCTCACCAGCGCACCGCCGGAGAATGACCACTTCTGCGCGTTGGTGCCGTTGCAGGTCCACATCTGGAGCCGCACGCCGTCGGTGAAGTTCGAGTTCGGCACGTCGATGCACTTGCTGTTCAGCGAGCTGATCAGCGCGGACCCGGTGGCCG
This sequence comes from Actinoplanes sp. NPDC026619, assembly GCF_040638295.1. Lineage (NCBI taxonomy): Bacteria > Bacillati > Actinomycetota > Actinomycetes > Micromonosporales > Micromonosporaceae > Actinoplanes > Actinoplanes sp. NPDC026619. The sequence continues at coordinate 334,197 of NZ_JBEZYA010000006.1, forward strand.
GCGGGGTGGTTCCGCCACCGCCGCCGGTGAACGGCGAGAGCACGATCCCGGCCGAGCGCGGGTCACCGTCGTTGACCAGCGACTCGAAGTTGGCGACATCATCGAAGGCGAAAGCGTACGCCTTGCCGTCGGTCATGTTGGCGTGGATGACCTTGGCGTACACATTGGTCGGACTGTTCTGGTAGAACTGCGCCGCGTTGCTGCTCGGCTGGGTGTCGACGGTGCCGAGCGTGCCGCGGTTGAGCGCGGCGCAAAGCGTCCGCGAGATCGGGCCGACGACCAGGTCGTTCGGTGCCGGCAGATCGCCGTCGCAGCCCCACACGCTGGCCGAGGACGGCTTGTTGAAGGACGCCACGGTGGCGCCCGACGAGTTGGTGAAGTTCATGACGTTGCCCGACGTGCGCCCGAAATACTTGGTGTTGGGCTGATCCCCGAACGGAACCACGGTCAAAGTCTTGCTGCTGTACGCGTTCCACGCGCTCGAGATGTACGAGTCGAGGTAGTTCGCGCTCAACAGACCCGAGCCGGCCGCCTTGCCGGGTGAGAGCACCCGCAGCACGGTCCCGTCGGAGCGGGTGTAGACGGTGTTCGCCCAGCCCGACGTGCCCTTGATCGTGTTGATCACGTTGGTGCGGCCGTTCGCGACCAGGTCGCCGGTGCGCTTGGTGACGCCGGTGCTGCCGGTCACGGTCACCGCGTGCGGCACCGCGAACATGTCCACCTGCGAGCTGTTCAGCCACAGGCCGGCGTCGTTGTAGGTGAACTCGCTCCAGTCGAACAGGATGTTGTAGTTGGCGTCGCCGGAGGCCCAGGGCGCCGGCTGCACGAGTCCGTCCGGGGTCAGGAAGAACTTGAGCTTCTCGCCGAACGAGAAGTAGACCCGGCCGGAGAAGCCACGCGGGAAGTTGATCGTGGTGCTGCCACCGTTACCGGCGCCGGCGATCGCGACGTCCGGCGCGGGCGACGGCGGGAGCTGCCCGCCGCTCCACGCGGTGAACGTGCCGCCCTGGTTGACGTAACCGAGGCGGCCGGAGGAGAGCTGCACACCGATGACGTACAGGTAGACCGCGTCGCCGCGGCCGGTGCTGTTGGTGACGGTGACCGGGAGAAGGTTGGGACCGACGGCTTGCGCCGCCGGCGGGGAGACGGCCGCGGCGACCGGGATGGTCATGGCCAGCGCGGCGAGAGCACGCAGGACGGTACGCACGGGGAACACCTCTTTCCGTGGGGATATTCGGAAGGGGAGAGCGCTCTCACAGGGTGAGTTTTGTTAACAAGGTGTGTCAATAGACGGTTACGGATGTCCGGTGTGCGCGGGCAAACGACGCGACAAACGGGCATAGCATCGGATCATGAGTGAGATGAGCTACCGGCGGCTGGGCACCTCGGGCCTCGTCGTGTCGGCCGTCGGGATCGGCTGCAACAACTTCGGGCGCAAGCTCGACGAGGACGGCACCAAGGAGGTGGTGGACGCGGCGATCGAGGCCGGGATCACCCTCTTCGACACCGCCGACATCTACGGCACCCCGCACGGCGCCTCCGAGGAATGCCTCGGCGCGGCCCTCAAGGGCAAGCGGGACGACGTGGTGGTGGCGACCAAGTTCGGCATGGACATGGAGGGGCTGAACGGGAAGGACTTCGACGCCCGCGGCTCCCGGCGCTACCTCATGCGCGCGGTCGAGGCGTCACTGCGCCGGCTGCAGACCGACTACATCGACCTCTACCAGCTGCACCAGCCCGACGAGTCGACCCCGATCGAGGAGACGCTGGCCGCCCTCGACGACCTGGTCCGCGCGGGCAAGGTGCGCTACGTCGGCAACTCCAACTTCTCCGGCTGGCAGATCGCCGACGCCGACTGGACCGCCCGAGCGGCCGGCCACACCCCGTTCATCAGCGCCCAGAACCGCTACAGCCTGCTGCAGCGCTACGTCGAGGACGAGGTCGCGCCGGCCTGCGAGCAGTTCGGGCTCGGTCTGCTGCCGTTCTTCCCGCTCGACTCCGGCCTGCTGACCGGCAAATACTCGCGCGGCGAGCGTGCGCCGGTCGGCACCCGGCTCTCCCAGGACCGCTACCAGCGGGTGCTGGCCGACGCCGACTGGGACACGATCGAGAAGCTGACCGCGTTCGGCGAGGAGCGCGGGCACAGCCTGCTCGACGTCGCGATCTCCGGCCTGGCCGCCCGCCCCGCCGTGGCCAGCGTCATCGCCGGCGCCACCAACGCAGCCCAGGTACAGGCAAACGCGGCCGCCGGCACCTGGGAACTAACCGCCGACGACGTAGCCGCCCTGGACACAGTGCTAAACGGCTGAGACCCCAGGTCTTGGACCGCCCTGGCGCCGACGTTTGCCGGCGCGCCCGACGCAGGGAACTGCCCCAAAGGCCTTGGGCCACCCTGGTGTCCACGTTCTCCAGAGGTCTTGGGCCACCCTGGTGTCTACGTTTCCCAGAGGTCTTGGGCCGCCCCTGGTGTCTACGTTTTCCAGAGGCCCCGACTCACGGAACTACCCGCGATTGCCCCGTTGATGAGGAGGCAGCCGATTTCCCGACGCCGCGGGGTGTGCGGCGTTGGGAAATCGGCTGCCTCCTCATCAACTCCCAGGGGCAATCGCCCGCTGAGCGCAGCGAAGCCATTCAGCTCAGCACCCACCCCAGCCCCGCACCAGTGAGCACACCCCCTGATCAAACTTCCGCGAAGACGGGCCCACCCTCAGGCAAGGCGGGAACTTCGCCACGAGCCGCGGCCCGGCGGGCAAACTCCCGCAACCCCGCGATCTGCCGATCACCGAGCGAAAAGTCCAAGGCCCGGAAGTACGCCGCCAGGGTCTCCGCGTCGAATGGTTCCCAGCGCGCGGCCGCCGCGGCGACCTCGTCCAGTTCGCCCAGGCACAGGTCGCGGGAACGCTGGAACGCCTCGTGCACGTCCTTGACCGCCCCCGGATGCGCAGCCGCGTAATCCCTACGAACCGCCCAAACCGCAAACACCATCGGCAGCCCGGTCCAGTCCCGCCAGGCCTGCCCCAGATCGGTAACGGTGAGCCCGAGGCGAGGCGCCTCATACATGGCCCGCAACGCCGGATCCCCGATCAGCACCCCGGCGTCCGCCTCCATCAGCATCTGGGCGAGCTCAGGCGGGCACCGAAAGTATTCGGGTTCAGCGTGGTAACGCTCAGCGAGGAGCATCTGAGCCAGCAGCACCCCGGTACGCGAGGTCGACCCGAGCGCCACCGGCCGCCCGTCGAGCTCGTCAAGCGGCCGCGTAGAGATCAGATTGACCGAGAGAACCGGCCCGTCACTGCCAACCGCGAGATTGGGCAGCAGAAGCAGCTCGTCAGCGTGGCGAAGATATTCGACCAGCGTGATCGGCCCGATGTCGAGATCACCGGCGACGAGCTGCTGGCTCAGCTTGTCCGGGGTGTCCTTGCGCAGATCGACGTCGAGCAGAGCGCCGGAACGCATCAGACCCCAGTAAATCGGAAGGCAATTGAGGAACTGGATGTGCCCGACCCGGGGCCGACCGGCGCTGTCGCTCATGACCTCGACGCTATCCCTCACCGAACCCAGCACACCGGCAGGTGGGGGTGCATGGTGGCGCACATCGCTCTGTAAGGGCTTGCTAAGGTCCCTTGCAAAGGTCCTTTGCAAGGGGTGACACATGGACAAGCAGCAGCTGGCTCGGCTGGTCGGTCTGCTTCGCCGCTCCGGCAGCGACCTCTGCGATGTGGAGGTGAAAGCGGCCGGCGGCGGCCTCCCGAAGTCTCTGCGCGACACCTTGAGCGCCTTCAGCAATGACCGCGGCGGCACGGTGATCTTGGGACTCGACGAAAGGGACGAATTCCGGCCGGCCGCCGGATTCGACGCCGCCAAGATATCCAGTGCGCTCGCCTCGGCATGCAACGACGACCTCCAGCCACCGGTACGCATCGAAATCGAGATCGTCGAGTTCGAGGATGCGCGGATCGTCGTCGCCGAGATCAGTGAACTCGACCCCCGCTTCAAGCCTTGTTTCGTGTCGGCACGGGGCGAATACAACGGCTCGTTCAAACGCGGCGGCGATGGCGATCGGCGGCTGACTGACTTCGAGATCCACCTCCTGCATACGAATCGCGGGCAGCCGGAGGACGATCGTCAGCCAGTCGCCGGCGCCACGCTTGCCGATCTCGACGCCACCGAGACGCAGGTGCTGGCGGCACGCGTCCGCCAACGCCAACCGCGCACCTTCGCCAACCTCGACGAATCTCAGATCCTGCGCAGACTCAACGTCATCAGCGAGGATCCGAACGGCGTTGTCCGCCCTACCCTGGGCGGACTGTTGGCCCTCGGCACGTATCCCCAACAGTTCTTTCCCCAGCTCAATGCCACCCTCATCGCATATCCGGGCACCTCGACCCAGGACGTCCCGGCCAACGGCCCGCGCTTTCTCGACAACCGGTCGTTCGACGGCCCGATCCCGGTGATCGTGGACGAAGTCGTAACAGCGGTGCTGCGCAACACCTCGGTGCGCTCCTTCGTCGACGGAAGCGGCCGGACCGATCTCTACGACTATCCGGCCGAGGTCGTTCGCGAAGCCGTTGCCAACGCCCTGCTGCACCGCGACTACTCGACCTATTCGCGCGGAACGCCCGTCCAGATCACGCTCTACGCGGACCGTCTGGTGATCGCCAATCCAGGCGGCCTGTTCGGCGCCGTGACCGAGGATGACCTGGGCGACGAGGGCGTTACGTCGAGCCGCAATCCGGTGTTGGCGAAGCTCCTTCAGGACATCCGGCTCCCGGATACCGGCCGGTTGGTCTGCGAGAACCGGGCCAGCGGAATTCCGACCATGCTTCGTGAACTCCGCCGAGCGGGCTCACCTCCGCCTGAGTTCCACAATCGGATCACCAGATTCAAGGTGATGCTTCCGCGCCACGCTCTCCTGGACGACGCGACGATGGCTTGGATAGACGGCCTGGGGCAAAGCGGTCTGACCACTTCACAGCATCTTGCGCTGGCGGAGATGCGCACCGGCCGAACGGTCACCGTTGGCACCATGCGCAACCTTGGCCTCGAAGCACACCGAGCCACTTCCGAGTTGTCCGACCTGGTGAATCGCGGAGTCGCCGTACGCGTAGGTGAGCGACGGCACGCACGGTACGTACTCGTGCCGGAGGCCAGCGAGTTGACTCCGAGCCGACTCGAGGGCACCGCTGAGGAGTTGGTGTGGGGCGCCCTGGCCGGCGGAACCGAACTCAGCCGTCGAGACATCGAACAGCGCACCGGGCTGAGCTATATGAAAGTGCTCCGAGCCCTCAAGGTGCTCGAGGAGACTGGCCGGGTGGTTCCGACGACGCCTGGAAGCTCACCGCTGCGCAGGTACCGGCGCAGCGGTCCGGGGCTGTGGTGACTCCAGAGGCGACTTGATGGTGGAGCGTCGCGCGACCGGAAATGCCGCCAGGCAGACCAGAAGGCCGACAGAGGCCGCCGCAGCGACCAGCCATCGCGGGTCGAAGCGCTCGACCAGTGGACCGGCCGCCGCCATGCCACCCATTCTTCACGGTGGCCTCGGCGATAAATCGGTGGACAGGAAGTGGCTGGGGCGTAACGTGGATGGTCGCTTCGACGGCCGTGGTGAGCATGCACCGCAGCGGGCGTCCTTCGCGCCGAGCGCCGGTGGCCGGCCTTGGAAACGCGAGCATCCCTGGTCCAGCTGAGCTTGAGGATGAACCGTGCCTGCATTTGACCTGGACACCGAACTCGCTGCCGAACGACACCATCTGATCGAGTCCCGCGCCGCGCTCGGGCGGATGCGCGGCCGCGCCGAGGCGCTCTACTCCACCGGTGACAAGGTCGCCGGAGATGCGTTCACGGCCGAGATGCTTGGCCGGCACATGGCCCGCCGGGTGCTGGAGCTGGCCGACGACCCCACCACGCCGCTGTTCTTCGGGCGGCTCGACATCGAGGAGTCGGCCTACCACGTGGGGCGCCGGCACGTGACCGACGACGCCGGCGAGCCGATGGTGCTCGACTGGCGAGCGCCGTTGTCCCGGTCGTTCTATCGGGCCAGCGTGCGCGACCCGCAGGGGGTGTCGACCCGGCGCCGGTTCGGCTTCGTCAAAGGTGAGCTGACCAGCTTCGAGGACGAGCATCTCGACCGCGGCGAGGAGCTGGGCACGAGCAGCCGGATCCTGACCGCGGAGATCGAGCGGCCGCGCGTCGGGCCGATGCGGGACATCGTGGCGACGATCCAGCCCGAGCAGGACGAGTTGGTGCGGGCCGACCTCGGCGATTCGATCTGCGTGCAGGGCGCGCCGGGCACCGGTAAGACCGCGGTGGGCCTGCACCGGGCGGCGTTCCTGCTCTACCTGCACCGGGAGCGGCTGCGGCGGTCGGGCGTCCTGATCGTCGGGCCGAACACGGCGTTCCTGTCGTACATCTCGGCGGTGTTGCCTGCCCTCGGCGAGGTCGAGGTCAAGCAGGCCACCGTGGACGGCCTGGTGGCGCGGGTGCCGATAAAAGCGACAGACACCGAAAAAGCAACCAACATCAAACATGACGTACGAATGGCCGAAGTGCTCCGCCGGGCCCTGTGGCGGCGGATCGGTAAGCCGACTGCACCGATCATGGTCTCGGACGGCTCGTACCGCTGGCGGATCGATCCGGAGCCGCTGCGCCGGATCGTCGACGAGGCGCGGCGCGAGGGTCTGCCCTACGGCGTGGGGCGTGCGAGGGTCGAAGCAAGGGTGGTCGGCCTGCTGCAGCGCCAGTCGGAATACCGCACCGGCAACTCACCCGGCGAGACCTGGCTGCGCAAGATGGCCAAAGTCGCGCCGGTGAAGGACTTTCTCGAGGCGGCCTGGCCGGCCGTAACGCCCGAGGCATTGGTGCTGGAGGTGCTGCTCGATCCGGCCGACGAGGTGCTCACCGCCGAGGAGCAGGACGCGATCCGCTGGACCAAGGCGCCCAAGACCGCCAAGTCGGCGAAGTTCAGCGCGGCCGACCTGCTGCTGATCGACGAGGCGGCCGGCCTGCTGGACCGGGAGACCAGTTTCGGCCACGTGGTGGTGGACGAGGCACAGGACCTGTCGCCGATGCAGGCGCGGGCGATCGCCCGGCGCAGCGAGCACGGCTCGATCACGCTGCTCGGCGACCTGGCCCAGGGCACCGCGCCGTGGGCGGCCGCGGACTGGCGGGTCACGCTCGCTCATCTCGGCAAGCCGGACGCCGCCGTGGTGCCGCTGACCATCGGGTTCCGGGTGCCGGCCGTGGTGGTCGAGCTGGCCAACCGCCTGCTGCCGTCGCTGAAGGTCGACGTGCCGGAAGCGGTGTCGCTGCGCCGCGACGGCGACCTGTCCATCGTGGCCGTGCCGGCGGACGCCGACCTGGACGCGACGACTCTGGTCGAGGTGACGGCCGCGCTCGAGCACGAGGGCTCGGTCGCGGTGATCGCGGCGGACACCGCGGTGGCCCGGCTGAGTGCGCATCTGGCGGCGGCCGGGATCGAGAGCGCGACGCCCGACGACGTCGATTCCGAGGCGCGGGTCACGGTGGTGCCGGCCACGATGGTCAAGGGCCTGGAGTACGACCATGTGGTCGTCCACGAGCCGGCCGACATCGTCGACGCCGAGCCGCGCGGCCTCAACCGCCTCTACGTGGTGCTGACCCGGGCGGTGTCACGACTCTCGGTCGTACACCAGAAGCCGTTGCCGGAAGCCCTCACAGCGGTTTGACCCACCTGGACCATTCCGCCTGGCGGCGATAGCCGCCGGCGGACCAGGCGCCGTGCGCATCCGCGTTGCCGTCGAGCACCATCGCGTCGGCGCGGGTGCCACCGAGCGCCCGGAACCGTTCCTCGGCGGCCTCGATGAGAACCCGGCCGATCCCCTGCCGGCGTCGCGAGGGCGCGACCGCGAGGCGGTAGAGGTGGCAGCGCCAGCCGTCCCAGCCGGCAATCACTGTCCCGACGATCTCGCCGCCGTCGACCGCGACGATGAGCGCGTCGGGGTCTCGTTCCAACAGCGAAGCCAACGCGGCCGGCGAATCGGCCGGCCGGTTGTCGTTCTCAGCGGCCACCCCCCAGAAATCCAGGATGGGAGCCAGCTCATCGGCGCGCGCCGTTCGCAAGATCATGAGACCGAGCCTACTTTTCCGGCCGAATGGGGCCCGCTTTCGTGCGGACCGTTGCGCCCCATTTGCCGACCGGTGGATCGGTTCGTCTGAGGTGGGCGGCCATTGGCGAATACCCGTTGCAAGCCGGCTCGGTTGTGTCACTTTTCACATCGACGATTGCCCTGGCTGGGGTGGCTTTGTCGGCCTATCGGCGCGACGCGGGTCGTCGATTCAGCTAAAACATTGACACTTAAAGTGGATTAAAGGTTCGCGGTGCAACTATTCGAAGATGACCACCGCATCGACGCCCGGCTTTCCCACCTGGGTTGACCTGGGAACCGCCGATCTCGCGGGTGCGACTCGCTTCTACTGCGGACTGTTCAGTTGGACGGCTGACGTGGCCGGCGAGGAATTCGGCGGATACACCACTTTTCTTCTCAACGGCCGCCCGGTGGCCGGCGCCGGCCCGCTGTACGGCGAGGGCCAGCCCACCGCGTGGAGCACCTACATCGCCACGCCCGACGCCGACGCGATCGCCGACCGGGTGCTCGCGGCCGGCGGCAAGGTCCTGGTGGCGCCGTTCGACGTGCTCGACCAGGGCCGGATGGCGGCATTCCTCGACCCGTCCGGGGCGCCGTTCAGCGTCTGGCAGGCCGGCACCATGCGCGGCGCCGCGATCTTCGACGTGCCGGGCTCGCTGACCTGGAACGAGCTGAACACCCGCGACCTGGACGGGTCGGCAGCGTTCTACGGATCGGTGTTCGGCTGGCAGTTCCGGCACAGCACGATGGGCGCGCTGCCGTACCTGGTGGCCAAGCTGAACGAGACGCCGATCTGTGGCATCCAGCCGATGGCGGTGCCCGACTGGCCGGCCGACATGCCCGCGCACTGGATGATCTATTTCGCGGTGCAGGATTGCGATCGCTCGGCGGGGCACGCGCAGGCGCTCGGCGGGCAGGTCCTAAGACCACCCACAAACCTTTCGATCGGCCGGTACGCCGTGCTCGAGGACCCGCAGGGCGGCATGTTCGCCATCCTGGCCGCACAGAGGTAAGCGCTTGCCCCAGACATAGATGGGTGTCACTCTTTTCGGCGTGCGCCGCGACCGTCCTCGCGGCGCCGCCGAACTGGAGGCCCCCATGAAAAAGCTCCGCTGGCTCGTCGCTCTCGCCCTGCTCATCCCCCTGAACCTGGTCGGGGTGTCATTCATCGACGGCCCCGCCTGCGCCTCGACCCCACGTGAGGCAGCGGCCGCCGCCGCCCCGGTCAACGTCTGGCTCGCCGGCGACTCGACGATGGCCAACCCCAGCTCCACCTGCCCGGTCGGCTGGGGCAGTCAGTTCGGGGCGCTGTTCAACTCCGGCGCCGCGGTCAAGAACCTGGCCGTCGCCGGGCGCAGCATCCAGACGTGGCTCTACGAGGGCAACGTCACCAGCACCAAGGATTCGAGCGGTGAGTGCGTGCTCAGCTCCACCACGTATTCGACCCGCTGGCAGCAGATGCTCACCGGCATGGTCGCCGGCGACTATCTGTTCATCCAGTTCGGCATCAACGACGGCGACACGAACTGCCCCCGGCACGTCGGCACCGCCCGTTACCAGCAGCTGATGACGATGATGGCCCAGGCGGCGCTGGCCCGCGGCGCGCACCCGGTGCTGCTGACCGCGGTCGCGGCGATCACCTGCTCGGGCTCGACCGCCGTGAAGAACCGCGGCTTCGTCACGCAGACGACCGCGGCTGGCTCGGCCACCGGCTCGCCGGTGATCGATCTGCAGACACTGAGCGTGTCGTACTACAACTCCGTCAAGCTCTGCCCGAACAACGGCGACTACACCTCGGGCGCGGTCGGCGCATTCTTCTGCAACGACCACACCCACTTCGAGACGTACGGCGCCCAGCAGATCGCTCGTCTGGTAGCCAGTGCGCTGCGCAGCCAGAACATTCCGCTGGCGGCCTATCTGCTCTAGCCGCGCACCGGGACCACGAGCGGACCGTGCTCGCCCTCGATGACCCGCACTCGCACGCGGTAGTGCTCGGCCAGGTTCTCCTCGGTCAGCACCGTTGCCGGCGGGCCGGATGCCACCACCCGGCCCGCCGACAGCAACACGATGCGGTCGGCATATTCGCCGGCGGTCGTCAGGTCGTGCATGGTCGCCAGCACCGTGAGCCCCCGTTCGGCCCGCAGCCGGTCGACCAGCTCGAGCACTTCCTGCTGATGCCCGATGTCGAGCGCGCTGGTCGGCTCGTCCAGCAGCAGGATGCGGGCCCCCTGGGCGAGCGCCCGCGCGAGAAAGACCCGCTGCCGCTCACCGCCGCTGAGCGTGTCGAGCCGCCGGCCGGCAAACCGTTCGAGATCGAGCGCTTCGAGCACCTCATCGACGGCGGCCAGGTCCGCGGCCGACTCACGGCCGAGGGGCGGCACATAGGGCGTACGCCCGAGCAGCACGTAGTCGAAGACCCGCATCGCCGACGGAACCACCGGCGCCTGGGTAACGGTGGCGACGGTCTTGGCCCGCTCCCGCCGGGGCAACCGCTCGACGGCCGTCCCACCGAGCTCGACCGTCCCGTCAAAGGGCAGCAGCCCACCGATGGCCCGCAGCGCCGTCGACTTCCCGGCCCCGTTGGGCCCGATGACCGTGACCCACTCCCCGTTCGCCACCTCGAGATCAATGCCGTCCACGATGAGCGCCCGCTCGAGCCGAACCCGAAGCCCCCGAACAAAGACCGCCGGCCGCAGCGGCCCGGCCCCGGCGACGCCCGCGCCCGCCGAGCCCGGCCCACCGCCCACCGCGCTGAGGTCGCGTTTCATGGGGCGGCCGTTCGGGTGGTGCGCAGGACGACGATGAAGAACGGAGCGCCGAAGAACGCGGTCACCACGCCGATCGGGATCTCGGCGGCACCGCCCGCGGTGCGCGCCAGCAGGTCGGCCAGGGCCAGGAACGCGCCGCCGAACAGGAACGACAGCGGCAGGATCGAGCGGTAGCTCGGACCTGCCAGCAGGCGCATCGTGTGCGGGACGATGATGCCGACGAAGCCGATCAGGCCGGACACCGACACCGCGGCGGCCGTGCCGAGCGACGCCGCGACGATCAGCAGGTAACGGCTGCGCTGCGGGTGCAGGCCCAGACCCGTCGCCTCCTCGTCGCCGACGGTCAGGACGTCAAGCTCGCGGCGCTGGGACAGGACGATCGCGCCGGTCACCGCGGCGTACGGGAGGATCAGCAGCACGTCGTGCCAGCCCGCCGTCGCGAGGCGCCCCAGCAGCCACGAATAGACCTCGCGCAGGGTGTCGACGTGCTGCTGCATGACGTACGTCTGAGCCGCCGCAAGAAACGACGAGACCGCAACCCCCGCCAGGATGAGTGTGGCCGGTGAGCGGTCGCGGCCGCCGGCCGCGCCGAGAAGCCAGGTCAGCGCGACAGCGATGAGCGCGCCCGCGAACGCCGCGAACGGCACGCCGAACGGCAGGTTCGCGGTGGCCTCGCCGGCCGTCGAGCGGAAGGCGATCACCATGGTCACGCCGAGTCCGGCGCCGGCGGCCACCCCCAGCAGGTGCGGATCGGCCAGCGGGTTGCGGAAGACGCCCTGGTAGGCGGCGCCGGCCAGAGCCAGCATGCTGCCCACCAGGAGGCCGAGAATCACCCGGGGCAGGCGCAACTCGGTGACGATCGCGATGTCCCGCTCGGAAAGACCGCTGTGTAGGCGTACACCCGGAATGAGATTGAGCAGCTCGGCCGCGACGCCGGCCGGCGGGAGCGAGACCGAGCCGAAGGCGAGGCCCGCGACCAGCGCCAGCAGCACCGCGAGCAGGCCCGCCAGAAGCCAGATCGGCCGAAGGCCGGCGGGCCGGGTGCCCACTCGCTCCCGCGGCAGGGTCACGCCGGGACCTTGGCCACCGCATCAGCAACGGCCTGAACCAGATCGACGGTACGCGGTCCCCAGCGCGACGCGATGTCGTCGTCGAGGCCGTAGATCTGACCGGCCTTGACCGCGGTGATGGTGTTCCAGCCCTTGCGCGCCGCGACCGTCTGCGCGCTCTGCTGGCAGCACTTGCTGTCGGCCAGGAAGATCGTGTCCGGGTTCGCCTTGATCAGCGCTTCCGCGGAGAGCTGCGGGTAACCGCCCTTGGCGCCGTCCGGGTCGGCGGCGTCGGCCACATTGACCAGGCCGAACAGTGCGAAGACCGAGCCGACGAACGTTTTCGAGGTCACCGAGTAGAACGTCGGGTCAAGCTCGTAGTAGTAGCTGAGCTTCGTCGCCCGGGCCGGCACCTCCTTCACGATCTTGTCGATCTGGCTGACCATCTGCTGGTGCAGCGCCTCGGCCTCGGCCTGGTGCCCGGTGAGCGTGCCGAGCTCGCCGATCTCCTGGTAGCTGTCGTCCACGCTGGTCGCGGCCGGGGTCAGGAACACCGGGATCTTCAGCGTGGTCAGCTGCGCCACGATCTTGTCGACGTCGTTGGACATCACCACGAGGTCGGGGTTCTTGGCCGCGATCGCCTCGGCGTTCGGCTTGAACCCGGACAGGTCGGTCTTGGGCGCGTCGGCCGGATAGTTCGACTGGTCGTCGACCGCCACCACCTGCGACCCGGCGCCGATCGCGTAGAGCATCTCGGTGCCGCTCGGGGTCAGCGAGACGATCCGCTCGGGTCGCTTGTCGAGCGTCACATCGCCGACCGCGACCGGATAGGACGCCGCCGCGGAGGCGCTGGGCGCGGTGGTGGAGGCGTTGTCCTGGGTGTCATCCCCGCCGCACCCGCCGGCGAACAGCAGCGCGGCAGCGGTCACGACGGCAGTGAGCACACGTTTCATGAGGGGTCCTCCGGTCGGCTCGGCTTGTGGTGCTTCGCCGACAGGACCGAATGCGAACCGTCCCGCCCGCGATGCGCCCCTCTCCGAGAGCGCTTCTTCGCGACCGGCGCCCAGGCGACCTGGCTCGTCCTCCGCCCAGGGGCTCCACCCGAGGGACGGAAGGCATCACAGTTGCGGGACAGCGCCGGTTTCCCACCGGCTTCGCTGAGACGCGGTCCCCCGCACGCTATCCCACGGGTTGGACCGGACCCGCGCCGGTTCCTACTTCTCCTCAGCGGCCTCGACCGGGGTCGGGTCGACGCGGTCGCCGGCGGCTGCGGCTTCCTCGTCGCCGGCCAGGGCGGCGCGCAGGCGCTCCTTCTCCCGGGTGTGGCGGGAGGCGGCGCCGGCCAGTTGTTCGCCCATCCGGTTGCGCCAGTCGGCCAGCAGGAAGTACGACAAGATTGCCGAGACGAGCAGCGCGATCATGGCTTTGACCAGGATGTTCAGCGGGAGTGGCAGGAGCAGCACGAACATCAGCACGAACAGGCCCAGGCGGCCCAGGGTGTACTTGACTGCGGGACTCATCTCTCCCTCTCAACCCGCGCGGTGGCTCAGCCACCGGAGGCCGTAGAACCAGACCAGGCAATAGACGACGGTGAAGCTGCCGGCCCCGACCAGACCGCTGACCAGCTGGGGAAAGGCCGGCGCCACCAGGCCGACGAGGCTCAGGCCCACCGCCACGCCGAAGCCGGCGCCCAGCACGGCCACCACGACGCGATAGGGGCCGTGCTCGTGGGCGGCGCGGAACTCCTCGGTGAACAGCCAGAGCGGCAGGATCAGCGCGAGCCAGCCGCTCGTGTGGCCGAACTCGGACGCCCGGAAGAGCGCCAGGATCGCCTCGAAGCCGAGCAGCAGGACAGCACCGATCACCAGGCCGGCCAGCGCCGTGCCCAGCAGATCACCGATGGTGGCCAGGCGCCCGCTGGGGTCGCGGCGCGGGCGCCGCTCACTCTTGGTCTCGGTCATGACCCCACGAGGGTACGCCGTGCCGATCAGGCCCAGACTGTTGCCGGTTCGGCGCGGCGGGACGCGAGTGACGGGGCCTTCTCGTACTCCCGGACCACCTCGTAGCGCGTGTTGCGCTCGACCGGCTGGAAGCCGGCGTCCCAGATGACCTCGAGCAGGTCGTCGCGGTGCATGGTGTTCGGCGTGCCATACGAGTCGGCGTCGTGGGTGATCTTGTATTCCACGACCGAGCCGTCCAGGTCGTCGGCCCCGAAGTTCAGCGAAAGCTGGGCGACCGACAGTCCGTGCATGACCCAGAAGTTCTTGATGTGCGGCACGTTGTCGAACATCAGCCGGGAGACCGCGAACGTCTTCAGCGACTCGGCCGGCGCGGCCATCGTGGTGCGCTCCTGGATCCGGTTGCGGATCTTGCCGTCCTGCGAGTCGACGAAGTCGTGCTGGTAGCGCAGCGGGATGAAGACCGCGAAGCCGCCGGTCTCGTCCTGCAGCTCGCGCAGCCGCATCACGTGGTCGACCCGGTGCCGGGGCTCCTCGATGTGGCCGTAGAGCATCGTGGCCGGCGTCTTCATCCCCTTCTCATGAGCGAGGCGGTGGATGCGCGACCAGTCTTCCCAGTGACAGTTGTGGTCGACGATGTGCTGCCGGACCTCCCAGTCGAAGATCTCGGCGCCACCGCCGGTCAGCGACTCGAGGCCGGCATCCATCAGCTCGTCGAGGATCTCGCTCGCCGGCAGGCCGCTGATCTTCTCGAACCACTGGACCTCGGTCGCGGTGAAGCACTTGAGCTTGACGTTGGGCAGCGCGGCCTTGAGCTCGCGCAGCACCTTGGGGTAATAGCGCCACGGCAGGGTCGGATGCAGGCCGTTGACGATGTGCAGCTCGGTGAGCTGCTCGTCCTCCATCTCCTTGGCCTTGCGCACGGCCTCGTCGATGCGCATCGTGTACGCATCCTTTTCGCCGGGTTTGCGCTGAAAGGAACAATAAGCGCAGCTTGCCGAGCAGACGTTGGTCAGATTGAGGTGGCGGTTGACGTTGAACATCACCCGCTCGCCGTTCATCTCGGTTCGCTTGTGGTGGGCCAGGCGACCGAGCCAGGCGAGGTCGTCCGTCTCGTACAGCGCGACGCCGTCCTCGCGGGTCAGTCGTTCACCTGCATAGACCTTGGCCTCGAGCTCACGTTTACGCCCGGCATCCATCTGTGCCCCTTCCTTTTAGCCCGCGTTGAGCCTACGTCCCACCCCCGACCAGATCCCGGCCGCAGGGTTTCGAGGCGGCCCAGCTCACGATGTCGGACTTGGGATTCCCAGCCTTCTTTCATCTCTGATCAATCGACAGCCGTATGAGCTATGAGGTAAGCCTTTAGGGGGACGAGAAGTGGCGAGAATTTTCGTCACGGACGGGGAGCGCATGGCTACTGCACGTTACGGAGACCGGCGAAATGTCACGGTCCGCCCTTGGTGGCGCCCCGTGATGTATTCCGCTGCCGTCACCGCCGCCATCGCCGCCCTGTTCAACCCCGTCCCGGCCCTGGCCGCGCCGACCGTGCCGCTGGCACCGGTCGCCCCCGCCGTCCCCGACGCCGGCTCCCGGCCGATGGCGCTCGGCACCCTCGTGATGCCCGGCCAGACCGCCGCCGTGCCGACCGTGTCGCCCACTCTCATCGGCTCCGCCACCAGCCCGGTGCTGCAGCAGATCGAGAAGGGCCGCGCCGCGATCGCCACCATGGGCGACGACCTGATCCAGCTCGGCCAGGACCGCGATCTCGCCAAGACCCAGTTCACGACGACCGAGCAGCGCTACACCTCGGCCGCCGCGACCCTGCAGGACGCACGCTCCGCCGCCTCCGACGCCGCCGCCCAGTCGATGCTCGAGGCGGCCGCCCAGCTGCCCGGCGCCTACGACCCGGGCCTGTCCGGCCTCGACGACCTCGCCCGCCTTCAGCGCGGCGACGTCTCCACCGAGCAGGCCGCGGCTCGTCAGATCGACTCCGCCGAGACGTCCGTCCAGCTCGCGCTCGACGAGGAGACCCTCGCCAAGAAGCACTGGGACGACCTGATCGGGCGCTACGGCAAGCTCAACACCCAGCTCAACCAGAAGCAGTCGGCCCAGCAGAAACTCGAGCTGGCCCACGTCGACGAGCTGGCCGCGGCCGAGACGTCCGAGACCGCCGCCGACAGCGCGCTCGGCGCGCAATACCTGGCGGGCGCCGAGGCCGGCCGCGGCGCCGACCCGCGCGCGATCCAGGCGCTGACGTTCGCGCTGGCCCAGCGCGGCGACCCGTACGTGTGGTCCGAGGAAGGCCCGAACCAGTACGACTGCTCCGGTTTGATGTATGCGGCGTACCACTCGGTCGGCTTCCCGCTGACCCGCGTCTCCCGCGACCAGTACTGGCAGACCCGCAACAAGGTCGTCGACCGCTACTCCCTGCTCCCCGGCGACCTGCTGTTCTTCAGCTACTCCAACAGCTGGCGCGGCATCCACCACGTCGCGATGTACGCGGGCAACGGCATGATGGTCGAGGCCCCGCGCACCGGTCTCAACGTGCGCCTCACCCCGGTCCGCTGGTCGCGGCTCTTCCAGGCCACCCGGATCTTCGGTTCGGTCGAGGGCGTCACCGAGGGGCCGGCGCTCGGCGCCCCCGACCCGGAGCCGGCGACCACGACTGGCCCGGGGACCGGCACCACGACCAACCCGGGGACGGGCGGCACGACCAGCCCGACCAGCCCGACCACGCCGGCCACCTCGAAGCCGACGACGACGCCGACGACCAAGCCGACGACCACCCCCACCACGGCGCCCACCACGGCTCCGACGACGGCTCCGACGACGGCTCCCACGACGGCTCCCACGACGGCTCCGACCACTGAGCCGACGCCGACCCCGGAGACTCCGGTTCCGACCACCACAACGCCGGAGACCGGGGACACCGGCGAGACCACTAAGCCGACGACCGGCTCCACCTCGGCGAGCGCGACGAAGGAGACGACCTCCGCCAGCTCCGCTCAGTCGGCGTCGTCATCCTCGGCGTCCGCGTCGGCGGACTGAGCCGCTCGTCCACGTCGACCACCGGCTCGGAAAGATCGCCTTTTCCGGTGGTAACTGGCTGGTCGCACGACTGGCCCGGTTGGTGCCAGGTGTGTTCACGAGCGCGGATATGGCACGGTAGGGGCAGCGCCCGACGTCCGAAACGTCGGCACGCGGTCGGGAGGGTTCATGGAAGAGCGGCAGGCGACACCGGACGGCAACGGCACCAGGCCGGCTGCCGGTGACGACCAGGAGGCGTACGCTCCTCCGCCGCCCCCAGCGCCTGGTGCTCTGTGGGCGCCGGCGACCGGCACCGCCTCCCCGGCAGCGTCCAGCTCAGCCTCCTCCGCGGCTTCCCCGGCGGACGGCTCAGGCTCTCCGACTGTGTCCGGCTCGGCTTCCCCGGCGAACGGCACGACCTTCTCGGCGGCCGCGGCACCAGCTTCGTTCGACCGGCCCGGCAGCGCGCCCGTGAGTGGCGCCGCCAGCGGCCGGGCCACGGTAGGCCGGCCCACCGGTTCGGTGAGCGCCTCCGCGCCCGTGTCGGCCAAGCCGGCCACCGCATCCGCGTCCGCGCCGGTCTCCGCCCCGGGCGGCGCTTCAGCGCCGGCCAGCGCGGCGCCCGCATCTCCCGCCGAGCCGGGCCGGGTCACCGGATCCGCGCGTCCGGTCAACCCCGCCGACAAGCTGGTGCCCGAGCGGATCGACGGCTCCTCCCGCCAGCTGCCCACCGCGCCGGGTGCCGGCGCGGCCCGGGCCTCGGTGCCGGGTGCGATCAGCGCCGATCCGGCCGCGGTGCGCGCCGCGACGTGGCCGAGCGGCCAAGCCAAGGTCTACGGCGGTCGTCCGGCCGAGTCCTCCTCGACCCCGAAACCGGCAGTCTCCTCGACGTCGATCGGCACGGCCTCGGTCTCGGTCAAGCGACCCGCGGACGTCCCACCCGCGACCGAGACGGCCCCGCCGGCCAAGCCCGAACTGGACGAGACCAAGCTCAGCGAAACCAGCCCGGCTGAGACCAAGCTGGGCGTGACCAAGCCGGACCGACCCGAGCTGGGCCACCCCGAGCTGGCCGAGACCAAGCTCGGCGAAGCCAAGCCGGCCGAGCTCACGCTCGGCGCGACCGAGCCGGGCCAACCCGAGCTGGGCGCGACCGAGCCGCCGCAGCCGAGCGATCCCACGCCCGCCGATCCCGAGCCGGCCCGCCCCGTGCCCGGCGAGCCGAAGCCGGCCGATCCGGAGCCAGGCGAGCCGAAGCCAGGCGAGCCGGAACCCGAACCGGCCAAGCCCGAGCCGCCGCGCCCGGTCCCAACGCCGCCGAGCCGGCCCGATCCGCCCAAGCCCGGCCCGTTCGATCCGACCACGCCGTTCCCCGCCCCGGTGCCGACGCCGTTCCCGACACCACAGCCGAGCCCGTTCCCGGCGCCCGTCCCGGCACCCAGTCCGGCTCCGGCGCCGAGTCCGACGCCGCCCGGCCCGGTTCCTCCCGGCCCCGGCCCCTCACCCGTACCTCCGGGCCCGGGCCCCTCACCCGTACCTCCGGGCCCGGGTCCGTCGCCGGTGCCCCCGGGTCCGGGACCGTCGCCGGTGCCGCCAGGCCCGGGGCCGAGCCCGATCCCCGGCCCGCCGCAGCCGCTGATCCTGCCGCCGCCCACCATCGCGGAGGCATCGCCGGGCCTGCCGTCGTACACCGTGCCGCCGGCCGCGGCATCCCGGCCGACGGTCACGCCGGCCCCGGCCAACCCGTATGGGGTAGCCGGTCCGGCCGCAAATACCCAGCCGTTCGGTGTATCTCCGACGCCGACTGCCCAGGTCAACCGCCCACCGGCCTACCCCGCCGGTTTCGATCCGAACGCCACCGCACCGGTGCCTCAGCAGCGCGGCCAGGTGACCGGTCCGGGCGGAACCGTGTACGGCGGTTACGAGACAATCGACACAACAATGCCGGTCTCGATGAGCGCTGTGGAGAACTCAGGATCGCTCACCGGGCATATCCTTGCGCAGGGCTGGCGGGACGAGATCATCGACCGCCGGCGCAGCAATCTCAAGGTCGTCGTGGCAATGCTGGTGGTCCTGGGACTGCTGGTCGCGGTGAGCCTTGTTTTCATGCTCACAGCGGGCAGCGCCTTCACCGGAATGCTGGGAGACCTGTTCGCCTGAGTTTGTCGGATAGCGCCGGTGCACCTATCCTTGCGAGGTTGCGCCCAGGGTGAGGCTGCCCACTACCGAGGCGGAATGCGGTCGGCGTGCCAAACGTTGAGCCGTACACTTATGACAGTTACTGAAGCGGCGTGCCGACACGGTGCACGCCACGGGCGTTCTTGCGGGCATTACAGCGTCAGGCTCTCAGCAGCCGCGGCGGGCCATTCGCGAGCATGCGCCCCCGTAGAGAGGTTCTCTTGACCACTTTCGCTGACCCCAGCACGTTCCCGTCCGTTTTCGAAACTCCCGCTCCTGCCACCGAAGAGTCTGCAGTCGAAGTGACTGAGACCGCCGCAGAGACGGGAACAGCTGCCGAGGCTGAGACCCCCGCAGTGATCGAAACCCCCACCCAGAGCTTCGGCGACCTCGGCCTGCCGGCTGAGCTCGTGCGCGTGCTCTCCCGTGAGGGCATCTCGGCGCCGTTCGAGATCCAGTCCGCGACCATCCCGGATGCTCTGGCCGGCCGCGACGTTCTCGGCCGCGGCCAGACCGGCTCCGGCAAGACCCTGGCGTTCGGCCTGCCGCTGCTGGCCCGCGTCGCGCAGGGCGGCCGCGCCAAGCCGCACCACCCGAAGGCCCTGATCATGGTGCCGACCCGCGAGCTGGCCATGCAGGTGGCCGACGCGCTGCAGCCCCTGGGCCGCTCGGTCGGCGTGTTCCTGAAGACCGCAGTCGGCGGCGTGCCGTACGACCGGCAGATGGACGCGCTCCGTCGCGGCGTCGAGGTCATCGTGGCCACGCCGGGTCGTCTCGGCGACCTGATCGAGCGGGGCGCGTGCAACCTCGACGAGGTTGAGGTCACCGTTCTGGACGAGGCCGACCAGATGGCTGACATGGGCTTCCTGCCCGAGGTCACCGAGCTGCTGGCCAAGACCCCGGAGCACGCGCAGCGCCTGCTGTTCTCGGCCACTCTCGACGGTGACGTCGACACCCTGGTCAAGCGCTTCATGCACGACCCGGTCACGCACTCGACCGATCCGTCCGAGGCCAGCGTGTCCACGATGGATCACCACCTGCTGCTGATCCCGCCGCAGGAGAAGTTCCCGATCACCGCGGCGATCGCCAACCGGACGGGCAAGACCATCGTCTTCGCCCGCACCCAGATGGGCGTCGACCGGCTGGTGGAGCAGCTGCGCCAGGTCGGTGTCCGAGCGGGCGCCCTGCACGGTGGCAAGACGCAGCGGGTTCGCACCCGCACGCTGGCCGAGTTCAAGGAAGGCCGCACGAACGTGCTGGTGGCCACCGACGTGGCGGCCCGTGGCATCCACGTCGACGGCATCTCGCTGGTCGTGCACGTCGACCCGCCGAAGGACCCGAAGGACTACCTGCACCGCGCCGGCCGTACGGCTCGGGCCGGCGAGTCCGGTGCGGTGGTGACGCTGGTTCTGCCGAAGCAGCGGCGCAGCACGCAGGCGATGATGGGCAAGGCCGGTGTCGCGCCGGCCGAGGTTCGGGTGCGTCTCGGTGACGAGAAGCTCGCCGAGGTCACCGGGGCCCGCGAGCCCAGTGGTATCCCGGTGCCGGAAGAGCCGGAGCAGCGCCGCGAGCGTGGCGACCGGCCGCGTGGTCGCTTCGGCGACCGCCCGCAGCGTTCCTACGGTGACCGGCCGCAGCGCACGTACGGTGACCGGCCTCGCAGTGAGGGTGACCGGCCGCAGCGTTCCTACGGTGACCGGCCGCAGCGTCCGTACGCTGACCGGCCCGAGCGCCAGGACCGCCCGACCGGCGGCGACCGCCCGACCGGCGACCGCCCGACCGGCGACCGGACCTTCGCGGACCGGCCCCGGACAGGTGGCGGCGAGCGTGGCACGTTCCAGCCCCGCAACGGCGAGCGCACCGGCGGTTTCCGCCGGGACAACCAGCGCAGCGACCGTCGCGAGGGCACCGGCGCCCGCTTCGGCACGGCTCGCCCGGCACGCACCTACTGATCAAGCGACATCTCGGAATGCCCCGGCGCGGTTCGCGCCGGGGCATTTTGTTGCGCTCGGCGGAACAGCAGGACCGGGACCAGCATCAGGGCCGAGGCACCGGCTGACCACCAGAAGGCGTGGCCGAAGGCGTCACCGAGCTCGGCGAGGTCCCGAGCGCCGGCTGCGCCACGCTGCAGTGACACCGCCAGGGCGGCGATCCCGAACGAGCCTCCGACCTGCTGGAACACACGCACCGCGGTGGTGGCGTGCGGCAGCGATTCGCGGGGCAGACCGCCGAAGATGCTGGACTGGGCGGGCACCAGGACCGCCCCGAAGCCCAGCCCGCCGAGCGCGATGAGCGGGGCCAGCACCCACTGACTGGTGCCGGCCGAGAGCTGGGTGAGGGCTAGAGCCACCCCGAGCAGCAGCAGCGAGCCGGTCAGGGCCACTGGGCGTACGCCATAGCGGTTGGTGAGCCGCCCGGCGAAGGTCAGGGAGAGCGCCGAGCCGACCCCGTTGGGCGCCATGAGCAGCCCCGCATGCAGCGGGGTGAAGCCGTGAACCTCCTGGTAGTAGAGCGGGATCAGCAGCAGGGTCCCGAGCAGCGCCACCATCCCGAGGAACATCAGCGCCGCGGCCGCCGCGAAGTTGCGACTGCGGAACAGCCGCAGGTCGACGATCGGCTCGGCCGCTCGCAACGCGTGCACCACGAACCAGGCCAGCAACCCGATGCCGGCGGCGAGGGCGAGCACGGTGGCCGCGCCGAAGCCGCCGTCCGCACCGGCCCGCGACAGGCCCCAGACGATGTCCACGAGGGCCGGGGAGAGCAGCGCCAGACCGAGCAGGTCGAGGCGGGCGGGGCGGTCGATGTGTTCGGCCGGCATGACGCGCACCGCCGCCCACGCCGCCACGGCGCAGAGCGGCAGGTTGACCAGGAAGATCCAGCGCCAGCCCGGTCCGTCGGTGAGCACCCCGCCGAGCACCGGGCCGAGCACCGGCCCGAGCAGCAGCGGAACGCCGACCAGCGCCATCGCCGGCCCGAGCTGCCGGCCGGCGCGGCGGGCGACGATCGTCTGGAACAGCGGCATCAGCATGCCGCCGCCCATCCCCTGGATGGCGCGCATCGCGATGAGGCTGCCGGCCGACCAGGCCAGTCCGCAGAGCAACGAGCCGAGGGTGAACAGCGCCAGCGAGGTGAGCCAGGCGGTTCGGCCGCCGAATCGGTTGATCGCCCAGCCGGCGACCGGGATCACCGCCGCCATCGCCAGCAGGTACGCGGTGCTGACCCACTGAACGGTGCTGAGGTCGGTGTGGAAGTCACGCCGGAAGCTCTCCAGCGCGATGTTGACCATTGTGGAGTCCATCTGGACCAGGAAGACGCCCAGCAGGGTGGCGCCGATGAGAGCGAGCAACTTCGGCGATACGGTGTACGACATGCGATACACCGTATCGCGTGTCGTACACCGTTACGATGGCCACGTGACGGAGACCCGTGGGCCGCTCTGGACCCGCCCGGCAGCGACCAAGCCCGAACGGCTCACCCGCGAGACGGTCGTCGCCCGCGCGGTCGAGCTCGCCGACCAGGAAGGGCTCAAGGCCGTCTCGGTGCGCCGGATCGCCACCGAGCTGTCCGCCCGGCCGATGAGCCTCTATTCGTTTTTCGAGCGCAAGGAAGACCTGGTCGACCTGATGGTCGACCAGGTGCTGGGCGAGATGCTGCTCGACGAGATGCCGCCGGGCGACTGGCGTGACGCGCTGCGGGCCGTGCTCCACCGGCAGATCGAGGTCGGGCGCCGGCATCCCTGGGTGATGAGCGTGTTCGGCGAGCGAGCGCCGATCGGCCCGCAGGCGGCCCGGCACGCCGAGCAGTCGTTCCAGGCGATCGCGAGTCTGCGGCTCCCGCCGGGACAGGCGCTGAAGCTGCTGCACGTCGTCGACACGTACATGTGGGGCTTCATCACGCTGAGCGGGCAGGAGCAGGCGGCGCGGCAGCGCGACGGGCTGACCGAGCAGGAGTGGCGGGCGTCGACCGACGCGTACTTCGCCGAGATCACCGCCGGCGGCGAACTGCCGCACCTGGCCGAGGCCGGTCGAGGCGGCCTGCTCCGCGGTGCCGCCGAAGACTGGAAGGACGACTTCGACGACGGCCTCAGGTGGCTTCTGGACGGCTTCGCGCACAATCTCCGGCCGGAAGGGTAGAGGTAGAGCTATGCCGCTGCCTGACTCGCTCTTCTGGGAACGCAAGGATGCAACCGGGGTCGAGCACGCCCTCATCGACGCGCGGAACGGCCTCTATGCCCGAGGCACGGTCCTGGTGGTCAAACCGATCGCCTACACCTGTCGCTACGAGTTGCGGACCGATCCGGCTTGGGCCAGCGCTCATCTCGACGTCACCACCGAGGGCGCCGGCTGGACCCGCAGCGTCCGCCTGGAGCTGGCCGCCCGCCGATGGCGCGTGGTGACCGCCGAGCAGGGCGACCTCGATGCGGTGCTGTCGGCCGCCGGGCACGCCCGCGCCGGTCTGCCCGGCATCGAGGACCCGGACCAGTTGTTCGGGGTGCACGACGTCGATCTCGGCGGCTCGCCGCTGACCAACACGTTGCCGATCCGCCGGCTCGAACTGCTCAAGGCCGAGGTCAACGTGTCTCATCGGATCAGTGCCGCGCTGGTGCTGGTGCCCAGCCTCGAAGTGATGCAGGTCGACCAAATTTATACGCCGCTGGATAACGGCCGGGTGCGCTACGCGAGCGAGACGTTCAGCGCGGACCTCACCGTGGACGATGACGGTTTCGTCGTGGACTATCCGGGACTCGCCAAGCAAATCACGAGCTGAGGCCGGGCTGGGGGCGGTTCTCCCACTTGGTGCTCAGCGCGATTGCGGTGCGGGTGGACGCCACCCCGGGCGTGCGGTTGATCCGCACGATCAGCTGCTCCAGCTCGGCGATCGTGCCGACCCGCACGGTGAGCTGGTAGGACTCCACTCCGGCCATGAAGTAGCAGCTCTCCACCTCGGGCATCGCCCGCACCGCGGCGAGCACGTCGTCGGTGTCGGCGCCGGAGTCCTCGATGATGCCGATCAGCGCGGTGACCCCGAGACCGAGCGCTTCGTGGTCGACGTCGGCGCGGTAGCCGCGGATGGTCCCGGCCGCCTCGAGCTTGCCGACCCGCTCATGCACGGCCGGCGCGGACAGCCCGACCTTGCGGGCCAGCTCGGCGTACGAGGAGCGGGCATTCTCCCGTAGCAGGTCGATCAGCCGGAGGTCGATGGAGTCCATAGCTCAGACCCTAATCGGGTGGCAGATACCTACTCACGCCCGGTAGCGACGAATCGTCGGCAGGATAACGATCACTGTCGCAATTAGGGCTTTTTCCGCATTCCAGGGACTCGGTTCCGGGGCAATGCTCTAATGGCTTTACGTCCCGATCGAGCAAGCCGACACTCACCGTGATCACGGCCGCTCCAAGACCGACGCGAGGAGGGGGTTGTGGACACTGGAGATCGTCTGCTGACACCGGGCGAGGTGGCCGCGCTGTTCCGCGTCGACCCCAAAACGGTCACGCGTTGGGCCGCCGCCGGGCGTATCGGCAGCATCCGCACTCCGGGTGGCCACCGCCGATTCCGCGAGTCCGAGGTGCGCGCTCTGCTTGAGGGCGACGGTGTCGTCGAGGAAATGCGCGAGGACGACGCCGCTAATCGCCCCCGCAATACCGGTCCGAGCAATCCGGGGATGGGTTACGGCCCACCCAACGGCTTGCGCTGAGCATTCAGCTCACCCTTCCAACGGGTCAAAAGCGTGTTGGGTACGCCGAGAGCGTCCAGCACCTTTCCCGCGACGAAGTCAATGAGCTGCTGAGCGGTCGCTTCAGCCCCGGCACTGTAGAAGCCGGGGCTGGCGGGCAACACGACCGCACCGGCATCGTGCAATGCGATCAGGTGCTCGAGGTGGCTGCGGGTGACCGGGGTTTCCCGGGGCACCACGACCGTACGGCGGCGCTCTTTGAGGTTGACCTCGGCGGCCCGTTGCAGCAGATCCTTGGAGAGCCCGATGGCGATGCCCGCACAGGCCGCCGTGCTCGCCGGCACCACCACCATGCCTTTGGCCGGATAGGAACCGCTGCTCGGCCCGGCGGCCAGATCACCGGCCGGCCAGTAGTTGAGGTCGCCCAGATCCCGGCCGAGCCACCCGGAGACGTCGTCCTTCCAATGCGCGTCCCGCACGGTGGCACCGGTCTCGTCGAGCAGGGTGAGCCGGGCCGCGCGGGAGACGACCAGATCGACCGACTCGCCCGCATCAAGCAGGGCAGTCAAAACAGCTTTGGCGTACGGCGTCCCGGAGGCTCCCGAGACACCGACGACCCATGGTTCACGCATACCTCAAGTGTGCCCGCTCATGCGCCGCCCACCTGCGCGCTCACCGGGAATCCGGTGTTCGCCGGCAGCCAGGTGGCCGGCTTCCCGACGTCGCCGAATCGCGCGCCCTCGAGCAACTTGCGGACCTCGTTGTCGTCCAGTGCGCTGGGCGCGAACACATCGAGCACATACTTGCCGCCGGGTAGGAAGACGTAGCAGTGCCGGCCCATCTTCTCGACCGGCATGCCCTTGATCACGGTCGGCGTCGGACAGATCACCCCCGGCCGCGGCGCACCGTGGTCGGACGCGACCGCCGGGGCCAGCCAGAGCAGAAGACCCCGGCTGCCCTTCTGGGTGCGCGGGTCGGGGTCGGGCTTGCCGAGCCGGGCGGCGGCCTCGTCGGCCGGCACCAGTTGCGCCGACGACAGTTGCCCTGAACTGAACCGCCCACTGACCTCGATCACCCGGTAGTCCGGCGGAACGTACGACGTTCCGAAGGCGATCATCACCGGCTGCGGCGTGCCGGGCTCCAGGGCTTCGGCCACT
The DNA here is from genome assembly GCF_040638295.1 of Actinoplanes sp. NPDC026619. Classification (NCBI taxonomy): domain Bacteria; kingdom Bacillati; phylum Actinomycetota; class Actinomycetes; order Micromonosporales; family Micromonosporaceae; genus Actinoplanes; species Actinoplanes sp. NPDC026619. The sequence goes on from NZ_JBEZYA010000006.1 coordinate 360,128, forward strand.
TGGCGCAGCTCGTTGGGGGTGAGAGCCCACTTGGCGGGACCGTCGGCACGCACCGTGATCAGGGCCATCGCGTCGTCCGCGTACTCCCAGAGCAGCATCGGCGCCCCGTCGGCGTCGACCCGGAAGGCCGGCCGCCCGTGGATCGCGGTCGTCGCGGTGATCTGCGCGCCGTCGAGTGTGCTCCGCGGGTCGATGCCGGGCCGGTAGAGGGTGACCTCGCCCTCCTGCGCGTCCGGCTGACCGCCCTTCTTCTCGATCATCGCGGTCTCGCCGGAGACGTTCCAGCGGTAGGGATCCTCGACCCGCAGCTTGCCGGTCGTGAAGGCGTGCAGCGTGTAGGTAAGGCTGGGACCCTGGAAGGCCGGCGACGGCGCGATCGACGGTGACGGCTCGGCCGGCAGCGAGGGAGACGGACCGGACGCCAGGCCGGTGAGCTGCGGCACCCCGATCGCGGCCGCCACCGCCACCACGGCCAGGGCCGCCACTCCGGTCCGGCGGCGGCGCCGCAGGCGTTTCCCGGCCAGCACCGCGTCCTCGACGTCGTAGCGCGCCGGTGGTGCCTCGGCACGCACGTCGTCCAACTGATCAGACAGCTTCATAGCGGACCTCCGTGTCGATGCCCGGTTCGGCGCCAAGGATCTTGCGGAGCTTCTCGAGGCCGCGGTACGTGTACGCCTTGACCGTCCCCTCGGGGCAGCGCAGCGCGGCCGCCGTCTGCGGCACGCTGAGCCCTTCCAGGAAGCGCAGCACCAGCACCGCCCGATGCTTGACCGGCACCCGCAGCAGCGCCTCGCGCAGCCGCAGCCGGTCGTCGACGGCCGGAATCACGTCCACCGCCGGGAGCTCCGGCATCGCGTGGCTGTTCGACTGCTCGCGGCGCCACCACGGGCGCCGGGTCTCGTCGATGGCGGCCCGCACCACGGCGGTCCGTGCGTACGCGTCGTGGTTATCGATCCGGCCCCACTTCACATACAGCCGGGCCAGGGCGGCGAGAACCGCGTCCTCGGCCAGCTGCCAGTCCCCGCACGTGAGGTACGCGAGGCCGCGCAGCGAATCCATCTGCGCGGCCACGAACTCACGGAACTCGGCCTCGTTGTCGCTCACGCGGATTAGACGCACCCCCCGCCGAGAACGGTTACACCTTTGGCACCGTGACCTCCCGCTCGGCGCTCAGCCGGAAGCCCTCGGCAATCGCTCGCAGCTGGGCGCTCGTCAGGGCGGAATGCGGGAACGGCTGCAACACGGCCGTTGCCCCGTCCGCGTGATGACCACCGGCGCCGGCAGCTTGAGCGGCTGCGGGTGGTCGGAACGCCGGACGGCGATGGGCCGCGCGTTACAAGAGAATCAAATCAAGGAGAGCGAAGACGAACAGCGCGATGCCGACGAAGCCGTTGGCGGTGAAGAACGCCCGGTTGACCTTGGAGAGGTCGTTCTCGGTGACGACCACGTGCTGGTAGGTGAACGCGGCCGCGGTCAGCGCGAGCCCGATCCACCAGAGCCAGCTCAGGCCGACCAGCGCGCCGAACCAGACGAAGAGCGCGAACGTCACCACGTGCGTCGCCGTGGAGATCCGCAGGGCGTTGCGCACGCCCCAGCGGGCCGGGGTGGAGTGCACCCCGATCTGCCGGTCGATCTCGACGTCCTGGCAGGCGTAGATGATGTCGAAGCCGCCGATCCACAGGCCGACCGCGACGCCGAGCAGCCAGGCCGGCCCGGAGCCGGAAAAGGTGCCGGTGATGCCCAGCCAGGCGCCCACCGGCGCCACCGCCTGGGCGAGCGCGAGGATGTAATGCGGGTAGTTGGTGAACCTCTTCCCGTACGGATAGATCACCAGCGGGATCACCGCGAGCGGGAAGAGCACCAGGCAGAGCCAGTTGAGCAGGCCGGCCGCGAGGGCCATGACCACCAGCGAGACGATCGCGCCGGTCCAGGCGGTGCGCGGGCTGACCGCCCCGGTCACCAGCTCACGGTTCTGCGTGCGCGGGTTGAGCGCGTCGATCTTGCGGTCGAGGATGCGGTTGGCCGCCATCGCGAACGTCCGCCCGGAGACCATCGCGATCGTGATCAGCAACAGGTCCAGCCAGTGGATCCCGGTATTTTCCCGATCAAGGGCGACGAACGCCGAGAGGTACGCGAACGGCAGCGCGAAGACGGAGTGCTCGATCGCGACCAGACGCAGGAACGATTTGACCTTGCCCGGTTTCTCCGGAACCGCCGCGACCGCCGTCATATCCCGTATTCCTTCCACCGCTTGTCCACCAGGGCGACCACCTCGGGTGACATGACCATCTCGTCCGGCCAGCCCCGGTCGTAGCCCTCGCTGGGCAGCTTACGGGTGGCGTCGAGACCCGCCTTACCGCCCCAGAACTGCTGGTAGGAGGCGTGGTCGAGGTGGTCGACCGGGCCCTGGGTGACCAGCAGGTCGTGGTCGTAGTCGACGTTGCCGAACGCCCGGAACGCCACCTCGGCGTAGTCGTGCACGTCGCAGTCCTCGTCGACGACAACGATGAGCTTCGTCAGCGACATAAGGTGCGCGCCCCAGATCGCGTTCATGATCTTCTGCGCGTGCTTGGGGTAGCGCTTGCGGATCGAGACGATCACGCAGTTGTGGAAGACTCCGGCGGCTGGCATGTCGTAGTCGACGATGTCCGGGATCAGCATCTTCAGCAGCGGGAGGAAGATCCGCTCGGTGGCCTTGCCCAGGCCGTGGTCCTCCTGCGGCGGCTTGGACGTGATGATCGAGTGGTAGACCGGCTTCTTGCGCATGGTCATCGTCTCGATGTGCAGCACCGGGAACGGCTCGACCGGCGTGTAGAACCCGGTGTGGTCGCCGAACGGCCCCTCCGGGTGCCGCTCGCCCGGCTCCAGGTAACCCTCGAGGATGACCTGGGCGTGCGCCGGGACCTGCAGCGGCACGGTCAGGCAGTCGACCATCTCGACCCGCTCGCCGCGCAGGAAGCCGGCGAACAGGTATTCGTCGATGTCGGACGGCAGCGGTGCGCTGGCCGCGTAGCTGACGACCGGGTCGCAGCCGATCGCCACGGCCACCGGCAACCGCTCACCGAGGCGCTCGGCCACCGCGTGGTGCGCGGTCGAGTCCTTGTGGATCTGCCAGTGCATGCCCAGGGTGTTCTTCGAGTGCTGCTGCAGGCGGTAGAGACCGAGGTTGCGCTTGCCGGTCTCCGGGTGCTTGGTGTGGGTCAGCCCGAAGTTGTGGAAGACGCCGCCGTCCTCGGGCCAGACCTGCAGGCCGGGCAGCAGGTTCAAGTCGACCTCGTCGCCCTTGAGCACCACTTCCTGGCAGGGTGCGGTCTTCACCTTCTTCGGCGGCAACGACTTGAGCTGCAGCGCCTTGCCGATGCCCTCGCGGATGCCGGAGAAGCCGACCGGGAGCTCCGGCTTGATCAGCGCGCCGATCCGGTCGCCGACCTCGTCGAGCGAGTCGACGCCGAGCGCCATCGCCATCCGCTTCTCGGTGCCGAACAGGTTGATCGCCACCGGCATGTCGCCGCGGGTGGGCCGTTCGAAAAGCAGGGCCGGTCCGCCGGCTCGGACGGTGCGGGTGACCACCTCGCTGATCTCCAGCGTCGGGTCGGCCGGGACCGTGACCCGGCGCAGCTCACCGGCCTTCTCGAGGGCGTCGAGGAAGCTCTGCAGATCGTCGTACGGAAACCCACGAGGCGCCATGGATACCAGTGTTCACCACCGATCGGTGTGACCTACGCCCGGGCGATCACCGTCACTCAACGTGTCCGGTTCGCGTTGAGGTGGGCGATTGCTCCCACAGGTCGGCGAGGTGCTCGTGCAGGTCCGGAAAGCAACGCGCTGGGGCGCGCTAACCGCCCTCGGCGTCCTCGTGGCGATCACGGCGGTCACTGCACCGGCCGCCTCGGCGCCGCGAGTGGTCGCCAAGCCCACGCCGGCCGTGCGCTCCGCCGTGCCGCTTCCGCCCTGTCCCGCCGGACGCGCCTCGACCCGGCCTCCCACCGCACCGGCCGGGCCCGGCACACCCGGCGCGTGCCGGGCCGGCGGACGCATCGTCGAGTCCGGAGTCCAGCTCAGCAGACCGGTGAGCGGCGTTACCCCGAGTGGGTACCACCACCTCGGCGCGAACTCGGCCGGCGAGTGGAGCGGCGTCTCCGGGCGGATCTCCGTGGTGGACGCCTCGATCCGGCCGGGCAGCTACGACTTCATCGCCGCGCGGTTCATGGCCAAGCGGAACATGGGCGGCGGCCAGATCTCCTGGCTCGAGGCCGGCTGGGCGAAGACCGGCTGGGCCAGCCCCACCCGTCAGCACATCTACACGTTCAACACCAACACCCGCACCTGGCAGTTCTACGACCAGTACACACTGCGGCCGGGCGACCGGGTCTGGATCGACCTGCACAGCGACGCCAACGGCGTATGGGCCGCCTGGCTGTGGTGGAGCAACCGGTGGAACCTGCTCACCGCCCAGCGGCTGCCGATCGGGCCGAGCGCCATGATCGAGCAGTACGTCGAGGTGCACGTCGACTCCAGCCGGCCGACCCGGGTCGACGTGCCCGAGGTGACCGTCGACAACGTGCAGCTGCGGCCGGCCGACGGTGGTGCGGCGCGCTACTGGCGGGCCGACGTGCCCACGCTCACCGGCTACGACGCGGGTCAACAGCAGCGCACCGGCGGCTTCTGCCTGAACTGGGTCAACCGCTACGACACCTGGACGGCCGGCGACTGCTCCGACGGAGTGGCCGGTGGCACCGCGCGGCCGATGATTCCGGGCGAGGCCGACGTCGTACCCCCGTCGTCGTCGCCCAGCGCAACCCCGGCGCCGACCGTGACCGTGACGCCGAGCCCGAGCGTCTCGGTGTCGCCGACGGCAACCCGCCGGCCGTCGCTGCTGGGCGGCCTTCTCGGTGGCTGAGCTGAATACCGCTGGGCTACATACCGCCGGGCTACATGCCGCCGGCGTTGGCGTACGAGTGCAGGCCGCTGAAGAACAGGTTGACGCCGAACAGGTTCATCAGCATCGTCGCGAACCCGAGCAGGGCAATCCAGGTCGCCACCGTGCGCTTGACGCTCGGAGTGGCCCGGGCGTGCAGGTAACCGGCGTAGACGACCCAGGAGATGAACGCCCAGACCTCTTTGGGGTCCCAGTTCCAGTAACGGCCCCAGGACGCCTCGGCCCAGATCGGCCCGGCGATCAGCGCACCGAACGTGAACAGCGGGAACGCGAATGCGTGCAGCCGGAAGGTGAGCCGCTCGAGCATGATCGCGTCCGGCACGTTGCGGCCGAGCGAGTACGGGAAGCGGCGCTTGCCCTTGTCGTACCCGTCCCGGATCAGGAACATCGTGGCCGGCACCGCGCCGATCAGCAGGATGCCGGAGGCCAGAATGATCGTCGAGACGTGGATGATGAACCAGTACGACTGGAGGGCCGGGACCAGCGGCCCGACCGGGGTGTAGGCGATCATGCCGGCGGCGCCGAGCAGCACCACCAGGGCCAGCGAGGCGAAGAGGCCGATGTGCCGCAGAGCCGGGCGGCGAATTAGCACGCCCGTCCACACCGCCGAGCCGACGAAGGTCGCCGACAGGATGTACTCGTACATGTTGCCCCAGGGCATCCGGTCGGCGGCGATGCCGCGGGTGACCAGGGTGCCGAGGTGCAGCAGGAGGCCCAGCAGGTTGAAGACGACCGCGGCCCGGCCGGTCCACTCGGCCCGCCGGTCCTTCGGGACGACAACCGGCGGCTGTTCTTCCAAAGACTCGATAGGGGCCCCGGCGCCGACCAGCTGGCGGGCGGGACGAGCCGCCGCCTTGCCGATGTGGCTCTTGCTGCCGAAGGCGTACTCGCCGGCGTAGAGCACCATCGCGACCAGGTACGCCAGGACGGTGAAGCCCATCAGTTGGTTCGACAACTCCGCCATCACGGATTCCCTTCCTCGGCGGCCTTCACCAGCCCGGTGAACTCATCGGCGAAACCGGGATAGTCGGTGCGTGGCAGCCCACCGGCCGTCAACAACGTACCGCTGCCCTTCTCGGACGAAGCTGGCAGGGCGCGGAACCAGACCCGCCGGCGGTGCCCGCCCAGCGACAGCATCAGGCCGATCAGCCCGATAACCGCACCGATCAGGATCAGCGACTGCGTCGGGTCGTAGCGGATCGCCAGCGTCGCGTACGGCCTGGTGCCGACGAACTCCAGCTTGGTGCCGTCGTCCAGGGTCCAGGTCTCGCCGACCTTCAGCTCGTGCGGCCGCGCGCCACTCACGTTCTTCAGGTCGCCGGTCGCGATCTGCCCCTGGTCGAGAGAGTAGACCGAGCCGGGCGTGCCCACGTCCAGACCGAGATCACCGCGGTAGGCGGTGAGGAAGATGGCCGGCGCGTTCTCGGCCGGGAACGTCGAGGTCGCACCGGTGCCGACGGTCGGCAGGTAGCGGCCCTCGAAGCCCATCTGCAGCGACGAGTCGCGCTTGTCGGTCTTGGGGTCGATGTTCACGTCGGGGAACTGGGCCACGCCCTCGCTGGTGAACATGCTGTCGACCGGCAGGAACGGCACGGTCTTGAGCTGCGATTCGCCGAACCGGTCGGTGTAGCGCAGGGTGACCGCGTAGCCGTGGCCGATCAGGTGCACGTTCGCGTGGTGCAGTCGCAGCGGGTCGTTGACGGTGAACTCGCGGCTCTTGACCGGGCCGTCGTCCTCGCTGACGCCCACCGTCGCCTCGAAACTCTTCGGCTGACCGGTTTCCTGGTAGCTGGCCTCGAACCGGTTGAGCGTCAAGCAGAAGTTGGGCAGGTCGGCGGCGTCCACCCGAGGACCGAGCGTCGAGTCGTCGTATTGCGCGAGGGTGTCGCAGAAGCCCTGGTCGGCGCCGGCCACCAGGATGCGGTTGCCGTGCCAGCCGTACCAGTGCCCGAAACCCACCCCGATCAGCACCGCGAGCAGCGCGAAGTGGAAGAACAGGTTGCCGGTCTCCTTGAGGTGGCCCTTCTCGGCGGAGACCGTCCAACTGCCGTCCTCGTGCTCGCGCACCTTCGTGCGGAAGCGCCGTTTCCGCAGCATACGAGCCAGGTCTGTGGGTCCGCCGTCATACGAGATGTCCGATGCGTGCTGAGGAAGCCGCTCCAGCCGGCTGGGCGCCTCCGGCGGGGCCAGGCGCAGCGACCGCACGTGGTCGCGCAGGCGGGGCACGACACAGCCGATCAGCGAGGTGAACAGCAGCAGATAGATCGAGGCGAACCAGGGCGACCCGTACACCTCGAAGCCGCCGAGCCGCTCCAGCCACGGCGCCAGCTGCGGGTGCGCCGCGTAGTACTCGGTGACGCGCTGCGAGTCGACCGCGCGCTGCGGGAAGATCGAGCCCGGGATGGCGGCGATGGCGAGCAGGAAGAGCAGGACCAACGCCGTACGCATGCTGGTGAGCTGGCGCCACGAGTTGCGCAACAGGGCCCACAGTCGATGGCCCGGCCGAGGCGGCGGAGCCGCAGCCGGTGCCGGACGTTCCTCCACGACGGTCACAGCAGCGTGCCCCCGCTGAAGTTGAAGGTGGTCAGCAGCCAGACCAGGAAGTGGTTCCACCCGCCGGTGACCAGCGCGATCCCGACCGCGATGAGCAGCACGCCGCCGATCCGGGTCACCCAGCGACTGTTGCGGCGGATCGCCTTGAAGACCCCGAGCAGCCGCCGGAAGAAGAGCCCGAACAGCACGAACGGAATACCGAGACCGAGGCTGTACGCGAGGGCAAGGGTGACCGCTCGACTCGTCTGGCCGCTCGCGGTGGCCAGCCCGACCACCGCGGCCAGGGTCGGGCCGGTGCACGGAAGCCAGGAGAGCGCGAAGATCCCGCCGAGGATCGGGGCGCCGGCCAGCCCGACCGCCGGCAGCTTGCTGATCCGCATCTCCCGCTGCAGGCCGGGGATCCAGCCCAGGTAGCCGAGACCGAGGACGATCACCACCACGCCGAGCACGATGTTGAGCGCGTCGATGTGGCTCTTGAGCGTGAAGCCGATGTTCGCCACCAGCGTCACCAGCAGGGTGAACACGATCGCGAAGCCGAGCACGAAGAGGACGGTGCCGGCCAGAACGCGGCCCTTTACCGACCGCCGGGTGGCCACTGCAACGTCGCCGCCGTCCTCCTGTTCGCGGCGGTCGTCGAGGTCCGAGCCGGCCAGGCCGGTCACGTAGGAGAGATAACCCGGCACCAGCGGCAGCACGCACGGGGAGAGGATGCTGACCAGTCCGGCAAGGGCCGCGACCGCGATCGCCAGCACCAGCGGCCCGCTGCCGGCGATGTGCGCGAACTGGGTCTCTTCCATCAGGCCGCCGTCTCCGCGGCGATCTTCTCCACCAGCGGCTGCAACTGGTCGTAGGTGGTGGCGGCGCGCATGGCGACCGCGATCCGGCCCTGCCGATCGAGGATCAGCGTGGCGGGCGTGCTGGTCTGGGTCACGTCGAACTTCAGCGCGACCTTGCCCTCGAAATCGTAGATGCTGGGGTACGTCACCCGGCCGCGCTCGAACGCCTTGGCCGAATCCTTGTCGTCGCGCGAGTTGACCCCGATGAAGCTGACACCCTTGGCCTTGGTGGCCTGGTAGGTCCTCTCCAGGTCGTCGGCCTCGGCCCGGCACGGCGCGCACCACGAGCCCCAGAAGTTGACCACCACGACCTTGCCGCGGTCCTGCGCGACGTCGTACTTCCCGCCGTCGAGCAGGTCGCCGGTGACGTCCTTGACCTGCGGCCGCTGGGCCGGCGTGCACTCCACCACGGTGCCGATGGTGGTGCACTTCTTGGCCCAATTTTCCCCGCCGCACCCGGCCAGGACGGTCGCGGTGAGCGCGGCGACGGCCAGGACGATGGCGGGGCGGCGCATGGTCAAGCTCCCTTGGCGGTCTTGGCCGACGCGGACAGGGCCACCAGGTGCGCGGCCGGCTCGGAGTAGTCGATGCCGACCACCGTCGACCCCTCGAACCGGATCGAGGTGAGACTGGCCAGCCCGCACTGGCGGCGGCGCGGGTCGTGCCAGAGGCGCTTCTTCTCCACATACCGCCGGAGGGTCCAGATCGGCAGTTGGTGCGAGACGCAGACCGCCTCGTGGCCCTCGGCGGCGACCCGGGCCGACTGCACGGCCGCGAACATCCGCTGGGCGATCTGCAGGTAGGGCTCGCCCCAGGACGGGGTGATCGGGTCGCGCAGCACCCACCAGTGCCGCGGGTTGGTCAGCGCGCCGTCGCCGACGCCAACCGTCTTGCCCTCGAAGTAGTTGGCGCTCTCGATCAGCCGGGTGTCGCTGGCAACGTCGAGCTTGAACTCGGCGGCGATCGGGGCAGCCGTCTCCTGGGCGCGTTCCAGCGGGCTGGCCACGACGTACGTGATGTCCCGCGCGGCCAGCGACTCGGCCGCGGCCTTGGCCATCTGCACGCCCAGCTCGGAGAGGTGGAAGTTGGGCAGCCGCCCGTACAGCACCTTGGTGGGGTTGAAGACCTCGCCGTGCCGCAGCACGTGCACCGTGGTTCTACTCATGCTGCCGCCCTTGCCGCGTGCGGGAGTGCCGCCGCTATCTGCTCCAGCGCCTCGTCGTCGATCGCCGTCGACACGAACCACGACTCGAACGCGCTCGGCGGCAGATAGACGCCGCGCGCGAGCATCTCGTGGAAGAACCCCTTGAACGCGGCCGCATTCTGCGTCTTCGCCGAGTCGTAGTCGACGACCTCGTTCTCGGTGAAGAAAATCGAGAACATATTGCCCGCGTACGCCAACCGGTGCGCAACGCCCTGTTCGGACAGCGCCGCCGACGCGAGCGCGCCGATCGTCGCGGACAACTCGTCGAGCCGCTTGTAGACCGCGTCGTCGGCCAGCCGCAGCGAGGCGAGGCCGGCCGCACAGGCCAGCGGGTTACCGGAGAGCGTGCCGGCCTGATAGACCGGGCCGGCCGGGGCCAGCCGCGACATGATCTCGTGACGCCCGCCGAACGCGGCCGCGGGCAGGCCGCCGCCCATCACCTTGCCGAAGGTGAACAGGTCGGCGTCGACCGGGTCGAGCCCGGCCCAGCCACCCGGCGAGACGCGAAAGCCGGTCATCACCTCGTCGACGATCAGCAGCGCGCCGTGCGCGTGAGCGATCTCGGCGAGACGCTGGTTGAAACCGTCACGCGGGGCGACCACGCCCATGTTGCCGGCCGCGGCCTCGGTGATGATCGCGGCGATCTCGGCACCGTCGGCCGCGAACGCGGCCTCGACCGCGGCCACGTCGTTGTAAGGCAGCACGATCGTCTCGGCGGTCGTCGCGCCGGTGACGCCGGGCGAGTCGGGCAGGCCCAGGGTGGCCACGCCGGAGCCGGCCGCGGCGAGCAGCGCGTCCACGTGGCCGTGGTAGCAGCCGGCGAACTTCACGATCTTGGCGCGGCCGGTGAAGCCGCGGGCCAGCCGGATCGCCGTCATGGTGGCCTCGGTGCCGGAGTTGACCAGGCGGACCGCGTCGATCGGCGTGCGCCGGATGATCTCCTCGGCCAGGTCGACCTCGCCGGCCGTGGGCGTGCCGAAGCTGGTGCCGCGGGCGGCGGCCTCCTGCACGGCGGCCACGATCTCCGGGTGCGCGTGGCCGTGGATCAGCGGGCCCCACGAGCAGACCAGGTCGACATAGCGCCGGCCGTCGGCGTCGGTGAGCCATGCACCTTTGCCGGACGACATGAATCGGGGCGTCCCACCGACCGCTCGGAACGCACGCACGGGTGAATTGACCCCGCCGGGCACGATGGCGCTGGCGCGGTCGAACAGGGCCTGGGAGACCGGGGCGTCCTGCGGGTACGGGAGGCCCTCGGCGCGGTATGAGGTGGTCACAGCGTCTCCCATTCTGACAGCGGCTCCCCTTGGCCATCTCAAGAGGGTTGTTCACGTCGTGCGTGCGTCACACCAGCATGTCCGGAACGACCGGGTCCGCGTGCGCCCGGCGGGCAGATCCACACCACGGGCGATAGGCTGAACTCGTGGAGCGGCCGGAGTTGACCATCGAGGTCGAGCGTGCCCCCGACGAGGTCGTGCTGCACCTCGCCGGGGAGATTGACGTGCTCACGGTCACCAACCTCTCCGCCATCGTCAATGAGACCCTGATCGAGCCGCCACCCCGCATAGTGCTCGACATGGCGGGTGTCACATTCTGCGATTCGCAGGGTCTCGGCACCCTCGTGGTGCTCAGCCGCAAGGCCCAGCACGCCCGCGCCGTGCTCTCCCTGACCAACGTCGGCGAGTTCCTGATGCGCGTCCTCGACATCACCGGCCTGCGCAGCGCCCTGATGATCAGCTCGGTCGCGCCCTAAAGGGTTGCCTTGACGCCGGTGTGAAGGCCTACCGTCGGCGACATGTTGATCGGCGAGCTGGCTTCACGCGCGGGAACCAGCACCAGGACCCTGCGGTACTACGAAGAGCAGGGCCTCGTGCGCCCGCAGCGAGACAGCAACGGCTATCGGCAGTACGACGATGCCGAGCTGCGCGTGGTGCACGAGATCCGGTCGCTGCTCGCGGTCGGTTTCGGGCTCGACGACATCAAACCCTTCGTCGCGTGCCTGCGCGCCGGTAACTCCTCGGGACACGTGTGCCCCGACTCGGTCGTGGTGCTGCGTCGAAAGCTCGCCGAGGTCGACGGCTATCTTTCGCAGCTCACCGAGATCCGGCAGCAGTTGCAGACGCAGCTGACCCAAGCCGTCGAACACCGGGAGACCCGATGCTGGACCTCATCACCCTGACCGACACCACCTTCGCCGAGACCGTGCTCGGCTCCGATCTGCCGTTCGTCGTCGACTTCTGGGCGGACTGGTGCCCGCCGTGCCGCCCGATGGCGCAGACCCTGGCCGAGCTGGCGCCGGAGTTCGAGGGGCAGTTGCGGATCGGCAAGATCAACGCCGACGAGAACCCGGAGACCACACGGTCCTACCGGATCATGTCGATGCCGACGCTGCTGTTCTTCACCGGCGGCATCGTGACCGCGACCCTGGTCGGCGCCCGCCCGAAGTCGATCCTGCGCTCCGCGCTGACCAACGCCGTCACGCCTTACGTGAACCGCTAACTGCCCCAGCGGGCCTTCTCCAGCAGGGCCAGCGCCTCGGCCGCGGCCTGCTCGCCGCCGGCACGCAGCACCCGGGCCGCCTCGTCGACCGTCTCGGTCAGGCGCTGCCACTGCGCGTCCCGCTCGCGGGTCGCGTCGCCCTGGGCCTTGAGCTGCTGGGTCTTGGTCCACAGCTCGACGAAGATGGACACCTTGGCCCGCAGCACCCACGGGTCGAACGGCTTCGTCAGGTAGTCGACCGCGCCGACCGCGTAACCCCGCAGCGCAAGCTGCGCATCGCGGTCGGCCGCGGTCAGGAACAGGATGGGTACGTGCCGGGTGCGTTCCCGCCGCTTGATGTGGCTGGCCGTCTCGAAACCGTCCATGTTGGGCATCTGCGCGTCGAGCAGGATGACCGCGAAGTCGTCGGTCAGCAGCTGCTTGAGCGCGGCCTCGCCGCTCTCGACGGCGACCGGTGTCACCGGGAGGCCCTGGAGGATGGCCTCCAGGGCGAGCAGGTTGTCCTTGCGGTCGTCGACCAGCAGGGCCTTGGCGCGATCCGCCACTCCCCTACCCCCTATCCGCGCTCCGGTTCGATGGTCCTGTCGGCGTTCACCCAGCGGGCCATCAGCTCGATCAGCTCGTCCAGGTCGACCGGCTTGGTGATGTAGTCGCTCGCGCCGGCGGCGAGGGCTGATTCCCGGTCACCGGGCATTGCCTTCGCGGTTAGGAACACTACCGGCAGGTCCCGGAAGCGCTGATTGCGGCGGATCCCCCGAGTCGTCTCATAACCGTCCTGGTCGGGCATCATCGCGTCCATCAGCACGATGTCGACCTCCGGGTGCTCAGCCAGAATGCGGACGCCGTCGACCCCGTTGTCGGAGTAGAGAACGTTCAGGCCGTGCATCTCGAGGGCGCTGGTCAGGGCGAACACGTTGCGCACGTCGTCGTCGACGATCAGCACGGTGGCGCCGTCGAGCTGGCGGCCGGCCGCGCTGATGTGCCCCTCCAACTCGGCCCGCGGCGTGATCACGGGCAGATCCATCAGCGGCATGTTCATCGACTGCATCGGCCGCACCACCACTGTGGTCGACGGCTCGGAGGGCAGTGCGAACATCGGCGCCGACTCCGGGGTCAGCGAGTCCGGAACGTACAGCGTGAACGTCGAGCCCTCGCCCGGGATCGACGACACCACGATCGTGCCGCCGAGCAGGGCCGCGAACTCGCGACTGATCGACAGGCCGAGGCCGGTGCCGCCGTATTTCCGGGTGGTGGTGCCGTCGGCCTGCTGGAACGGCTCGAAGATGATCGCCAGCTTCTCGTCGGAGATGCCGATGCCGGTGTCAGTGACCGCGAACGCCACCACCTGGCCGGCCTTCGACAGCGCCGGCATGTCGAAGTCGGTGTTCGGCGGCGCCGCGAAGATGCTCAGCGTCACCGAACCGGAGTCGGTGAACTTGACCGCGTTGGAGAGCAGGTTGCGCAGGATCTGCTGGAGCCGCTGACCGTCGGTGACGATCGAGGCCGGCAGACCGGAGGCCACCGCCACCCGGAAGTCGAGGTTCTTCTCCTCGGCCTGCGGCAGGAACGCCTGCTCGACGTAGGACCGGATGCCGTCGAAGTCGATCTGGTCGACGTCCACGTCCATCCGCCCTGCCTCGATCTTGGCGAGGTCAAGGATGTCGTCGATCAGCGAGAGCAGGTCGGAGCCGGCACTGTGGATCGTGCGGGCGAACTCGATCTGCTTCTCGGAGAGGTTCTGCTCGCTGTTGTCGGCGAGCAGACGAGCCAGGAGCAGGAGCGAGTTCAGCGGCGTACGCAATTCGTGGCTCATGTTGGCCAGGAACTCGGACTTGTAGGCGCTCGCCCGGGACAGCTGCTGCGCCTTCTCCTCGAGGCCGAGCCGGGCCTGCTCGATCTCCCGGTTCTTCGTCTCGATGTTCGCCTTCTGCTCGCTGAGCAGTTGCGCCTTGTCCTCCAGCTCGGCGTTGGTGCGCTGGAGCTCGGCCGACTGGTCCTGCATCTCGCGAGCCAGCCGCTGCGACTGGGAGAGCAGCTCCTCCGTACGCCGGTTGGCCTGGATCGTGTTGAGAGCGACGCCGATCGTGGCGACCAGCCGCTCGAGGAACGTCAGATGCAGCCCGGAGAATGCAGCGACGGAGGCGAACTCGATGACGCCGAGCATCTCGCCCTCGAACAGCACCGGCAGCACGACCAGGTCGTTCGGCGGCATCGACATGAGTCCGGAGCGCATGGTCAGGATGCCGTCGTGGGTGGCCCGCACCCGGATCGTCCGTCGCGAGACCGCGGCCTGCCCGACCAGGCCCTCGCCCGGCCCGAACGTCACCTCGTGGTTGCGGGCGACGTAGCCGTAGGAGGCGGCGAGCCGCAGACGCATGACCGCCTGCTCGTTGTCGACCAGGAAGAATGCGCCGAGCTGGGCGTCGACCAGCGGCGTCACCTCGGTCATGATCATGCGGCAGACCTCGCCGAGATCGCGCTGGCCCTGCAGCAGGCCACCGATGCGGGCCAGGTTGGAGTCGAGCCAGCCCTGCTCGGCGTTCGCTTTGGTCGTCTCGCGCAGCGTGACGATCATCTGGTTGATGTTGTCCTTGAGCTCGGCGACCTCGCCCTGGGCCACGACAGCGATGCTCTGGGTCAGGTCACCGCGGGTCACGGCGGTGGACACCTCGGCGATCGCGCGCAGCTGGGTGGTCAGCGTCGAGGCGAGCTGGTTCACGTTGTCGGTGAGGTCCTGCCACGTACCCGAAACGCCCTTGACCTGGGCCTGACCGCCGAGCTTGCCCTCCACGCCGACCTCCCGGCCGACCCGGGTGACCTCGGTGGCGAACGACGAGAGCTGGTCGACCATCGTGTTGACGGTGTCCTTGAGCTCGAGGATCTCGCCGCGGGCGTCGACCGTGATCTTCTGCGACAGATCGCCCTTGGCCACCGCGGTGGTCACCGAGGCGATGTTGCGGACCTGGGCGGTCAGGTTGGACGCCATGTAGTTCACGTTGTCGGTCAGGTCGCGCCAGGTGCCGGCCACGCCCCGCACCTGCGCCTGCCCGCCGAGCTTGCCCTCCGAGCCCACCTCGCGGGCGACTCGGGTGACCTCGTCGGCGAACGACGACAGCTGGTCGACCATGGTGTTCACGGTGTTCTTCAGCTCGAGAATCTCGCCCTGCGCGTCGACCGTGATCTTCTGCGACAGGTCACCCTTGGCGACCGCCGTCGAGACCTGGGCGATGTTTCGCACCTGGGCGGTCAGGTTGGAGGCCATCGAGTTCACGTTGTCGGTCAGGTCGCGCCAGGTGCCGGCCACGCCCCGCACCTGCGCCTGACCGCCGAGCTTGCCCTCGGTGCCCACCTCGCGGGCCACCCGGGTCACCTCGTCGGCGAACGACGACAACTGGTCGACCATCGTGTTGACCGTGGTCTTCAGCTCGAGGATCTCGCCGCGGGCGTCGACCGTGATCTTCTGCGACAGGTCGCCCTTGGCCACCGCGGTGGTCACCGAGGAGATGTTGCGCACCTGGCTGGTCAGGTTCGACGCCATGTAGTTCACGTTGTCGGTGAGGTCCCGCCACGTACCGGAAACGCCTTTGACTTGGGCCTGACCGCCCAGCTTGCCCTCCGAGCCCACCTCGCGGGCCACCCGGGTCACCTCGTCGGCAAAGCTCGAAAGCTGATCCACCATCGTGTTCACGGTGTCCTTCAGCTCGGCAATCTCGCCCTTGGCGTCGACCGTGATCTTCTGCGAGAGGTCGCCCTTCGCCACCGCGGTCGAGACCTGGGCGATGTTCCGCACCTGATCGGTGAGGTTGTTGGCGAGTTGGTTCACGTTCTCCGTCAGGTCCCGCCACGTACCGGAGACGCCGCGGACCTGCGCCTGACCGCCGAGCTTGCCCTCGGTGCCCACGTCGCGGGCCACCCGGGTCACCTCGTCGGCGAACGACGACAGCTGATCCACCATCGTGTTGACGGTGTCCTTGAGCTCGAGGATCTCGCCCTGCGCGGCCACCGTGATCTTCTGCGACAGGTCGCCCTTCGCCACCGCGGTCGAGACCTGGGCGATGTTGCGCACCTGGCTCGTCAGGTTGGTCGCCATCGAGTTCACCGAGTCGGTGAGGTCCTTCCAGGTGCCAGCGACGTTGGGCACGTCGGCCTGGCCGCCCAGCTTGCCCTCTGTGCCCACCTCGCGGGCCACCCTCGTCACCTGCTCGGCGAACAGCCGCAGGGTGTCGGTCAGACCGTTCATGGTGTCGGCCAGCTCGGCCACCTCGCCGCGCGCCGAAACGGTGATCTTCTGGGACAGGTCACCGCGGGCCACCGCCGTCGCCACCTGCGAGATCGAGCGCACCTGGTGGGTCAGGTTGGACGCCATCAGGTTCACCGAGTCGGTGAGGTCCTTCCAGGTGCCGGCCACGCCCCGCACGTCGGCCTGACCGCCCAGCTCGCCCTCGGTGCCCACCTCGCGGGCCACCCGGGTGACCTCGTCGGCGAACGACGACAGCTGGTCCACCATCGTGTTGACCGTGCGGCCGATGCGCAGGAATTCACCCCGAAGTGGTCGGCCGTCCATTTCCAGCGCCATGTGCTGCGAAAGGTCACCTTCCGCAACCGCCACGATGACCCGGGAGATCTCGGTGGTCGGCCGGCCCAGATCGTCGATCAGGGAGTTGACCGAGCGGACGCTGTCCGCCCACGAGCCGTCCAGGCCTTCGTCGTCGAGCCGCTCGGTGAGCCGGCCGTCGCGACCGACGATCCGGCTGATCCGGCGTAGGTCGAGATTTTGTCGTTCCTGCAGGGAAACGACCTCGTTGAACGCGTCGGCGACCTCGCCGGCCGCGCCGCTTCGGCGCGGCAGCCGGACCTTGAGATCTCCGCGGCGCACGCGCCGCAGAGCCTCAGCGAGCTCGCCGAGGAGGGCGGCCTCGTCGTGGGCTTCTTTTGCCGCAGTCATGCCTGTCCTAACTCCCTGTCCAACTGCCCGAGCACCCCATCCTCCCTCGCCCGACCGGGTCAATGCGAGAGACGACTTTGTGCATCCCCCCGCCGACAGGAGAGGATGCATGGCGTGTCAGCTTCGGAAATCGCGGCAGACGGCCTCGTCCGGCGGGTCCGGCTGCCCAACGACCGGCGCACGCCGGCCGCGGCCCGGGCGCTGGTCCGCTCAGTGCTCGAGGACGCCGGGCTCGACACGCTGCTCAACGAAGCGCTGCTGCTCACCACCGAGCTGTCCACCAACGCCGTGGTGCATGCCAACACCGAGCTGGACATCGAGGTCAGCGCCGACCAGACCGGCCTGACCGTGACGGTGACCGACTTCGCGCCCGGCCCGGTCGAACAGCTGGCGGTCGGCCCGCGCAACGAGAGCGTGGACATCGGCGAGGTGGCCGAGCGCGGCCGTGGCCTGCTGCTGGTCGACCACTTCGCGTCGCGCTGGGGAACCGTGCACGAAGGCACCGGCAAGGGCGTCTGGTTTCGTCTCGAGGGGCACACCTCGACCGAGACGACCACCGCCATGGTGCCGGCCACCAACGTCGTCGAGGCCGGCACGCCGAGCGTGGGCGCGCTGACCGCGCTGCTGCAGATCAACCCGGAGCGGCAGACCGACGAGGCGCTGGCCGAGTTCGCCACCGACCTGTTGTCCCGGCTCGCCCGGCTGACCGGCGCGGCCGGCGGTGTGGTGCGGCTCGACCGTGGCGACGGCGGCGGGCGGCAGCTCCTGGCGCGGCACGGCCGGCCGCCCCGCGAGGACGCCGACACGATCGTGGTGCCGCTGGCGGTGCATCGTCCGTACTCGGGTGAGCTGGAGCTGGACGCGGCCCCGACCGGTTACGCCCAGCCGCTCGCCACGATCGTCGCCGAGCGGTTCTCGCTGCACCTGGAAAATGACCGGCTGCGCCGCACCGACCTGCGCCGGCAGACCTGGCTGACCTTCCTGGCCGAGGCCAGCGAGCTGCTCGCCCAGTCGCTCGACGTCAACCTCACGATGGCGCTGATCCCGCAGCTGGTGGTCCCCCGGCTGGGCCAGTGGTGCGCGGTGCACACCACCGACACGTGGGGCCGGCTGCAACTGGCCGCGGCCACCCATGCCGACGAGGGCGCCCTGCCGCAGCTGCACGAGACCCTCGCCGACACCGGCCCCGACTCGGTCCTGGCCCGGCTCGAGGAGGCCTCCCGGCTCGGCACCCAGGTCATGTTCGGCACCCCATCCGAGGGCTTCGCGGTGCCGTTAACTGCCCGAGGCACCCGGCTCGGCACCCTCGCGGTGGGGCGGCACCCCCGGCATCGGCACGACGCCGACGAGGTCGCCGTCCTCGAGGACGTGGCTCGCCGCGCCGCCCTGGCCATCGACAACGCCCGCATCCACGACGAGCGCCACAAGGTCGCCCGCACCCTGCAGGCGTCGCTGCTGCCACCGGCCCTGCCCAAGGTCGAGGGGGTCGGCTTCGCCGCGGAATACGTGCCGACCGGCTCCGAGGTGGGCGGCGACTTCTACGACGTGGTGCCCTTCGGCGACGACACCTGGCTGGTCGTGGTCGGCGACGTGTCCGGCAAGGGCGTCCAGGCGGCCACCGTGACCGGCCTGGTCCGCGACGTGATCCGCATCCTGGTCGACGACGGCAAGCCGATGACCGAGATCCTCTGCCGGGTCAACCGCACGCTGGTGCAGCGGGGCGGCGGGCGTTACTGCACGCTGGCGATGGCCTCGGTGCGGCGCGAGCCGGACGGCACTCTGGTGGTGTGCCTGCACCTGGCCGGGCACGACCGGGCGGTGCTGGTGCGGGCGGACGGCAAGGCCTCGTTCGTCGGCGAGGGCGGCACCGCGCTGGGCCTGCTCGAGACGATCTCCTCGCCGGACGTCGAGGTGCGGCTCGGCGCCGGCGATTCGCTGATCTTCTATACCGACGGGGTGACCGAGCGGCGCCGCGGGCGCGAGTTGTTCGGCACGACCCGGCTGCGCGAGGCGGCCGGCCCGCTGGCCGGCTATCCGGCCGACGTGATGGCGGCCCGGTTGCGCTCCATCACGATCAACTTCTCGGTCGAGGAACCACGGGACGATATCGCGATCCTGGTTCTCCGGAATGACGCCGGTTAGCCCCTTTTGAAGCCATAAAGTGGCTCATATGGCGAAGACTCAGTACTACACGGCGACGAGTATCGACGGGTACACCGCCGACGAGAAAAAATCTCTCGACTGGCTGTTCGACGTCGACGGGGGCAACGAGAACCCGTTCGGTGGCTTCATCGCCGGCGTGGGTGCGTTCGCCATGGGCGCCAACACGTACGAGTGGGTCCTCAAGAACGACAACGTCATGGCGCAGCCGAGCAACTGGCACGACCTCTACGGTGACCGGCCCTGCTGGGTCTTCACTCACCGGGATCTGCCGCCGGTGCCGGACGCCAACGTCTTCATGGTCAGCGGCGACGTGCGCCGCGTGCACGAGGCCATGCTGGTCGCGGCCAAGGGCGGAAACGTCTGGTTGGTCGGCGGCGGTGACCTGGTCGGCCAGTTCGTCGACCAGGGCCTGCTCGACGAGATCATCCTGGGCATCGCCCCGGTGTTGCTGGGCAGCGGAACGCCACTGCTGCCCCGGCACCTGAGCTCCCGCCAGCTGGTGCTGACCGGCAACGCCCAGGTGGGCCGTTTCGCCTATCTCACCTACGCCGTCGGCAGCGAGCCCATCCCGACGCGGCACCCGTCCGGTCGCATCCGGGTGCCGGTCGTTTCTTCTTAGAAGCAGTCGGGCCGGGCGGCCATCTCCAGGTCGGCAGCCAGCTCGGGCGGGGCCGTGATGATGACGGCCTGGCCGCCGCGAGCCATCTGGACGTGCCGCAGGGTCTCCATGATGCTCTCGATCCGGTCGGCCGGCAGGCTGCCCGGCAGCACCGCGTGCACGTTGCCGAGGCCGGCCGAGCCGCGCATCGGCACCGGGACACCGGCCACATCGGCCAGCGAATAGACCATGGCGGGCAGGTCGGCCGCGGATGCCGACAGACGCAGCGCCACGTCAGCCGGACCGAACGGGTAGCGACCCCACCACAGCGGCGCGGTCGGCGCCGCGACGGCGGCCGGACCCCAGGCGGCAATGAGACGCTCGGCGCGCTCGGCGACGTCACCCTCGTCGCCCTCGATCAGCGCGGCCAGCGTGCCCTCCCCCTCGGCCGGCAGGTCGGTCTCGATCGCGACCGGCTGGAAGTCACCCGCGGGGGCAGTCAGTTTGCCCAGCTCGGCGGGGCTGTTGAGCGGAACCGTCACCCACCGGCGCGCGGCCGGCAGCGGCTGGAGCCGGATCACCGCCGAGGTGATCACTCCGGCGATCTCGGCGAGGCCGGGCCGCCCCTCCTCGCCGTCGGACTCGCCCAGCGCACCGGCTGGGTCGGCGTAGCTCACCCGGTCGACGTGCTCGGCCGGGGTGCGGAAGTGATAGCGCAGCGGGCCGGACTCGTTGACCGCGAGCATGCCGCCGAGCGTGGCCGTGCGGGACGGCGGGTCGACCGGCAGGCGCTGGCCGCGCAGAGCCAGAGCGGCCTGCAGCGCACGCACCGGAGTGCCGGTGGCGACCTCGACGGTGCGGGCCTCGACGTCATGGCTCCACAGGCCACTGAGGCGACCGCTGTCGAGGAGCAGATCGACGCGCTCCCGACGCGGGCCCCAATTGATTTTGCTGCCGGATCCGCGCGGCAGGACCGAGAGTCCCTCGTCAGCCGCGAGTCGCAGGACGTCACCGACGGCCTGGGCGGTCGCGGGAACCGCGACGTGCCCGGCACGGTGACCACCGACGGCGTCGATCGAGCGCGCCGCCCGCGCATAGTCCGGGCCACAGATGTCCACAAGAGCATCGAAAAAGTGCGTACTCACTGATGGTCCCCGATGATCACGGCCGTAAGATCGTCCACTCTGGCACATCGTACACATGTTCGAACGCGCACGGGTCAGTCGAGGCTTGAAAAGCCGGTCCGCCCGGTAACGTTGCTCCCGTGACGACCGATACGCCCGACAGCCCGCCCACCGTCCGCGCGGTGCCCAGCGAGCGCACCTTCCACGGCGACACCGTGACCGACGAATATGCCTGGCTCGCCGATAAGGAAAACCCGGAGACGATCGCCTACCTGAAGGCCGAGAACGCCTGGACCGACACGGCGACCTCGCACCTGGCCGGGTTGCGCGACACGGTTTTCCAGGAGATCAAGAGCCGCACCCAGGAGACCGACCTCTCGGTGCCCAGCCGCAAGGGCGGCTATTGGTATTACACGCGCACGGTCGAGGGCAAGCAGTACGGCATTCAGTGCCGGGTCGCCGTGCAGCCGGGCGAGACCGACCCGCCGATGAGCGAGGACAAGCCGGGCGAGGAAGTGCTGCTCGACGGCAACGAGCTAGCCGAGGGCAAGGACTTCTTCGCGCTCGGCACGTTCGACGTCAGCCCCGACGGCAACTGGCTGGCCTACTCGACCGACTTCGACGGCGACGAGCGCTTCACCCTGCGCGTGAAAAACCTGGTGACCGGCGAGGTGCTGGCCGACGAAGTGCCCGACACGTTCTACGGCACCGCCTGGTCGGCCGACGACAGCGCGCTGTTCTACATCACGGTTGACGAGGCCTGGCGGCCGCACCGCGTCTGGCGGCACACCGTCGGCCGGCCGGCCAGTGACGACGTCCAGGTCTTCGAGGAACCGGACGAGCGCTTCTGGGTCGGTGTCGAGCTCACCCGCAGTGAGAAGTTCATCGTCATCGACACGCAGAGCAAGCTGACCTCCGAGGTGCGGGTCATCCCGTCCGACACCCCGACCGCCGAGCCGACCCTGGTCGCGCCGCGCGAGCAGGGCGTCGAATATTCGATCGAGCACCACGGCCACCGCTTCCTGATCCTGCACAACAAGGACGCCGAAGACTTCGCG
Source organism: Actinoplanes sp. NPDC026619 (assembly GCF_040638295.1). Lineage (NCBI taxonomy): Bacteria > Bacillati > Actinomycetota > Actinomycetes > Micromonosporales > Micromonosporaceae > Actinoplanes > Actinoplanes sp. NPDC026619. Next base: position 382,047 of record NZ_JBEZYA010000006.1, read on the forward strand.
CTGGCGTACACGTCGGCCGACGCCCCCGGCGACTGGGTCGAGCTGATCGCGCACGAGCCGGGCACCCGGCTGGAGTCGGTGGACGCGTTCGCCCGGCACATCGTGATCTCGCAGCGCCGCGAGGGCCTGACCGGCCTGCGGGTGATGGGCGACGGCAGCACCGATTTCTACGACATGGAGTTCCCCGAGCCGCTGTTCAGCGTCGGCCTGGGCGGCAACCCGGAATATGAGACCGGTTCGGTCCGGATCAGCTACACCTCGCTGGTCACCCCCGACTCGGTCTACGACGTCGACCTGGTGACCCGGCAGATGACGCTGCGTAAGCGCAAGCCGGTGCTCGGCGGTTACGACCCGGCCGACTACGAGCAGTTCCGTGAGTGGGCCCGGGCCACTGACGGCACCAAGATCCCGATCTCGATCGTGGCTCGCAAGGGCGTCGAGAAAAACGCGCCCGCCGTGATCTACGGCTACGGGTCGTACGAGCACAGCATCGACCCGTACTTCTCGATTGCCCGCCTGTCCCTGCTCGACCGGGGCGTCGTCTTCGCCATCGCACACGTGCGCGGCGGCGGCGAGATGGGCCGGAGGTGGTACGAGGACGGCAAGATGCTCACCAAGAAGAACACCTTCACCGACTTCGTGGCCTGCGCCCAGGCCCTGGTCACGAAGGGCTGGACGACTGCCGACAAGTTGGTCGCCCGGGGCGGTTCGGCCGGCGGCCTGCTGATGGGCGCGATCGCCAACATCGCGCCGGAAGACTTCGCCGGCATCGTGGCCCAGGTGCCGTTCGTCGACCCGCTGACCTCCATCCTCGACCCGTCGCTGCCGCTGACGGTGACCGAGTGGGAGGAGTGGGGCAACCCGATCGAGTCGGCCGAGGTCTACGCCTACATGAAGGCCTACAGCCCGTATGAAAACGTCGCGAAGTTGAGCTACCCCAAGATCCTGGCGGTGACCAGCCTCAACGACACCCGGGTGCTCTACCACGAGCCGGCCAAGTGGGTCGCCCGGCTGCGTGCGGTCGCCCCCGACGGCGACTACCTGCTCAAAACCGAGATGGGCGCCGGCCACGGCGGCCCGAGCGGCCGCTACGACTCCTGGAAAGAGGAGGCGTTCGTGGCCGCCTGGACCCTGGACGTGCTCGGGCTAGCCCGCTCTTAGCTCCTCGAGGTCGGTGCTGGCCCGCAACACCACCAGGCCGGCACCGACCGCGACGAGCACCGCGAGCAGCGCACCTCCGCCGAGCAGGCTCAACGAGGCCCACGGGATCGGCACGTGCAGGACCTGGGCCATCTCCGGGTGCAGCGGCGCCACACAATCCGGATAACCCGCGGCCACACAGTCCCGGAACTCGTAACCCACCGGAATCTCCGACTCGATCAGCCGGACCAGAGCGTCACCGGCGGCGAGCGCCAGCAGCAGGGCGGGAACGATCGGCGTCAGCGTCTGCCAGGCGACCGCGGCGGCGAGGGTACGCCGTGGCACGCCGGTCGCGGTCAGGGCGGCGTAGGTCCGCCGCCGCGCGACGATGCTCTCGGCCAGCGCGACCAGCACGCCCGCGGCCGCGACCACCGAGGCGAGCGCGACCGCGACCATGACCAGCCGGACCGCGCCGTAGTAGAACTCCGGATCGTCCGGCGCGCCGATCCCGCCGTCGGTCGGGTTCATCATCGCGTTGAAGATGTCGAAGGAGCGGAACTCGGTGGCCAGCAACTCCCGGTAGGCAAGCGCCACCGCCCCCGCCATCACGGCGGTGAGCAGCGCGGCCATCGTGCGGCTGCCGTTCCACGGATCGGTGATCAGCCGCTGCCCGGCGAGCATCGTGGCCGGCCCGCGCCCGTAGCGCCGCAGCAGCCGCCCGGCGGTGTGGGAGAGCCAGGCGGTGCCGAGCACCACCCCCGCCATGGTCAGCACGACTCCGCTGCCGAGGAACAGATAGATCGTGTTCTTGGACCAGGTCAGGTGCTCGGCGAGCTGGCCCGGGATGCCGAAGAGCACGAGACCGGCCACGATCAGCAGGCCCGGCCAGGGCCGCGGCCCACGCGTACGCACCCGGCGCACCACGCCCAGCGGGGTGACGATGACCTGGCGCATCAGCACCGCCCCGATGATCGCGGCCAGCACCGGCACCAGCAGCACGAGCACCACCAGCACCGGCGCCGGCGGCAGCACGTCGGCCGGCAGCACGCGCCGTCCGTCGAAGTCACGACGATCAAGAACATGCCGGCCGATGAGGTACGCCGCCAGCGCCGTCACCGACCCCAGCAGGCTCGCCACCGCCGTCTCCGCGATGGCGATCAGCACCGACTGCCGCGGGGTGGCGCCGGCCAGCCGGATGGCGGACAGCCGCCGGTCGCGGGCCGGCGCACCGAGCCGGATGCACTGCCCGGCCAGCGCGAGGACCGGGAACGAGACCAGGATCAGCGTCGCGGCCACACCGGGACGCAGGCCGGGCTCGATGAGCAGCGGATTGGTATACCGGTCGGCCCAGCCATGGATGGACAGGACAGTGGCCGCGCAGAGCATGGCCGCGGTGGCGAGCAGGGCGCTCAGGCCGGTCAGGACGGTCCGCAGCAGATCGGTGCGGCTTCCCGCCACCGCGAGCCGGGCCAGGGTCGACGGTGTCACCGGGCCAGCCCCAGGCCGGACGGGTCGAGCGCGCCGTCGCGCAGCACGATCTCCCGGTCCGCGTACGCCGCCACCGACGCCTCGTGCGTGACCAGCAGGACGGCGGTGCCCTGTTCGCGCGCGACCCGGACGATGTGGCCCAGCACCTGCTCGCCGGTGAGCACGTCGAGCGCGCCGGTCGGCTCGTCGGCGAACAGCACCCGCGGCTGGGTGACCAGCGCCCGGGCGGTGGCGCAGCGCTGCTGCTGACCGCCGGACATGGTGCCGGGCCGCTGCTCGGCGAGGTCGGCGACGCCGAGCCGGTCGAGCCACTCGGCCGCGACCTGCCGTGCCTCTCGCCGCCCCGAACCGGCGAGAAGCAGCGGCAGCGCGACGTTCTCCACCGCGGTGAGCTCGGGCACCAGTTGCCCGAACTGGAACAGCACGCCGAACTCGCTGCGCCGCAGCCGGGACCGGGCCGCCTCGGACCACAGCCCGATGTTCTGCTCGCGGTAGGTGACCGTGCCGGAATCCGGCCGCAGGATGCCGGCCAGGCAGTGCAGCAGCGTGGACTTGCCGCAACCGCTCGGCCCGGTGACCGCGACGATCTCGCCCTCGGCCACGTCCAGGTCGATGCCGCGCAGCGCCGGGGTGGCGCCGTAGTTCCGGGTGATCCCGGCTCCGCTCAACAAAGCGCTCATCAGTTCTTCCCCACTTCGGCGACCCGCGCGAGGGTGGTTTCCAGCCAGCGCAGGTCGGCGTCGAGATGCCGGATGGCGTAGTCGGCGGCGATGACGTCGCCGACGCTCGCATCGGGCGTGGACTTCGCGGTGGTGAGCTCGCGCATGCGGCTCATGTGGGCGGCCCGCTGGGCGACCAGGTAGTCGCGGGCCCGGGCGGCGCCGGCCGCGAGCAGCGCGACCACCACCTTGCTGAAAATCTCGCTGGTCACGTGCGGCGCGGGCGGCTCGACGGCGGCCAACCAGGTGTCCAGGTGGTGGCGGCCCTCGTCGGTCAGCTCGTAGGAGGTGCGGTCCGGCCCGCCGTCGCGGTCCTGACCGGACTCGGTGACGTAGCCATCCCGCTCGAGCCGGCCCAGCGTGGCATAGACCTGCCCGTAGGCCAGCGGTTTGGCCCGGGGCAGGTTGTCGTCGTGTGCCCGCTTCAGGTCATATCCGTGCCGTGGGCCGTCCGCGAGCAGTCCGAGTAGGACGTGGGCGGTGGACATGACGGCAACTATTCACTGAATGAATAGCTGCCGTCAAGAGACCCGCCGCTGGAGGCGGGAAATGTCAGGCGCGGCGCAGAGCGACCACGGCGATGTCGTCCGCCTGTGGTCCGGTGCCGGCCAGTTGCAGCACCAGGCGCTGGCAGAAGTCGTCCAGACTCGGCTCGACCTCGACCGATGCCCTCGACAGCGCCCCCAGGCCGACGTCGATGTCGGCGTCCCGGCGCTCGACCAGGCCGTCGGTGTAGAGCACGAGGGTGCCGCCCGGCGGGATGGTGAACTCCAGGTCGGCCGGGCGGGGCGCGTTGATGCCGAGCAGCGGGCCGCGCGGCTGCAGGAAGGCCACGCCCTCATCCGTACGCAACAGGGGTGGCAGGTGGCCGGCGCTGGCCAGCCGGACCGCGCCCGTCGCCGGGTCGAGGGTGAGCAGGCACAGGGTGGCCGAGTCGGCCGGCAGCACCGTCCGCATGAAGCGGTTGACCAGCTCGATGACCGTGCCCGGCGGATGGCCCTCCACCGCGTAGGCCCGGACCGCGTGCCGCACCTCGGCCATCACCGTGGCCGCGTGCAGCGAGTGACCGGCCACGTCGCCGATCGCCACCAGCAGCCGCCCGTCCAGCATGGTCAGCTCGTAGAAGTCGCCGCCCACCTCGGTCTGTGCCGAAGCCGGCTCGTAACGCACCGCCATCTTCACGCCGGGTACGTCGGGCAGCCGCGACTGCAGCAGGCTGCGCTGCAGCGTCACCGCGATCCGATGCTCCTCGTCGTACGAGCGTTGCGCCTCCACCGCCGCGGCGATCGCCTGGGAGAGCTGCCGCAGCACCGGGAAGCCCGGATTTTGCGTGCTGCCCGCCACCGCCACGTAGACCGGCGGCCGGTCGATGCGCAGCCGGGCCGCGGCCACCGCCACCGATTCGCCCTCGGGCCAGTCGATGAGGTCCCAGTCGGCCGGGTCGTCGGTGCGCACCAGCGAGCCCACCGCCGCGCCCCGCTCGGCCGGCGACCACGGCTGCACCACCGGCGGCGAGCCGACCGCGGCCAGGCTCTCGCCGTCCACCGTGTCGGCGACGACGACCACCGGACCGCCGAAGATGTCGTGCGCGCCGGCCGCGGCCGCCTGGAGCAGCTCGGGCAGCGTGGACGACGAGTTGATCGCCAGGGTGGTCTCGGCCAGCCGCATCATCCGGGCGGCGAGCGACTCGGCGCGCTGGCGGGCCGAGTAGTAGCGCAGCACCGCCTGGCAGGTGGCGATCAGCTCGTCCGGTTCGATCGGCTCCACCAGGTAGGCGTCCGCGCCCCGGTTGAGCCCCTGGGTGCGGTCGACCACGTCCACCGCGTGCGCGGACACGTGGATGACCGGCAGCGCGCCCAGCTGGGGATCGGTCTTGATCTGCTCGCAGACGTCGAAGCCGCTCATGTCCGGCAGTTTCACGTCCAGCACCACGAGGTCGACCCCGGAGCCGGGCAGCATCCGCAGCGCCTCACCGCCGGTCTCCGCCTGCTGGACCGTGAACCCGGCCCGAGTCAGCCAGCTGACCAGCAGGTATCGCTTGGTGGCGCTGTCGTCGACGACGAGCAACGTGGCCGGCGTCATGATCGACTCGCGGGTAGTCGCACGGTGAACGTACTGCCCCGGCCGACCTCGGACTCGACCCGCAGCCCGCCACCGAGGATGCCAACCAGGCGACGTGCGTACGGCAGACCCAGCCCGGTGCCCTTGCCGGTGATCGCGCGACTGCGCGGCACCTGGTAGAACTCCTCGAAGATCCGCTCATGCAGCTCGGGCGGGATGCCGGTCCCGGTGTCGGCCACGGTGAACTCGACGTCGTCGTCTACCGCTCGCGCGGCCAGTCGCACCGATCCCTCGACGGTGAACTTGATCGCATTGGTCAGCAGGTTACGCAGCACCCGAGCGAGCAGCACCTCGTCAGACGGCATCGAGGGCACCGTCGGCTCCTCCACCACGAACTCGACCTCGGGCCGGGTGGCGAGCGGCCGCAGCGTGCCGCGCAGTTGCCCGAACAGCGCCCGCAGATCGACCTCGGCCCATTCCGGCTCGATCCGCCCGGCCTCCGCCTTGGCCAGGTCGAGCAGGTCGTTGACCAGGGTCAGCAGGTCGCCGGCGGACGAACTGATCAGCTCGACCTGGCGGCGCTGCTCGCCGGCCAGCGGTTCCGATGCCGGGTCGTTGAGCAGCCGGGCCAGTCCGATCACCGCCGTCACCGGGGCACGCAGCTCGTGGCTCACGTTCGCCAGGAACCGGCTCTTCGCCTCGCTGGCCATGCGCAGCTGCTCCGATTTCTCGTCCAGCTCGGCATAAAGGGCCACCACCCCGCGGTTGGTCTCCTCCAGCTCCTGGGAGAGCTGGTTGTAGAGAGCCATCACGCCACGGTTGGTCTCCTCCAGCTCGGCATTGAGCCGAGCCAGGTCGTCACGCTGCGCCCGCACTTCGTCCAGGGCCGCGATGAGCTGCTGGTTCTGCACACTCAGCTCATCGAATGGGGTTCCCGGGACATGCTGGGCCAGCCCGGCGCGGATCTCGTCCATGCGTTCCGGGGTCAGCCTCGGCGCACTCGCCGGCAACCGTCGGGCCATCGAAACAACGGTACCTGTTTCACCGTCACCGACCTCCAATGTATCGACCAATCGGCCCACCTGGCCGAGTTGCGGTGTCATTTCGGCGGCACCCCCGGGGAAGGGGTTCAGCACCGTCACACGCAACCTTGGTACCCGATCGAGCTCCGCCTCGAACACCACGTCGGCGGCCTGGCCGGCGGCCACCACCACCCGGGCCACCTCGCTGAGCGCGGTAGCCAGCCGGGTCTGGTCCTGCTGTTCCATGCCGACCGCCCGGGCCACCTCACGGCCCAGCTGGCGCACCACGAAGACGTCCTGCTCGACCCGCATGCGCATGCGCATCAGCGGTTCCGGAACGCGGCCGTCGGCGCTCACGGCAACCTGGCTACCACGACGCCCGCGTCGTCGCGACGGGTTCCCGCGTCCCGCAGCACGGTCGCGGCGATCACCGTGTTCGACCGGAACTGCAGGCCCGGATAGTCGGCCAGGTTCCAGCGATCCACGACGCCGTCGCTGTGCATCAGCACGAACGCGTCCGGGCCGATCGGATAGTCGTACTCGCGGATCTGGCGGCGCTGGTGCCCGGCGATGCCGGGCAGCGAGATCATGCCGCGCCGGCTGCCCGGGGAGATCACCGTACCGGAGATGTTGCCGAGCCCCGCGTACCGCACCAGGCCGGCCTTCGGGTCGAGTTCGGCCACGGCCAGGGCCGCGCCGCGGGTGTGGTTGAGCTTGCGGTGCAGCGCCTCGACGACGGCGGCGGGCGGCACCGGCGGGGCGTCGAAGAACGCGCGGACCGCCTCGTGCGACGCTGCCGCGGCCAGGCCGCCGTGCCCCAGCCCGTCGCACATCAGCACCTGATACCGGCCGTCCGCCTCGCGGACGGCGTAGGCGTCACCGCTGATCGACTCGCCGGCCAACGGGCGGGTAAGCCCCGCCGCCCAGACCGGCGGAGGCGGGTCGGCCGGCCAGACCTGGGCGACGAGCATGGTTCCCTTGCCGGGTACGGAGTGAAGGTCCGACCACGAGGCCTGGCGCACGATCGAGCCGAGCCCGATGCCGAGGGTGCCGGCCGTGGAATGCCCGTCGCCGATTGCCCGCTCCAGATCGGCCATGCCCGGCCCTTGGTCCATCGCGATGATCTCGACACCGGCCTGCAACTCCGTGCGGACCGTCCGGACCAGGAGAATGCCCTGGTCGGCATGCTTGACGAGGTTACTGGCCGCCTCGGCGGTGACGATCGACAGGTCGGCGATGCGATTTCCCGGCAGGCCCAGCTGCTCGGCGAGACGCTCGGCCGCGCGGCGGGCAGCGGAAGCATTCGCGGCGGCCTCCACCCGGAACCAGGCGCCCCCGTCCAGGAGCCCTTCGGGCAGCTGCGCCACCGTGCCTCCGCTCATCGGCACCACTTGGTAATGGTGATAGTGGTGCCTTGGTCGACCTCGGTCACGATGTCGAACTCGTCGACCAGCCGGCGCGCGCCGCTCAACCCTAGCCCCATGCCACCGCCGGTGGTGTAACCGTCGGTGAGGGCCAGGCCGAGATCGGCAATACCCGGGCCCTGGTCCGCGAAAACGATGCGGATGCCCTGACGCCGACCGTTGGCTACCCGAATGACCTCGGCCGATCCGCCACCGCCGTAGACGAGCGTGTTGCGGGCCAACTCGCTGGCCGCGGTGACCAGCTTGGTCTGGTCGACGAGGGAAAGCTTCACCGCCACGGCGACTGTTCGCACGAGCTGGCGGACCCGGACGACGTCCTGATCCGAAATGATCTCGAGACGCTCCCCCGGTTCGGTCACGACACGGGTACCGCGGGCGTTTCGACCTCGTCGTCGTCCTCGTCGTCGTCCTGGTCGCCGTACTCCTCCGCTCGGTGCCGGGCCAGCAGGTCCATGCCGAGCTCGACGTTCAGGGCGGTGCGGATGCCGGGCAACGACAGGCCCAGCTCGACCAAGGTGATCGCCACCGCCGGGCGCATGCCGACCACGACAGTCTCGGCGTCCAGCACCCGGGAGATGGAGGCGATGGTGGCCAGCGTGCGGCCGACGAACGAGTCGACGATGTCCAGCGCGCTGATGTCGATGATCACGCCGTGGCAGCCGGTGGACACGATCCGGTCGGCGAGATCTTCCTGCAGCTGCAGGGCGACCTGGTCCTCCATGTCGATCTGAATGGAGACCAGCAGGATGTCACCGATCTTGAGGACCGGGACCCGCTCCACCTCAGCGCTCCCTGGGCTTGCGGGAACCGCTCTTGTTGAGCACGTAACGAAGCGCGTCGGCCAGCGAGGCCTTCGTCGCGATGTCGCCGAACTCGATGCCCAGCGCCACGATCGTCTGGGCGATCTGCGGGCGGATGCCGGAGATGATGCAGTCCGCGCCCATCAGCCGGGCGGCCACCACGGTCTTGAGGATGTGCTGGGCGACCTGGGTGTCGACGGCCGGCACACCGGTGATGTCGATGATCGCGTACGGCGAGCCGGTGTCGACCAGGGTCTGCAGCAGTCGCTCCATGACCACCTGGGCCCGCGCCGAGTCGAGCGTGCCGACCAGCGGAACCGCGACCACGCCGTCCCACAGCTTCACCACCGGGGTGGACAGCTCGAGCAGCTGCTCGGCCTGGTCGGCGATCAGCTCCTCACGCACCCGCACGTAACTGTCGAAGGTGAACAGCGCGGCAGCGTCGATGAAGGCCGAGAACGCGACGTAATCCCGCAGGGTCTCGGCATTTTCGCCGAGCGACTGGAACAGCGCCTCCTTGAAGGCGAAGACACTGACCGCCGTCTCGGTGGTCGAGAAGCCCTGGCGGGCCCGGTTGCCGGACAGCTCGGTGAGCTGCGCCCGCAGCTCGGCAGCAGACTCGTGAGTCAGGTCGATGGCTCCACCGCCCAGCGCCAGCTGGAAACCCTTGAACAGGTCCGCGGTCTGCCGCTGCAGCTCGGCGCGACTCAGCCGGCCGCGCAGACTCTCGGCCACTCGATCGCTCCACAAGCCGACCAGAGCGTCCTGATTTCCGTCGAGCAGGACGGCGAACCGACTCGCCTCTTCCACACTCAGCGCCACCGCTGCCTCCAGACTTCACTCCACGAACGGGCGGACTCTACCACCGCAAGGTCAGTTGGTTGCTGTGCGTCAAATACTCGGCAAGGTCACAAACGCCGAGCCCCATCCTGCCGATCAGACCACACCTGGAGTACCGTTCTGCCCATACCTGGAGGTCCTGAATGTCCCTGACGGTACAAACCGAACAGCGCGCCGACATGGTCGTCGTGGCGGTCGCCGGTGAGCTCGACATGGCCACCGCGCCGCAGTTGCAGGACCAGATCAGCGACCTGCTCGAAAAGGGTCGCACGCGTCTGGTCTTCGACCTCTCCGAGGTCTCGTTCTGCGACTCCACCGGCCTGTCGGTCTTCGTGCGCGCCAAGAACAGCACCGACGACGCCGGTGGCACCGTCCGGCTGGCCGCGCCACAGCGCGGAGTGCTGCGCATTCTCGAGGTCAGTGGCCTGGTCGAGGTGCTGCGCACCTACCCCACGGTCGACGAGGCCGTGACGGCCCAGGAACCGGCGCTCGACTGACTTCCTCCGACGACCGGTTCGGCGTAGTTTGTCGCCGACCGGTGGTGGGAACCTGCTGCCGGACGGACCCCTCCGGCACGTGGGAGCGCTCGTGAGCAAGATCCTCCAAGGCTTCAAAGACTTCATCATGCGCGGCAACGTTGTCGACCTCGCGGTCGGCATCGTCATCGGCGCCGCGTTCACCGCCGTGGTGACCGCCTTCACCGAAGGTTTCATCAAGCCGCTGATCCAGCTGCTGGGTGGCGGCACCGGCACCGGCGCCGGCAAGTGGAAGGCCGCCGACGGCGTCTATTTCGACTACTCGTCCTTCCTCAACGCGATCATCACCTTCCTGATCACGGCGGCCGTCCTCTACTTCCTGGTGGTCATGCCGCTGAACTACCTCGCCGAGCGCCGCCGCCGCGGCGAGGAGCCGCCGCCGAAGGCCCCGGCCGAGGACATCGTCCTGCTCACCCAGATCCGGGACCTGCTGGCCCAGAACTCCACCACCGCCCAGGCCCGCGGCAGCGCGATCGACGAGCTCCGCCGCCGTGACCAGGAGCCACCGCGCTGACACGCAGCGAAAAAGATCATTCAGCCCGGGTACGGTTCGAACAAATGTTCGATACAGTGCCCGGATGGAGCAGCGTAAGCACTGGTGGAACGGCAAGTGGGGGCGCATCGCGCGCAAGGATGTCTACCTGCGAGTGAGCGGCGACCAGTGGTATGTGGAGCAGCGCGCGGGCGGCGCCGACGGGGTCTCGCACTTCTTCGAGTACGCCGACGAGGAAGCCGCCCTGGACACCGTCCGCGCGTTGCTCACCGGCCCGGACGATTGGCGCGAGCTCTCCGTCCGGCCCCCCGCCCGCTAAGCAGCCCGCTGCTCGTCGTGCTCCGCGGTCATCGGCCCGCGGGGCACCAGCCGCAGCCCGGGCCGCATCACCGGCGCCACCTCGTCCTCGAACTTGGCTCGCCACCCCGACCAGCCGCTGTCGACACGAGCGCCGGGCGGTGCCGCAAACCCGCCCGGGATCCGGGTCAGCGCCACCACCAGCAGATAACCGAGGATGACGAACCCGTGGCTGATCAGCCGCGCGGAGTCGACCCGGTCACCGGTGAGGTCGTTGACGGAGAGCAGAAGCAGCATCCCGACGAACGCGGTGAGCATCGGCACGAGGCCGGAGGGCCGGGTGCGCCGTAGCGCGATGAAGAGATAGCCGGCCCCGACCGCCACGTTCCAGGCGGCCGACTCGTGCCAGAGATGCCCCGACGTGGCGCCGGCGCCGATGTGGTCGTGCACGCCCGCGACCCCGCCGCCGATCTGGTCGAGCCCGAGGATGAGCTGCACCGCCCCGACCGCCGCCAGCGCGACGTAGAGCCCGGTGGCCAGCGCGGGCCGCTGCCATCGCTTCCGCGGCTCGGCGACCGCCGGCGGCAGGGCGGCGAGAATGGCCGCGCTGAGGTCGGGGGCGACCCCCACTCCCGTGCGGGTCAGCCGATTGACGGTGGCCGCGCGGTCCAGCCACTCCTGGCACCCGGCACACCCCGCTAGGTGCTCATCGACCAGCGGCCGCACGGCCGGGTCGTCCTCGCCGTCCAGCTGCGCAGACAGCATCTCGCGCCACCGCTCACAAGCCATATCCCCATAGTCGCGCGGCCGCGCCCGGAAGTTCCCACCGCCACCGCGTGTCCGGTCAGCGGAAGTTGGGCGGGCCGCCCACGACCGGTGGCCGGGACTGGCCGCCGCTGCCGCCCATCAGCCGCTTGCGCTCCCGGAAAGCCCGCAGGTTGGCGGTATTTCCGCAGGTGGAGACGTCGTGCCAGACACCGCTGTTGTTACGGGAGGTGTCGAAGAAGGCGGCCCGGCAGTCGCCGTTGTGGCACAGCTTCAGGCGCGGCCACAAGCCGGCCTGCTGGGCCAGCAGTGCCTCGGCCCACAGCGCCGACGCCAGCCAGCGGGTGCCGCGGCCGGTCGGGACCATGCGCACCCAGCCATCCGCGTCCGGCACCAGGCTGACCGGCACGTCGGCCGGCGGCAGCGCGCCGTCCAGGCCCTCGTTGCCGGCAGCCAGGATCACGTTTTCGAACGTCGTGCGGAGCCGGCGCAGCGACCGCAGATCACTCGACGAGATGAGCAGCGTGGGGGCGGGCAGGCCGGACACCCGGGACCAGGTGGCGATCGCCTCGCTGAGCCAGCGCTGGGCGTCATCCGCCATCACCAGCAGGTCAGAGCCGTAGTGCATCGTCGCGCGGGTGTTCAGCAGCTCCTGCACGAGCGCGAGCCCGGCGGGGGCCTCACGTACGCCGTGCCGGGCGCTGGCCATCCATGACATAAGCGAAGGGTACTTGACTCTTTTTCATGACGCCGCCCACCACTCGTTCGATCCATGCACGTGATCGTCCCCACACGTGTCACAGGTGCGATGCGAATGAGCCGTCCGCTGGTCATTGTGAATGGTTTTCGGCAATGATCCTGTTAGGGACGGGAGGAATGCATGATGCGCAAGGCTCTGACGCTGACGGTCGCGCTCGCGGCGACGCTGGCGCTCGCCACCGGCTGCGATTCCGGCGATTCCGGCGATAACCGGGCGGAAGCCCCGACCGTGGAGCCGTCGCAGGCACCCAGCGTGGAGTCGCCCAGTGCGGAGTCACCCAGCGCGGCGCCCAGCGCGCCGGCCGAAACCCCGACCCCCACCCCCACGCCGGCCAAGAAGCTCAAGATCGGTAACAAGGGCGCCGACGTGCTGGCCGTGCAGAAGCGGCTCGTCGAGCTCGGCTACTGGATCGCCAAGGCGGACGGCAACTTCGGCAACACCACCCAGCAGGCGGTGTTCGCGCTGCAGAAAGCGGCCGGCATCGGCCGCGACGGCACGGTCGGCCCCAAGACGCAGAAGGCGCTCGACGACGGCATCCGCCCGACCGCGAAGTCGGCGGCGGGCAGCGGCTACCTGGTCGAGATCAACCTGAAGAAGCAGCTGCTCATGCTGGTCAAGGACGGCCAGGTGGTGACCACGCTGAACACTTCGACCGGGTCGAACGAAAACTATGTCTACGAGGGTGAGACCTACCTCGCCGACACCCCGACCGGCCACTTCAAGGTCGGCCGGCAGATCGACGGCACCCGCCACGGACCGCTCGGCGACCTGTGGCGCCCGAAGTACTTCAACGGCGGCATCGCCGTGCACGGCTCGCCGAGCATCCCGCCCTACGCCGCCTCACACGGCTGCGCCCGGCTGTCGAACGCCGCAATGAACTGGATCTGGGCGACCGACAAGATCCCGCTGAAGACGAAGGTCTGGGTCTACCGGTCCTAGCCGTCGATCCGGGTGATATTGCGGATCTTGTTGGAGGCGTCGAGGGCGGCCACCTTGTAGGCCTCCGACAGGGTCGGGTAATTGAAGACCGCGTCGATCAGGTAATCGATCGTGCCGCCGCAGCCCATCACCGCCTGGCCGATGTGCACGATCTCGGTGGCGGCGGTGCCGAAGACGTGCACGCCGAGCAGCTTGCCGTCCTCCGGGGCGACCAGCAGCTTGAGCATGCCGTAGGAGTCGCCGACGATCTGACCGCGGGCCAGCTCCCGGTAACGCGCGATGCCCACCTCGAACGGCGTCGCCGAGTCGGTCAGCTCGTCCTCGGTCTTACCGACGAAGCTGATCTCGGGGATCGTGTAGATGCCGATCGGCTGCAGCGAGCCGATCGCGCGGACCGGTTCGCCGCAGGCGTGGTGCGCGGCCAGGCGGCCCTGCTCCATCGAGGTGGAGGCGAGCGCCGGGAAGCCGATCACGTCGCCGACGGCGTAGATGTTCTCCACCGCGGTGCGGTAGTTGAGGTCGACCTCGATCCGGCCACGCCGGTCGGCGGCGAGCCCGGCCGCCTCGAGGTTGAGGTCGTCGGTCTGCCCCTGGCGCCCGGCGGAATACATCACGGTGTCGGCGACGATCTTCTTGCCGCTTTTGAGGATGCAGAGCGCCGCGGTCGAGTGCCTCTCGACCGCGGCCACCTCCTCGCCGAAGCGGAACGTCACGCTCAGGTCGCGCAGGTGGTATTTCAGCGACTCGATGATCTCGTCGTCACAGAAGTCGAGCATCTGATCGCGGCGCTCGACCACGGTGACCTTGGTGCCGAGGGCGGCGAACATCGAGGCATATTCCATGCCGATGACGCCGGCGCCGACCACGACCATGCTGCGCGGCACGGCTTCCAGGTTGATCACGCCGTCGGAGTCGACGATCGTCCGGTCGTCGAAGTCCACACTGTCCGGCCGGGCCGGTCGCGTACCCGCCGCGATGATGACCTTGTCGGCCGTCACCTTGGTTTCCCGGCCGTCGCCGCCGTTGACCCACAGCGAGTGCGCGTCGGCGAAGCGGGCCGTGCCGGTCAGCATCACGATGTGGTTGCGGGCGAGCTGGTTGCGGATGACGTCGGTCTGCCGGGCGATCACGTGCTGGGTGCGAGCCGCGAGGTCGCTCACCGTGATGTCGTCCTTAACCCGGTAGCTCGAACCGTAGAGATCGCGCTGGCTCAGGCCGGTCAGATAGAGAACGGCCTCGCGCAGGGTCTTCGACGGAACGGTGCCGGTGTTGATGCAGACGCCGCCGATCATGTCGCGGCGGTCCACTATGCCGACGCGGCGGCCCAGCTTCGACGCGGCGATCGCGGCCTTCTGCCCACTCGGCCCGGAACCCAGGACCAACAGGTCGTAGTCATACACATCGCTAAGAGTCGCAGTGCGGGCGCGGCCGGTCTACCGGCCTGATCGGCTTTTTTCACGCTGTTCACACACCGGCCGCAACCGGCTGCCGCCGCGCCGGCGGCCAGGACGTTCCGTAGAGCTCCGCGCAGAGCACCACGCTCAGCCATGGCACCCACGGACCGCTCAGCACCAGCGGCACGTCCCGGCCGCGCACGTCCAGCGCCACCGACCACTCACCCGGCAACGGCTGGACGGCGGTGAACTGCCAGAGCGGGAACTCCTCACCGACGATCAGCCGCTGGTTGGTGATCACCGCGATGCGCCGCTCCCGCCGGTCGACCGTGACCGGGAACCAGCCGTACTGCTTCTCCGCCGGTCGCAGCGCGATCGTCGGCGCGACCGCATGGGGCCGCCCGCCGCGCTGCACATAACCGGCCAGCATGTTGCGGGCCCGGAAGCCCGCACTCATCTGATCGGTGCCGTACTCCATCACGCCTCTTCTCCGATCTGGACAGACCGCCCCCGTTGCGGCCCACGCCCCCGATCCTGACGCGTCGACTCGGCCCTGACCAGCGAATACCCACCCCTGGGGGTGCGTTCTGACCGATCCGGCTACCCCCTGCGTGAACCATTCCAAGCAATTGCTTGACGTCCATCCAAGACCGGGCGCGACGGCTGCGGCTCCGCACGTCTTGCGCGACTGGCTTGCGGGTACGCGATCAGCCGTCTCCACCCGCACGCTACGGACGCTCCTGATCTTCACGTTGTGCACCGGCGTCGACGAAGCGATCATGATGACGTTGATGGCGCCCTTTGTCCGCGACGTGCTGCACGGCGGCGCCCAGATCTACGGCACGATCATGGCGGTGCAGGCGGTCGGCGGGCTGGCCGGCGGTGCGCTCGCCACCCTGCTCGGCCACCGGATCCCGCCGCGACTGCTGCTGGGCGGCGGCGCGGCCGTCTTCGGCTCACTCGACCTGGTGCTGTTCCTCTATCCGCTGATCACCACGGCGATCTGGCCGGCCTTCGTGATCATGGTGCTGGTCGGGCTGCCGGGCGCGCTGACCGTCGCCGGCGTGGCCACGGTCTTCCAGACGGCCACCGCGGACAGCCACCGCGGCCGGGTCTTCGGCGCGATCACCGCGCTGCACGCGGCCGCCATGCTGGTCGGCCTCGCGCTGGCCGGCACCCTGGCGGGCCGGGTCGGCATCGTCCCGGTGATCGCGGTGCAGGGCGCCGGCTACCTCGTGGCCGGTCTGCTGGTGCTGGCCGCGCTGCCCCGTGCAACGCGGCCCGCGCCGGTCTACCTGCCGTAACGGCTCTTCAGGTGCCGCCACCAGTCGCGCAGCATCCACTTGTCGAAGTCGGTGATGCTGGTGGCACTGCCGGCCTTCATGATGAAGCCCTGGCCGGGGGTCGGGTCCCAGTCGTAGAAGTCGTCCAGGCCGTAGGTGTGGCCCATCTCGTGCAACAGGATGTGGATGTTGTCGGTGGT
The DNA here is from genome assembly GCF_040638295.1 of Actinoplanes sp. NPDC026619. Taxonomy (NCBI): domain Bacteria; kingdom Bacillati; phylum Actinomycetota; class Actinomycetes; order Micromonosporales; family Micromonosporaceae; genus Actinoplanes; species Actinoplanes sp. NPDC026619. The sequence continues at coordinate 398,208 of NZ_JBEZYA010000006.1, forward strand.
CAGGTTGCTCATGTAGTACTCGGAGCCGATCCGCTGACCCCAGTCGCCACCGGCGCCCCCGCTGAACCCGGCGGTGAGCCAGAGCGAGTGGTCGTAGTGGTGCGACGCCCCACCCGGGCAGCCGGAGTAGTTGCCGTCCTGGTGGAAGAAGCGCCCGCACGGTGTCCCGCACTGCGGCGCGTCCTCGTTGATGTCGTTGACGTAGATGTCGACCGACGTGTCCGTCCACTCGAGCTGAGCGCGATCACGCACCGCCCAGCCGACAACCTTCACCGGCACCTGCTTGTACGGCCAGTTGTTCCAGCCCGACCCGTTGTCGAGCATCGCGTCCATCCACTTCTGGTACTGCCGCTGCAGGGCGGCCGCGACCGCATCGCGCTGCGCGGCGGTCACGTGCGCGGTCGAGTCCCACCGCACGCAGTAGTTGATCGCCCCACCCCCGGCGAACAGCTGGTCCCAGCCGTAGTTCTTGAACCCGTACAGGTCGCTGTAGGTCGACTCCTCGTGCGACCAGACCGCGGCGAGCGGCTGCACCAGGCTCGACGGCGGACTCCACGGATCACCGGTGGGCGTGGTCGTCGGGCTCGTGGTCGGCGGGGCGGTGGTCGGAGCGGTCGTCGGAGCGGTCGTCGGAGCGGTGGTAGGCGCCGTTGTGGCCGCCGCCCCAGTGCAGGCCAGGCCGTTGAACGTGAACCCGGTCGGCGCCGGATTGGAGCCGGTGAACGTGCCGGTGAAGCCGACGTTCACCGAGGCGCCGGTGGCCACCGAGCCGTTCCAGCCCGCGTTGGTCGCGGTGACCGCGCTGCCGGACTGGGTCCAGGTGGCATTCCAGCCCTGCGTGACCTTCTGGGTGGAGGTGGGGAAGCTGAAGCCCAGCGACCAGGAAGAGACCGGGTCGCCGAGGTTGGTCACGGTGACCGACCCCTGGAACCCGCCGGGCCACGAGCTGGGGACGGCGTAGTCGGCGCGGCAGCCGGCGGCCGCGTAGGCGGGTTTCAGCGCGCCTACCACCGCGAACGCGAGCACCAGGCAGGACAGAGCCCAGACGACGCGACGTCTCATCGATTTCCTCGATTCTCAAGGGATGAGAGCGGCGGGCCGAAGCCGGGGAGACGCCGCTCATGGGGGATCGGCAGACGGGGTGAACTCCGCCTGCAAAAGGGCCCTCGAGCTGCGTGACACCGTTCCGCGGTCAGGCTATGCCGCCTGAAAATAGACGTCAATCAATCAAGAGACGAAGGGCCGCGAACCAGGCAGAATGTACGTCGTGCGAGAGATCGTCGACGGCGTGTTCGAGCTCGGCCTGGGTTTTGTCAACGTGCACCTGGTGGTGACCGACGACGGTGTCGTGCTGGTCGACACCGGTCTGCCCCGGCGCTCCAAGCAGATCGAGCGCGGCCTGCTCGAGATCCGCAAGCAGATCGGCGACGTCCGCACGGTGCTGCTCACCCACCACCACTTCGACCACATCGGCAACGTCGCCGACCTGCGGCAACGCTCCGGCGCCCGGGTGATCGCGCACGCGGCCGACGCCCCCGTGATCTCCGGCGCGATCCGCCCGGAGCCGAAGGGCATGCTCCCCCGGCTGATCAGCCGCGTCATGACGGCCGAGCCCACGAAGATCGACCAGGTGATCACGGCCGACGAGTCCGAGCCGATCCCGGGCTTCACCGCCGTGCACACGCCCGGCCACACCCGCGGCCACGTCTCGTACCTTCTCGATCGGGCCGACGGCGTGCTCTTCGCCGGCGACACGGCCACCGGCAAGGACGGCGCGGTGATCAGCGGACCCAAACGCGCCGCGGACGACCCGGCCGAGCAGGACCGCAGCGTGGCCAAGCTGGCCACGCACAACTTCGAGCACGCGGTCTTCGGCCACGGCACCGCGGTGTCCGGCAAGGCGGTCGACCGCTTCCGGGAGTTCGCGTCGGGTTTGCCGCAGTAACGCGAGAGTCGCGCCGCGGCCGTTCGCGCCGCGGGGGCCGCGCGGTCGGGCCGGGTTCGGCCATCGTGCGGTCGGTGACCCGGGCCGCGTACCCCATCGGCTCCTAGACGTCGGGTTTTGTTGGGTAACCGGCTACGACTAGTGCGGTGTGCCGGACATCGGCGCAGATCATCGTGACTGCATGCGAGTCGCTCTGGTTACGGAGTCTTTCCTGCCGGATGTCAACGGAGTCGCCAACTCGGTGGTCCGGACGGCCGAACATCTGCTGCGCCGCGGGCACCAGCCGATGGTGATCGCCCCGCAGCCGCCGCCGGCCGTGCGGGATGTGCGGGTCGACGTGCCGTACCCGGTGGTGCGGATCGCGTCACTGCCGATGCCCGGCTATCCGCAGATCCGGCTGGGCCTGCCCACGCCGACGATGACCGGCGCCATGCGCGCGCACGGCACCGACGTGGTGCATCTGGCCAGCCCGTTCGTGCTGGGCGCGTGGGGAATGGCGGCGGCGCGGTCGCTGAAGCTGCCGACGATCGCGGTGTACCAGACCGATGTGGCCGCTTACGCTCGCGCCTACAAGGTCGGAATGACCGAGGGGGCGGCGTGGCGATGGATCCGGACGGTGCACAATGCGGCATCCCGGACGCTGGTGCCGTCGAGCGAGTCCGGCCTGGCACTGACCGCGCACGGGGTGGAACGCATCCACCTGTGGCGCCGCGGCGTCGACGACGTGCAGTTTCATCCCGGGCGGCGCAGCGTCGGCATGCGCCGGGTGCTGTCGCCGAACGGCGAGATCGTGGTCGGCTTCGTCGGCCGGCTGGCCGTGGAGAAGCAGATCGACCTGCTCGCCGACGTCAGCCGCCTGCCCGGCGTGCGGCTGGTCATCGTGGGTGACGGGCCGGCCGGGCCGGCGCTGCGCAAGGCACTCCCGAAGGCGAAGTTCCTCGGCGTCCGGCGCGGCCTTCAGTTGGCGCGTATCTACGCGAGCGTCGACATCTTCGCCCACACCGGGCCGTACGAGACGTTCGGCCAGGCGGTGCAGGAGGCGATGGCGAGCGGCCTGCCGGTGGTGGCACCGCATGCGGGTGGTCCGGTCGACCTCGTGCAGCATGGTCGGACCGGGTTCCTGGTTCCGCCGTTCACGCCGGACGGCTTCACCGCCGCCGTGCTCGACCTGGCCGGCGACCCGGCGAAGCGGGCCGCCTTCGGCGAAGCGGGCCGCCAGGCGATCGAGGGACGGAGCTGGTCGGCAGTGGGTGACGAGTTGATCGGGCACTACGACCACGTGTGCGCGACCGGCATGTTCGAGCGCCGGGCGGTCGCCGCGTGAGGATCGTGCGGGTGGCCAACTACGTCGCGCCCCGATCGGGCGGCCTGAAGACCGCGCTGCGCAATCTCGGCGCCGGCTACCAGGCGGCCGGGTACGAGTCCGTGCTGGTCATTCCGGGTGAGAAGGCTTCCGACTCGGCCACCGAACAGGGCCGGGTGATCACGCTGCCCGGCGCCTACCTGCCCGGCCTCGGCGGCTATCGCGTACTGCTGGACCGCCGCCGCCTGGCTGCGACGCTCCGCTCACTGCGCCCCGACCGGCTGGAGATCTCCGACCGCACCACACTGCGCTGGCTGGGCCGATGGGCGCAACGGCACGACGTCCCATCGATGATGGTGTCGCACGAGAGCCTCGACGGCCTGCTGCGCCTGTTCGGCCCGGCCTCCGGTCGCCGCGTCGCCGACCTGCTCAACGGCCGCACCGCCGCCGACCACGACAAGATCGTCTGCACGACCCGGTGGGCCGCCCGCGAGTTCGAACGCATCGGCAAGCCGGTCGACCTGGTCCCGCTCGGCGTCGACCTGGAACGCTTCACCCCCGCCCGGCACGATCCGGCGATGCGGGCCCGCTGGGCCGCCCCCGACGACGTGCTGCTGCTGCACTGCGGCCGGCTGTCGCCGGAGAAGAAACCCCGCCGCTCACTTGCGGCCCTGGAGGGCTTGCGCCATTTGGGTGTACGCGCGGTGCTCGTCGTCGCCGGAGCCGGACCGCTCCGCAACGCACTGCAGGAGGAGGCCGCCACCCGTGGCCTGCCGGTGCGCTTCCTCGGCCACCTCAGCGACCCGCTCGAAGTGGCCGCCCTGCAGGCCTCCGCGGACGTGGCGATCGCGCCCGGCCCGATCGAGACGTTCGGCCTGTCCGCACTGGAGACCCTCGCCAGCGGAACTCCGGTCGTGGTGAGCTCGGAGAGCGCGCTGCCGGAGGTGATCGGCACAGCCGGCCTGGCCGCCGACGACGCCGGCTATGTCTCGGCCATCGTGGACATCCTGTCCCGCCCGATGGAGGCACGCCGGCGAGCGGCCCGCGCCCAGGCGGAGAAGTTTCCCTGGTCGGCGTCGGTGACCGGCTTCCTGGCCGCCCACGGAGTCTCAGGCGTTGATCGTGTCCGGCCGGCGGAGGCGCTGGGCCGGGACACCGGCCGCACGCAGCTCGGTGGCAATCTCGGCTAAGGCGTTCGGCAGGAAGACGACCACGCGATGGTCGTCGGCCAGGTCGCAGAGCGCGGCCAGGGTGCCCAGGTTGATCGGGTCGATCGCGGCCACCTCGGCCAGGTCGACGACCAGCCGCAGCGGCCGCAGCTTACGAACCGCATGCACCAGCGTCTGACGGAACTGCACGGCGCATTCCGCGTCCAGCGCACCCTGTGGCGTGACCACAAGACTCCCGTCGACGTCACTCCGAACGTCAACCAAGAAGTTCGGCATCTGTCAGCCTTCCGTAGCCCCCACATTCACCGAGCGGCAGAGCCTATGCGGGGGCGACGGTATTCGTCGATCGGTCATGCACCACGCGAGGAAAGACTCAGACCACTCCAGTCGCACTTCCAGTCGCGCTTCCGGCCCCCCGGCACCGAACCGAGCAGAAGGCGCCGCACCGCGGGGCATCCGGGGGCTCGGGCCCCCGGAGCAGAGATGACAAGTGGTGCTGGTCCGCGCTCTCCGCGAACACATTGCACCCAACCACTTGTGGGCCGCCGGGGACTCGAACCCCGAACCTAAGGATTAAAAGTCCTCAGCTCTGCCATTGAGCTAGCGGCCCGCGATCATAGAGTACCTGTGCACGGTCCCGATCTCGCTCCGGTATCCGGGGGACGGCGTTTCACCAGTTCACCCCGGCGGCGGGCCACACATCGCCGCGGTAACGGCCGTCTGGACAAACGAGTACGACACGAGGACCTACATCATGTGGGAGTGACGTTTTGCCGGAATAATGTCGGCGTAACTACGTTGCGGGAGCGGCATGACAATCTTGGTACTGGCGGAAGACGACGGCGATATTCGCATGATCGCCGCACGAATCCTCAGCCGAGCCGGCTACACGGTCATCGAGGCTGCCGACGGAGCCGAGGCCCTGCAGGCGGTGCGCGAGCATGGGCCGGCTGCTGTAGTCAGCGATATCGACATGCCAGTGATGTCCGGCGTCGAGCTGTGCCGGGCAATCCGTTCGGATCCGGCCACGATGGATCTCCCGGTGATCTTCGTCAGCGGCAGTCTGACACCGGGCGACGAGCGGCCGGCGGCGGCGCAGGCTACGGCCATTCTCTCCAAACCGTTCGCGCCGAAGGAACTCGTCGCGACCGTCGAACGCGTGCTGCATTCAGCGGGCTACGACGGGTAACCGCACCGTGACCCGAGTGCCACCTTTTTCGGTAGAAGCCAGTTGGATGCTGCCGCGGTGCCCTTCAACGATGGCCCGGCTGATGGCGAGGCCCAGCCCGTGACCGGGGATGCGATGCTCTCGCGTACGCCCCGAACGGCGGAACCGAGTGAAGATCCCCTCCTGTTCGTCTGCCGGAATCCCGATGCCGGTGTCGGTAACGGTCAGCTCGACGATGGTCGCGGCCGGGCGGGTCAGGACGACAGCGATGTCGCCGTCGTCCGGGGTGTGTCTCACGGCGTTGTCGATCAATTCATCGACCATTTGTCGCAGTCGAGACGCGTCACCGTGGGCCGAGCCGTCAGCGCGGACATCGACAGTCAGGTTGGTCGCGGTGAAGGTTTTCGCCGCCTGCGCCGCCTGTACGCCCGCGGTCACGATTTCGGCCATGTCGACCGGCTGGTGAATCATCTTCGCGTGCCCTCCGTCGAGAGCAGCGAGGTCGAGGAGCTGATCGAAAATGTGCCGAAGAGTGTCGCTGTTGCGGCTGAGAACATCAATCAGGTCGGGTAAGTCGTCGACTATCGTGGCTGGGTCCGCATCGCGGATCATGCCGACGTAGGCTGCGATCGAAGTCAACGGCGTGCGCAGCTCATGATCGACCAACGCGAGGTATTCGTCTCTGCTTCGAGCCAGCGCCAGGGTGAGTTCTTCGGCCCGGCGTCGCTCCAGGAACTCGGCGATACGGGCGCCAAGCCCGCTGAGTAGTTCCACCACCCGCGTCGCCGGTCCGTCCGGCATGTCGGCGGCGAAAGACAGGACGGCCAGGACCCGCCGACCGGAAATGGCGGGCACCGCCAAGTTGATCTCCGGCCGCACCGAGGTCTCCGGGCCACCGATGTCGCCGGTCCACACCGGCTTTCCGGTCCGCCAGGCAGCGCCGGTGAGCACGTCGTGCCCGGCCTGCGCCAGATCGGCGACCGGTGCACTCCCAGGACATCGGGCCACCAGCAAAAGCGCGTCGGCATCCGGGTCGACCTGCCATAGTTCGCCGTTCGGCCAGCCGAAGCCGGCACTGATCGAGGCGAGAACCGAAGCACCCATGTCGTAGAGGCCATCACCTCGGCCGAGCGCCTCCAGCACGGTCCGCTCCACGTCCTGGAACCGTGCCGCACGCCGCTCCTCGGTGACGTCCCGGATGGTGACCACGGCGCCCAGCCGCCGCCCGTCGGCACCGGTGATCGGCTGTGCATCGGCGCTCACTGTACGAGGGTGCCCGCCGGGGCGCGTCACCGTGAGGTCGATGTCCCGCAGGTACTCGCCGCGCAAGGCCCGGAGCAACGGCAATCGTTCGCCCGGCAACGGTTGGCCCTGAGCGTCGGTCACGTTGCTGTACTGAGTCCAATCCTGGATCGGCGCGCCGATTGAGATGGTTCCGGACAACCGATGGATGACCTCATTGACGAAGACCAACCGACCGCGCTCGTCGCATGCCGCAACGCCGGTCCGCAGACCCTGCAACAGTGCGTCGAGGAAGCGCCGCTGGGTATCGGCATGGGCTCGTGCCTGCCATTCGGCGACAAAGGCGGTACACGCCTGTGCGCCTTCATCGACCGCGGCCAGCTCCTCGGGCGACCAAGTCCTGGTCTGAAAATCCAAGACGGTGCAGACACCGACAATGTGCTGCTGTGGATCACGGATCGGAAACCCGGCATACCCGCGTACGCCGAGCTCGCGGGCGGGCGCATACGGCGGCACCCGTGGATCGTCAGCGATGTCCGCGACGATGATCGGATGCTCGTGACCGATGACCAAGCCGGCCATGGTCGAAGTAATCGGCGTACGCCCGATCTGCGCCCACTCGGCGGGCACCCCCACCGCGCCGAACAGCCTGAGCATCTCACCGTCGTCGGTCAGCTGAATCATTGCGGTCGGAACCCGGGCTGCGCGAGCGATCACCGCCGCAAAGTTGCTTGCCGCCCGATCCGGCAGTCCGCCGGCACAAAGCCGCACCATCGGAACATCGTCTTCGATGTCGCCCTGCTGTCCGCTCGCTTCACGCGCCGAGGCGTCCATGGCATCAAGCCAACCACCAAGGCACGAGCAAAGTCCGGAAATGCAGAAGGCCCACCCCGACCGGGGTGGGCCTTCTGTCACGTTGAGTCCGGCGGCGTCCTACTCTCCCACACCCTCCCGAGTGCAGTACCATCGGCGCTGGAGGGCTTAGCTTCCGGGTTCGGAAT